>NZ_JBEYAL010000034.1:0-103180 GCF_040631655.1 Streptomyces sp. NPDC019937
CCGGGGACGGCGGCTGCGCGGCGGCCTGGCGCCCCGCCTGGGCCTGTGGCGGGGTCTGGGGCTGGGTCTGTGGCCGGGCCGGGGGCGGGGCGTCCGGTGCGGGCCCGGCGCCCGCCGTGGCCGTCCGCACCCGGCCGTCGTCCCCGGCGGCACGCGGCGGGGGCTGGGCCACCGAGCGGGCCATGCCGCGCGCCACCGCGTCGTTGATCTCGGCGGCCAGCCCGGCGGCCTGGGGCAGCCCCTGGTCCCGCAGCATCTCGGCCAGCCCGCCCGCGTACCCCTGGCCCACCGCGCGCACCTTCCAGGCGCCCTGCCTGCGGTACAGCTCCAAGGCGATCACCGCGGACTCCGCGTCCAGGTCGGTGATGGTGTAACCGGCCACCCCGGTGCCGTCGAGGCCGGTGACGGCGACGGACGGCGCGGCCATGGCGCCGAACCGGTCCGGGCCGCCGGACCCGCTCACCAGGGCGAGCAGCACGTGCACCCGGTGGACGCCCTCGGGCAGCGCGTCGAGGTCGACGGCGAGCCGGTGGTCGGCCGCCGCCTGCTTGGACACTTCGACGCCGGGCAGCTGCGGCGAGGCGGGGTGGGCGACCCACTCGGCGCCCCGCACCGTGCCCCGCTCATCCCCGAGTGTCGCCCCGGCCACGATCGGATTGCCCGCCGAGATCCGGATCTCCAAACGGGTCTGGGGCAGCGGGTGGTTCTGCCCACGGACCAGCTCGGCCGTCATCGTGCGTCCCCCTCGTTGTGTTCCGTTGTGTGTTCCGTCGTGCGCGTGGCGGTGTGCGGACCGTGCCACGTGAGCGCGTCGGCCCGGTGGGCATGCGCACCACCGGGCCGACGGGAGAACCGCTGCGCTTACAGGTGCGGCACGATGTGCGGCATCAGGTCCTGGAAGGTGCGGCCGTTGGCGGGCTCGCCCACGGCCTTCATCTGCCAGGCGCCGCCCGCGCGCTGCACGATGGCCATGATCTGCGCGGTGTACTGCCCGCCGCCGGTGAGGGTGTAGCGGGCCAGCTCCTGGCCGTTGGTCTCGTCGACGAGCCGGCAGAACGCGTTCTGCACCTCGGCGAAGGTCTGGCCGGTGAAGGAGTTCACGGTGAAGACGATCTGGTCGATGTGCACCGGCACCCGCTGCAGGTCGACGAGGATCGACTCGTCGTCGCCGCCCTGGCCGGCGCCGCCGACCAGGTTGTCGCCGGTGTGGCGCACCGAGCCGTCGTCGCTCACCAGATGACGGAAGAAGACGACGTCGGTCGGCTGCTTGTCGGCGAAGAGCACCGCCGACGCGTCGAGGTCGATCTCACGGGTGCGGGAGCCGAACAGTCCACGGCGGGGCGCCGCCTGCCAGCCCAGTCCCATCCGCACCGCGGTCAGGGTGCCCCCGTCGGCCTTCTGCAGGCTGATGGCCTGTCCCTTGGACATGTTGACCGTCACGCGCTGTCCCTACTCTCGTCTCTCGGTTTCCCCGTGGCCACCGACGCGGCGCGGCCGCGGCCGCGCCGTGTGCACGGCCCTCCCGGAACCCTATGCACGGCCGCGGGGACTCCGGCCAGGCGAGCGGGCTTTTGTGTCGGTCTTGCAACACAGCGGGACCACGGCGGAACCCCAGCGGCCCCCGCTGCCCCGGGGGTCAGGACAGCCCGGCCTCCCTCATCTGCCGCAGCTCCTTCTTCAGCTCCCCGACCTCGTCCCGCAACCGGGCCGCGACCTCGAACTGGAGCTCCGCCGCCGCGGCCTTCATCCGGGCGGTCATCTCCTCGATCAGCTCGGCCAGTTCGGCGGCCGGACGGTCGGTCAGCGCGCCGTCCCCGGCTCCCTTCGCGGCCTTGCCGCCCGGCTTGTGGGAGGCCAGGGCCGGCACCGGCGCCTTCGCCTGCCCCTTGCCCTGGTCCGCCGACTTGCGGTAGCCGGTGTCCAGCAGCTCCTTGGTGTCGATCTCCTCGCGCGCGAGGGTCGCCACGATGTCGCCGATCTTCTTACGGAGGGGCTGCGGGTCGATCCCGTTCTTCTCGTTGAACGCGATCTGCTTCTCCCGGCGGCGGTTCGTCTCGTCGATGGCCTTCTCCATCGCCGGGGTGACCTTGTCGGCGTACATGTGCACCTGGCCCGAGACGTTACGGGCGGCGCGGCCGATGGTCTGGATCAGGGAGGTGCCGGAGCGCAGGAAGCCCTCCTTGTCCGCGTCGAGGATGGCGACCAGGGAGACCTCCGGCAGGTCCAGGCCCTCCCGCAGCAGGTTGATGCCGACCAGGACGTCGTACTCGCCGGCGCGCAGCTCGCGCAGCAGCTCCACCCGGCGCAGGGTGTCCACGTCGCTGTGCAGATAGCGCACCTGGATGCCCAGTTCGAGCATGTAGTCGGTCAGGTCCTCGGCCATCTTCTTGGTGAGGGTGGTGACGAGGACCCGCTCGTCCTTCTCGGTGCGGGTGCGGATCTCATGGATCAGATCGTCGATCTGGCCGTCGGTGGGCTTGACCACGACCTCGGGGTCGACCAGGCCGGTCGGCCGGATGATCTGCTCCACGAAGCCGTCGCCGCGGGACAGCTCGTACGGCCCGGGGGTCGCGGAGAGGTAGACGGTCTGACCGACCCGCTCCAGGAACTCCTCCCACTTCAGCGGGCGGTTGTCGAGCGCTGAGGGCAGCCGGAAGCCGTGCTCGATCAGCGTGCGCTTGCGGGACGCGTCGCCCTCGTACATCGCGCCGATCTGCGGCACGGTGACGTGCGACTCGTCGATGACCAGGAGGAAGTCCTCCGGGAAGTAGTCGAGGAGGGTGTGCGGCGGGGAGCCGGTCTCACGGCCGTCGATGTGCAGCGAGTAGTTCTCGATGCCCGAGCAGGTGCCGATCTGCCGCATCATCTCGATGTCGTACGTGGTGCGCATCCGCAGCCGCTGGGCCTCCAGCAGCTTGCCCTGCTTCTCCAGCCGGGCCAGGGTCTGCTCCAGCTCGGACTCGATCCCGGCGATGGCCTTCTCCATGCGCTCGGGCCCGGCCACGTAATGGCTGGCCGGGAACACGTACAGCTCCTGGTCGTCGCTGATCACCTCGCCGGTGAGCGGATGGAGCGTCGACAGCGCCTCGATCTCGTCGCCGAACATCTCGATCCGGACCGCCAGCTCCTCGTAGACCGGGAAGATCTCGATGGTGTCGCCGCGGACCCGGAAGGTGCCCCGGGTGAACGCCATGTCGTTGCGGGTGTACTGGATGTCCACGAAGCGGCGCAGCAGCTGGTCGCGGTCGATCTCCTCGCCGACCTTGAGCGGCACCATGCGGTCCACGTACTCCTGCGGGGTGCCCAGGCCGTAGATGCAGGAGACGGATGCCACCACGACCACATCGCGCCGGGTGAGCAGCGAATTCGTCGCGGAGTGGCGCAGCCGCTCGACCTCCTCGTTGATCGAGGAGTCCTTCTCGATGTAGGTGTCCGACTGCGGTACGTACGCCTCGGGCTGGTAGTAGTCGTAGTACGAGACGAAGTACTCGACGGCGTTGTTCGGCAGCAGCTCGCGGAACTCGTTGGCGAGCTGGGCCGCCAGCGTCTTGTTCGGCGCCATGACGAGCGTGGGCCGCTGAAGCTTCTCGATCATCCACGCGGTGGTCGCGGACTTGCCGGTGCCGGTCGCGCCGAGGAGCACGACGTCCTTCTCACCGCCGCGGATGCGCCGGTCCAGGTCGGCGATGGCCGTCGGCTGGTCGCCGCTGGGCTGGTACGGGCTGACGACCTCGAAGGGCGCCACCTTGCGTTCGATCTGAGTCACGGGCCGCATGAGACCCACCGTACGACTCGCCACCGACAACGACCGGACGACCGGGTCCCGGCCCCCTCCCCCGCCGGTCCCGCGCCCGGTCCGCGGCCCGTTCCGCGGCCCCGATCCGGGAGGGGTACGGCATGGATCAATGTACGGCCTTTCTGTGACTGTCCTCCGTACGGCGGGTCTGGCACGCTTCGGCCGTCCGCGAGTCAGTCGACGCGAGGAGTCCGTATGCAGATCCGCCCCGCCGCCGCGTTATCCGGCGCTCTCCTGGGCGTCTCCGCGCTCTTGCTCCCCACGGCGGCGCAGGCCGCCCCCGGCATGTCGCACCACCACACCGTCACGGTGGCGCACCGGGGAGCCTCCGGCTACGCCCCCGAGAACACCCTGGCCGCCGTCGACGCCGCCGACGACCTGGGCATCGACTGGGTGGAGAACGATGTGCAGCGCACCCGGGACGGCGAGCTGATCGTCATGCACGACACGACACTGAACCGGACCACCGACGTCGAGGAGGTCTTCCCGGACCGCGCCCCCTGGAACATTTCCGACTTCACCCTGGACGAGATCGAGAAACTGGACGCCGGCAGCTGGTTCGGGCCGAAGTTCGCGGGCGAGCCGGTGCCGACCCTGGAGGAGTACCTGGACCGGGTTTCGGACAACCACCAGAAGCTGCTCATGGAGATCAAGGCGCCGGAACTGTACCCGGGCATCGAGCGGCAGGCGCTGCGCGAGCTGCGCCGGGAGGGCTGGCTCGACCGCAAGCACCTCAAGCGGCTGATCGTGCAGAGCTTCAGCGCCGACTCCGTGCAGACCGTCCACCGGCTGCGGCGGGACGTCAAGACCGGTTTCCTGGGTACCCCGGCCGTCGCCGATCTGCCGCGGTACGCGGAGTTCGCCGACCAGATCAACCCGAGCCACACGACGATCGGCGCCTCGTACGTGAAGGAGATCCAGGCGGTGCGCGGTGCGCACGGGCGTCCGCTGGAGGTCTACACCTGGACGGTGAACGACGGCCCGACGGCGGTCAAGGTCGCGGACATGGGGGTGAACGGGATCATCACCAACAAGCCCGACGTGGTGCGGGAGGCGCTGGACGACGCCCGCTGACGCCCGCCGACGCCGACGTGACGGCGGGGCGCTGTCGGACCCCCCGCCTACGCTGAAGGCGTGACGAACGAGCAGCGGCAGCCGGAGCGGCAGGAGACCCACGAGTGGTCCTGGGCGGTGTCCGACACGCCCATCGGTCCCCTGCTGCTCGCGGCCACCGGCCAGGGGCTGGTCCACGTGGTCTTCCACGCCGATCACACGACGGCGGCCGGGGCCGTCGACCGGCTCACCCGCCGCCTCGGCACCGGGCCCGCGCCGGAGCCCGGTGCGGGTCTCACCGAGGCGATTGGCCAGGTGGAAAGCTATTTCGCCGGGAGGATCCGCGCGTTCACCCTGCCGCTGGACTGGTCCCTGTCCGCGGGATTCAACCGCCGGGTGCTGCGTGAGCTGGCCGCCCACGTTCCGTACGGCACGGTCGTCGGCTACCAGGACCTGGCCCGCCGGGTCGGCGAGCCGGACGCCGCCCGCGCGGTCGGGGTGGCCATGAGCAGCAATCCGCTGCCGGTGGTGGTTCCCTGCCATCGCGTCGTGGAGAGCGGCGGCGGCATAGGCGGCTTCGGCGGCGGACTGGAGACCAAGCGGACCCTGCTGGCCCTGGAAGGGGTACTTCCGCAACCGCTTTTCTGACCGGACGGGTTCTCCGGTCACCGGTTTGGAAGATATTTTGCCGATGGAATGCGTCGCCATCTTGTCATGGCCACCTTCCCCCCTTACCTTGGGAGCGCTCGCGGGCCCCACCCCGGCGAGAATGTAACGCAAGCACATTCCGGCACGCGGTAAAGCTCTTTCGTTCTTCCGCTCTTCCTCCGCTCTTCTCCGCTCGCACCTTTCCCCGCTCACGCCCGGAAGACGAACGCGTTCCTCCACGGCTCAACCACGTCCCCCGATGATCGAATTGGAGAGCCATGTCCGGTGTTCTGCTCGCCGGCGGCGCGGCCGCGGCGTTATTCGCCTCGGTCTTTTCCGCTCAAGGTGTTTCCTCGGCCCCCGATGTACCGCCGGAAAAGATCCAGCTAAGCGTCAAGACCGTGAACGGCTCGGGCTGCCCGAAAGGGACCGCCGCGGTGGCCGTCGCCGGTGACAACACGGCCTTCACCGTGACCTACAGCGACTATCTCGCGCAGGTCGGACCCAGCTCGGACCCCACCGACATCCGTAAGAACTGCCAGCTCAACCTGGGTGTTCACGTACCGCAGGGGTTTACCTACGCCATCGCCCAGGTCGACTACCGCGGCTACGGCTCGCTGCAAAAGGGCGCGAAGGGCACCGAGAAGGCGAGTTACTACTTCCAGGGGTCGTCGGACACGGCATCGCGCACCCATGAGTTCGGCGGTCCGTACAACGACAACTGGCAGACCACCGACGCCACGGAATACAGCGCGCTGGTATGGGCGCCGTGCGGCCAGGACCGCAACTTCAACATCAACACCGAACTCCGGGTGAACGCGGGAACGTCCGCGAGCGGCACCACCAGCTTCATGGCCATGGACTCGACGGACGGCGGAGCCAACACCATTTACCACCTGGCCTGGAAGGAATGCCCGTAGTCCTTCCGGCGGGGCGGTCCCCACCAGCAGCGCGGGGAAATCCACCATCGAATGGAGAATCATGCCCGGTGTTCTGTACGCGGGCGGTGTGGCAGCGGCGTTATTCGCCTCGACGCTCACCTCCCAGGCATACGCGCAACCCCCGTTCGAGACCGTGCCACCCGACAAGATCGTGATCACCGTCGCGACCGTCAACGGATCGGGCTGTCCGGCGGGAACGGCGGCGGTGGCGGTCTCTCCCGACAACACCGCGTTCACGGTGACGTACAGCGACTACCTGGCCCAGGTGGGCAAGGGGGCCAAGCCGACCGACTTCAGGAAGAACTGTCAGCTGAACCTGGTCACGCACGTGCCCCAGGGCTTCTCCTACGCCATCGCCAGCGTCGACTACCGGGGCTACGCCCACCTGGAGAAGGGCGCGTCCGCCACCGAGAAGGCCTCGTACTACTTCCAGGGGCAGTCGCAGACGACGTCGGCCGCGCATGACTTCGCCGGCTCCTACGACGACAACTGGCAGGTCACCGACAAGGCGGACATCGCCACCGTGGTCTGGTCCCCCTGCGGCGAGCTGCGGAACTTCAACATCAACACCGAGCTGCGGGTCAACGCCGGATCGTCCAACACCAAGGACACGACGAGCTTCATGACCATGGACTCGACGGACGGCGACGTGAGCACCACCTACCACTTCGCGTGGAAGGAGTGCCCGCAGAAGAAGTAGCGCGCAGGCACGGGCGGACGGACGGCCTACGGTCCCGGGCGGTGCCAGGCCGGATGCCGCGGGTCGTCCGCCCGCACCACCACGTCCGCGCTCTCCACGGGCCGCACCTCCTCCTCGTACCGCGCGAAGGCGGGCAGCGTCCAGCGCTCGTCCTCCTCGGTGCGGCGGCCGAGGGCGCCCGGCGTCAGCCACAGATGCACCGACAGGTCGAACGGGAACCAGTGCCCCAGCAGCAGCGCGCCGTGCAGCAGCAGCACCCCTCCCGGCGGCAGCTCGGCGTAGGGGCTGCGGGTGGCCCGGTCGGTCGCCGGGTCCCACAGGTCGGGCAGCACCCGCCCGGTGCCGCCCGGTCCCGGCTCCAGCGGGGTGAACACCTCGCGCCACAGGGCCCCGGTGTCCAGCCAGCGGTCGTAGTACGCGTCGGCGTCCCGCTTCCCGTACTCGTAGCGCAGCGACGCGGGCCGCAAGAATCCCGCCGCCGCGACCACGAGCACCGGGCGCCCGCGCATCCGCAGCGCCTCCGCCAGGTCCCGGGCCAGCTCCCCGGGACGCGCCGCGGGCGCGCCGTCGACCGCCACCCTGAGCCAGGGGCCGCCGTCCGCCGCCGTCATCCCGGCGATGCGGTCGGCGGTCGCGTCGGTCAGCCGTTCCCAGGTGATCGCTTCGAGCCGCACGCCCCCATGATGCCGTGCCGCTCCCGGCGCGGTGCGGGTACGCTCCCCACAGGCCCACCGCACCGGCCACAGGCGTCAGGAGTTCCGCCCATGACATCCCGGATAGCGCTGCTGCGCGGCATCAACGTGGGCGGCAACAACAAGTTCCCGATGGCGCGGCAGCGCACGCTGATGGCCGAGCTGGGGTTCGAGGGCGTCACCGTCCACCTGCAGAGCGGCAACATCGTCTTCGCCGACCCCGGCACCCCGCCCGACCAGACGGCCCGCACGCTCGAGGACGCCTTCGCCGCCGACCTGGGCTTCTCCGTACCCGTGATGGTGCGGACCCGCGACGAGCTGGCCGCCGTCGTCGACGTCAACCCGTACCCCGCGGCCGCGGCCGAGCCCAAGACCCTGCATGTGATCTTCCTGTCGGACGTGCCCACCGACACCTCGGCGCTGGACGCGCTGGACCCGGCCGCGTACGCGCCGGACGAATTCCGGCTCATCGGGCGGGAGATCTACCTCTTCTGCCCGGACGGAATCGGCCGCTCCAAGCTGGCCGCGAAGCTCACCAACGCCCGGCTCGGGGTGACGGCCACCGCCCGCAACTGGAACACGGTCACCAAGCTGCTGGCGCTGGCCGACACCTGACCCGGGCCTCGCCGGCAGGAGTCTCAGTGCCAGCCGTACCGCTGCCGCAGCCGCATCACGACCAGGTCGAAGCGCGGCCGGTCCAGCGCACACGCCTCGCGCCGCATGCCGTCCGGATGCACCCGCAGCACGCGGTCCAGGTTGACCCAGGAGTCGCGCCCGGCCCGGTCCCACGGCCCGGCGCCGATCCCCACCCACTCGCGGTCGTCGTCATGCCGCTTGCTCGACAGCTGTACGGCCAGCAGCGTGCCGCCGCGCTCCCGCGCGACGACCACCACCGGCCGGTCCTTGCCGCGGCCGTCGTTCTCCTCGTACGGAACCCACGTCCAGACGATCTCCCCCGGGTCGGGGTCCCCGTCCGGATCCGGTGCGTACTCGGTCCGTACCCTCCCGACCTGGCGCGGCTCGGCTTCGACGGTGGCGGCGGGGCCGGTGCTCCCGGGCAGCGCCTCGTCGTCTTCGGTTCCCTTGAATGGCCTGATCACGCCGCACACGTTAACCCGTCCGAGGTGGCCGGGCGGCGTCGCGGTGCCCGTTCCGGGCGCAACGGGAAGGGACAAGCATGTGCCTGATGCCCTCGACCCGGTGGCGGACCTCGTCAAGCGCCGCAACGCCCCCGTCGTCGTCCAGACCCTGCGTTCCGCGGCGGCCGCGACCATCGCCTACGTCGTCGCCCTCCAGCTGAGCAACGAATCGGCCCCGCTGACCGCCCCGCTCACCGCGCTGCTCGTGGTGCAGGTGACCCTCTTCGCGACCCTCACCACCGGAATCCGCCGGGTGAACGCCGTGGTGGTGGGCGTCCTGCTCGCCATCGGCTTCTCCATCCTGGTCGGGCTGACCTGGTGGAGCCTGGGTCTGATCATTCTCGCTGCACTGACGGCCGGTCATTTCGCACGGGTGAGCGAGTTCGTCCCCGAGGTGGCGATCAGCGCCATGCTCGTCCTCGGCGTGAGCCAGGTGACCACCACCGCCTGGGACCGGGTGCTGGAGACCCTGATCGGGGCCGTCGTCGGACTGGGTTTCAACTTCCTGTTCGCGCCGCCCGTCTGGGTCCGCACCGCCGGCGAGTCCATCGTGGACCTCGCCCGCCGGATGCGTCAGCTCCTGCTGCACATGGGCGAGGAGCTGGGCAGCCACACCCCGGTCGAACGCGCCGCCGCCCGCCTCCACGAGGCCCGCCGCCTCGACCACGACATCTCCCAGGTCGACGCCGCCCTCCGGCAGGCCGAGGACAGCGTCCGCCTCAACCCCCGGGTCAAGGAGGGCCTGCTGCACCGGGTGGTGCTGCGCACCGGGCTGGACACCCTGGAGATCTGCACGGTCGTCCTGCGCGTCCTGACCCGCACCCTCACCGACCTCGCCAAGAAGCGGACGGACGAACCCCTCTTCCCCGCGGACGTGGCCGAAGCGCTGGAAGACCTCTTCCGCTCCACCGCCGCCGCCGTCGAAAGCTTCGCCATCCTGGTCACCAGCCCGATCAGCGCCAACGCCGAGGAGGCCGAATCCCGCCTGGCCACCGAGCTGTCCCGGGCCCACACCAGCCGCGACAAGGCCGCCCACCTCCTCCTCCGCCGCGTCCAGCGCCACCCCGGCCAATGGCAGCTCCACGGCGCCCTGCTCGCCGAGGTCGACCGCATCCTCGCCGAACTGGACATGGAGCAGCGCTCCCGCCGCCTCATGGAAGAACTCGACCGCAGCACCCGCGAGAACCGCGAGCGCTTCCCCGCCCTCCACAAACTCCGGCGCCGCGTCGGCGGCGGGCGGCGCGGTCAGTTGAGCGGGTAGCGGTCGCGGGGGAAGACCGTGTCGTCGTGCGGCTCGGCGGAGGGGTGGTAGGCGAAGGCGAGGTCGTCGGCCAGCTCGGCTATCGTGCCGCGGCCCTCCACCCGCGCCAGCCAGGAGGGTGGCAGGCGCAGGTCGCCGTGGTGGACGCCGAGCAGGTTGCCGCAGATCGAGCCCGTCGAGTCGCTGTCGCCCGAGTGGTTGACGGACAGCAGCAGTGACGCCCTGGGCGAGGTGTGGGCCAGGGCGGCGTAGACCCCGATGGCCAGCGCCTCCTCGGCGATCCATCCGCCGCCGAGGGACTCGGCCTTCTCCGCGGTCGGGTCGCCGGCGGCGGCCAGGTCGAGCGCGCGGCGCAGGGCGGTGGTGGTCTCCTCGTGGCGCGGGTAGGCCCGCAGGAGCTCCAGGGTGCGCAGAGCCGCGCCCTCCAGGGAGTCGCCCTCGAGGAGGTGCGCGACCATCGCGGCCAGGGCGCCCGCCGCGAGGTAGCCGGTGGGGTGGCCGTGGGTGATCTGGGCGCAGCGGGCGGCGAGTTCGAAGCACTCGCGGGCGGGCAGGCCGGTGAGGCCGAACGGGGCCGACCGCATCACGGTGCCGCAGCCCTTGGAGCCGGAGTTCACCGGGCCCGGGGCGCCGTGGAGGGGGTGGTCCGCGGCGGGGACATGGCCCTCGTGGAGGCCGGAGAGGCACGCGTTGCCGGGCGCGCGGCGGGCGTACAGCCACGGGTGGGTGCGCAGCCAGCCGGTGCGGCGGACGTCGTCCGCGGTCCTCGGGGGCGGCGGCTCGGGGTAGTTCTGGGTGTCGAGCCAGCGCAGATACGCCTGGCGGACGACGGCGATCTCGGCGCCCCCGATGCCCTCGACGGACGCGCGGGCGTGGGCCCGGATCAGCCCCTCGGCCGTGAACAGGGTCATCTGGGTGTCGTCGGTGATCCGGCCCGCGGTGCCGCTCTCGTCCGGGACGAGGCCGGTGACGCCCGCCTCGCCGTAGGCCGCCCGGATCCCCTGCAGGGAGCTGAACTCGATCGGGTTGCCGAGGGCGTCGCCGATCGCGCCGCCCAGCAGACAGCCGCGGATACGGGACCGCCGGGCGGCCGATTCGACCCAGGACTGGTGGATCACGTGCGGCTCCTCGTCGTGCGCGGTGGGTGTACACCTCCTGTGCTCAGCACATGATCGCAGACCGCACCGACAGCGCTGTCGCGGTAGCGTCGAAGAGGGAGACGGTGCGATGTCGATGCGATTCATCCGGACGGGCGATGAGCCCGCCCATGCGCGCACTCCGCTGCGGGCGCGGCTGTGGCTGGCGTCCTGGGGGCTGCTGTGGACCGTCGGCGGCACGGTGGCCTTCGTGCTGGCGGGCAGGCCGGGCTGGGCGGCCGCCTGCGCGGCGCTCGCCGCCATCACGGTGATCGATCTGGTCCTGGTCGTCCGGCACATCCGGCAGGGGCCGCACTACCAGCCGGGGCGGGACGTGCCCCCGTACGCACCGGTCCGGGGGCGGCGGCGCTAGCCCAGCGGCGCCATGCCACCACCCCCGGGCGGGCTCAGGCCTGCTCGCCGAACCGCGCCGCCTCCACGAAGTCCGGGCGCGGATCGAGCGCCGCGGCGAGGCGGAAGTGGCGGGTGGCCTCGTCCCGGCGGTCGGCGCGCTCCAGCGTGCGGGCGAGGGCGAAGTGGGCGAACGCGTTGTCCGGCTCGCGCTCCAGGACGATGTGGAATTCGAGTTCCGCGGCGCGGAGCTGGGCCGATCCGAAGAACGCGCGGGCTCGCAGCAGCCGGGCCGCGGTGTTCTCGGGGTGGGCGGTGATGACCGAGTCGAGCAGCTTGACGGCGCCTCGCGGATCTCGGGCGGCGAGCAGCTGCTCCGCGGCGCGGTAGTCGATGACATGGGTCTCGGGCGTGGGCTCGGACACGGCCACTTCCTTCCCCGGGCTTACGTGATCATAGGTCCCGTGTGCGGTGATCCCTCGGTGGTGATCGGTGGTACGGGCGGCACAACAACCACCCGGTGCGCCACATTCCCCCTCGGCCCGCCCGGCAAGCACGGCCCGCCCCTTCATTCCGTGGCGGCCGCCCGCTCCACCAGCTCCGCCCAGACCTTCCGGACCTGCGGCTCCAGCCGCTCCAGCGGGCCGTCATTGTCGATCACGACGTCGGCGACGGCCAGCCGCTCCTCGCGGGTCGCCTGGGCCGCCATCCGGGCCCGCGCCTCGTCCTCGGTCATGCCGCGCAGCCGGACCAGCCGGTCGAGCTGGGTCTCGGGCGTGGCGTCGACGACCAGTACCAGGTCGTACAGGGAGCCCAGACCGTTCTCGGCGAGCAGCGGGACATCGTGGACGACCACCGCCTCCGGTCCGGCGTCCGCCTGCAGCTCGGCGGTGCGGTCGCGGACCAGGGGGTGGACGATGGCGTTCAGGGCGCGCAGCCGCTCGGGGTCGTTGAAGACGATGCCGCCGAGCTTCGGCCGGTCGAGCCGGCCGTCGTCCGTCAGCACATCGGGGCCGAACTCGGCGACGACGGCGGCGAGGCCGGGGGTTCCCGGCTCGACCACCTCACGGGCGATCCGATCGGAATCGATCAGCACCGCGCCGTAAGAGACCAAGATCCGCGAGACTTCGCTCTTGCCCGCGCCGATTCCGCCCGTGAGCCCCAGCTTCAGCATGGGGCCCACGCTATACGGACCGCCGCTCAGGCGCCGCTCTCGCCCTCCCGCTCGGCCAGGAAGCGCTCGAGCTCGGCGCCCAGCTCGTCCGCCGACGGCAGCTCGGCCGACTCCGCGACCAGGTTGCCGCGGCTCTCGGCCCCGGCCACCGCGTCGTACTGGTGCTCAAGGCCCCGGACGAGCGCGACCAGTTCGTCGTCCCCCTCGGAGACCTGCCGCTCGATCTCCTCCTGCGTCTTCAGCGCCTCGTTGCGCAGCGCGTGGGCGGCGCCCGGCAGCACCAGGCCGGTGGCCGCGGTGACCGCCTCCAGCGCGGTGAGCGCCGCGTCGGGGTAGGCGGATCGGGCGAGATAGTGGGGGACGTGGGCGGCGACCCCGAGGACGTCGTGGCCCGCCTCGCCGAGCCGGTACTCGATCAGCGACTCGGCGCTGCCGGGCACCTGGGCCTCGTCGAAGTAGCCGCGGTGGCCGGGCATCAGATCGGTGCGGTTGCCGTGCGGGGTGAGGCCCACCGGGCGGGTGTGCGGAACGCCCATCGGGATGCCGTGGAAGTTCACGGCGAGCCGCACGCCGAGCCGCTCGACGATCTGCCGCACCGCCGCCGCGAAGCGCTCCCACTCCACGTCCGGTTCGGGCCCGCACAGCAGCAGGAAGGGTGCCGCGGTCGCGTCCCGCACCAGGTGGAGTTCGATCGCCGGGGTCTCGTAATCCGTCCAGTGGTCGCGCTGGAAGGTGAGCAGGGGGCGCCGGGCCCGGTAGTCGACGAGCCGGTCGTGATCGAAGCGCGCGACGACCTGCCGCGGCAGCCCGTCGAGCAGCCGCTCCACGATCTGGTCGCCGGTCTCCCCCGCGTCGATGTAACCGTCGAAGTGGTAGAGCAGCACCAGCCCGGCCGAATCCCGGGAGGCTATCGCGTCGACTTCCGCGAGTCCGCTCGGTTCCCACGCGTACAAATCCTGCGGATCAAGCACTGTGACCGCTCCTCCTTGTGTTCCGTACGCGAAAACACCACACGGGGGCGGGCGCATTCCCGGACCCCGGCCACAACTCCTGTGCGCATCATGGCCGTCCGCGCCCCGGAACATGCGAGGACATGCGTGAGGCCCGCTCCCCCGGAGGGGAACGGGCCTCACACTCGATCTAGCCGATGCCGCCGGCGATCAGGTCAGCGGCACAGCGGTTCAGCTCTGGCCACCGGCCAGCTTCTCGCGGAGCGCGGCCAGCGCCTCGTCCGACGCCAGGGCGCCGGAGTTGTCGGCCGACTCCGAGGAGTACGAACCGCCGCCGCCGGAAGCCTGCCCGCCGGGCGCCGGGGCAGCGCTGCCCGCACCCTCGGCAGCGGCCTGCTCGTCGGCCTCGCGGGACTTGATGACCTGCGCCTGGTGCTGCTCGAAGCGGGTCTGCGCGTCGGCGTACTGACGCTCCCACTCCTCGCGCTGCTTCTCGTAGCCCTCGAGCCAGTCGTTGGCCTCGGGGTCGAAGCCCTCGGGGTAGATGTAGTTGCCCTGGTCGTCGTAGGACGCGGCCATGCCGTACAGGGTCGGGTCGAACTCGACCGCGGACGGGTCGGCACCGAAGGCCTCGTTGGCCTGCTTCAGCGAGAGGCTGATGCGGCGGCGCTCGAGGTCGATGTCGATGACCTTGACGAAGATCTCGTCGTTGACCTGGACGACCTGCTCCGGGATCTCCACGTGGCGCTCGGCCAGCTCGGAGATGTGGACCAGACCCTCGATGCCCTCGTCCACGCGGACGAACGCACCGAACGGCACGAGCTTCGTGACCTTACCCGGGACGACCTGACCGATCTGGTGGGTCCGGGCGAACTGCTGCCACGGGTCTTCCTGGGTCGCCTTGAGCGACAGGGAGACGCGCTCGCGGTCCATGTCGACGTCGAGGACCTCGACCGTGACCTCCTGGCCGACCTCGACGACCTCGGACGGGTGGTCGATGTGCTTCCAGGACAGCTCGGAGACGTGGACCAGACCGTCGACGCCACCCAGGTCCACGAAGGCACCGAAGTTGACGATGGAGGAGACGACGCCGGAGCGCACCTGACCCTTCTGGAGGGTGGTGAGGAAGGTCTGACGGACCTCGCTCTGGGTCTGCTCCAGCCAGGCGCGGCGGGACAGGACCACGTTGTTGCGGTTCTTGTCCAGCTCGATGATCTTCGCCTCGAGCTCCTTGCCCACGTAGGGCTGGAGGTCGCGGACGCGGCGCATCTCGACCAGGGAGGCGGGGAGGAAGCCGCGGAGGCCGATGTCGAGGATGAGACCACCCTTGACGACCTCGATGACGGTACCGGTGACGATCCCGTCCTCTTCCTTGATCTTCTCGATGGTGCCCCAGGCACGCTCGTACTGGGCGCGCTTCTTCGAGAGGATCAGGCGGCCTTCCTTGTCCTCCTTCTGGAGAACCAGGGCCTCGATCTCATCGCCGACGGCCACGACCTCGTTCGGGTCGACGTCGTGCTTGATCGAAAGCTCGCGGGAAGGGATGACGCCTTCGGTCTTGTAACCAATGTCGAGCAGGACCTCGTCCCGGTCGACCTTCACGATGACGCCGTCGACGATGTCGCCGTCGTTGAAGTACTTGATCGTCTCGTCGATCGCGGCGAGGAAGGCTTCCTCGGAACCGATGTCGTTTACCGCCACCTGCGGGGTGGTGCGGGTTGCCTCGGTGCTGCTCGTCATGTGGGAAAGGGCTCCGGTACGGACAGTGAGTCGTAGGTACTGCTACGCCGAGGACCCTTTATCGCACCGCCGAAGCCGGACAGCCTGTGAGGCGTGATCTTTCCGGATCCTACTGAGAGACCGAAAACGCCTCGACAACCGAGGGGACATACAACAGATGCGAGCGCGGCCTGCTCCGTCTGAGTCGCGCAGGCCCGCAGCGCAACTTGTAGCATACGGGGGCGGCCGGGCATGGTCAATGCACGAAGAGCGCACGTGGGGCTTAACGCCCCGAACCCGGCAATTTGCAAGTCACTGCTGCGACGCGGTCCCTTGCCGTGCCCCGCGGCCACAGGTCGATACAGAGAGTACGACGACGCGCCCCATGGTCCAAGAACACGAGCCCAGCGGTGCCTTCGAGGCCTCCGAGAGCGCCGGCGAGGCCCTCGACGCCATCGAACCCACCGCCACCCGCCGGATCGCCGGCGACACCGAGAGCAGCCGGGCCAGCCGCGGCTGGTGGGACCGCAACGCGGACGAGTACCAGGAGGAGCACGGCGCCTTCCTCGGCGACGACCGCTTCATATGGGGCCCGGAGGGGCTGGACGAGGAGGAGGCCGGGCTGCTCGGCCCCGCGGACCGGCTGAAGGGGCGGGATGTGCTGGAGGTGGGCGCGGGCGCGGCGCAGTGCTCGCGCTGGCTCGCGGCGCGCGGGGCCCGCCCCGTGGCGCTCGACATCTCCCACCGGCAGCTGCGGCACGCCCAGCGGATCGACGCCGGGGCCCCTGCCCCCGGCTCGTCCGGGATCGCGCTGGTCCAGGCCGACGCGGCCGCGCTCCCCTTCCGCGACGGTTCGTTCGACCTCGCCTGCTCGGCGTACGGGGCGGTGCCCTTCGTGGCGGAGCCGGTGCGGGTGATGCGCGAGGTGCGGCGGGTGCTGCGGCCGGGCGGCCGGTGGGTGTTCTCGGTGACGCATCCGGTGCGGTGGGCGTTCCCCGACGAGCCGGGGCCCGAAGGGCTGAGCATCTCCGGCTCGTACTTCGACCGCACCCCCTATGTGGAACAGGACGACGCGGGCCGAGCCGTCTATGTCGAGCACCATCGGACCCTCGGTGACCGGGTACGGGACGTCGTGGCCGGAGGCTTCCGGCTGATCGACCTCGTGGAACCGGAATGGCCCGCCTGGAACCGTCAGGAGTGGGGCGGCTGGTCCCCGCTGCGCGGGGGCCTCATCCCGGGCACGGCCGTCTTCGTCTGCGAGCGGGACTGAGCGGGGGGCGGGCATGCGTACGGACGCCCTCGGACGGCTCCCCGTCCGCGAAGCCGTGCCCGAGCTGCTGAGCGCGCTCGACCGGCGGGGGTCGGCGGTGCTGTGCGCACCGCCCGGGACCGGCAAGACCACGCTGGTGCCGCTCGTCCTGGCCGGGCTGCTGGACGGCGCCGGACCGCCGGAGGGTGGCGGCGGCGCGCCGGTGCGGCGGCGGGTCCTGGTGGCCGAGCCGCGCCGGATCGCGGCGCGGGCCGCCGCGCGGCGCATGGCGTGGCTGCTCGGCGAACGGACCGGCGAACGGGTCGGCTTCACCGTACGAGGGGAGCGGCAGGCCGGGCCGCGCACGGTGGTCGAGGTGGTCACCACCGGCGTGCTGGTGCAGCGGCTGCAGCGGGACCAGGAGCTGGCCGGGGTCGACGCCGTCGTGCTGGACGAATGCCATGAGCGCCACCTGGACGCCGACACGGCGGCCGCCTTCCTGCTGGACGTCCAGGCCACCCTGCGCCCGGAGCTGCGGCTGATCGCCGCGTCGGCGACGACCGACGCGCAGGGGTGGGCGCGGCTGCTGGGCGAGGGGGTGACGGCGGGCAGCCCGCGCCGGTCGTCTCGGCCCCGGGCGTGTCGCACCCCGTCGAGGTGATGTGGACGCCGCCCGTACGCCCCGTACGCCCGCCGCACGGGATGCGCGTCGACCCGGCCCTGCTCGACCACGTCGCGGACGTGGTGCGGCGCGCGCTGCGGGAGCGGTCCGGCGACGTCCTGTGCTTCCTGCCCGGCGTCGGCGAGATCGGCCGGGTGGCGGGGCTGCTGGGCGGCGTCGGCGCCGACGTCCTCCAGGTCCACGGCCGGGCCCCCGCCGCCGTGCAGGAAGCCGTGCTCGCGGGCGCGGACGGCGGTCGGCGGCGGGTGGTGCTGGCGACCTCGGTCGCCGAGTCGAGCCTGACCGTGCCGGGCGTGCGCGTCGTCGTCGACAGCGGTCTCGCCCGTGAGCCGCGCATGGACCACGCGCGGGGGCTGAGCGCGCTGACGACCGTACGGGCGTCGCGGGCCGCGGCCCGGCAGCGCGCGGGCCGGGCCGGGCGCGAGGCGCCGGGGACGGTCTACCGCTGCTGGCCGGAGGCCGAGGACGCCCGGCTGCCGCGCTTCCCGTCCCCGGAGATCGCCGAGGCCGACCTGACGGCCTTCGCCCTCCAGGCCGCGTGCTGGGGCGACCCGGACGCGTCCGGCCTCGCCCTGCTCGACCCGCCGCCCCGCGGGGCCATGACGGCCGCGCGGGAGGTGCTGACGGCGATCGGCGCCGTCGACGCGGGCGGCCGCGCGACCGGGCGCGGCCGCCGCATGTCCCGGCTCGGCCTCCACCCCCGCCTCGCCCGCGCCCTCATCGACGGCGCGCCCGAGGTCGGCGCCCGCCGGGCGGCCGAGGTGGTGGCCCTGCTGAGCGAGGAACCGCCACGGGACTACGGCGACGACCTGGCCGCCGCCTGGCGCACCGCCCGCCGCGCCGGCGACCCGTACGCGACCCGCTGGCGCCAGGAGGCCCGCCGCCTGGAGCGCGCGGTGTCCGGGGACGACGCCGCCCCTGCCGGCGCCGGCCGGCCGGACCGCGGCGGCCCGGCGCGGGGCGAGGACGCTGTCACCGGGCTGGTCGTCGCGCTGGCGTTCCCCGAGCGGGTGGCCCGGCTGCGCGGCGGGCGGGCCTACCTCATGGCGGCGGGGACCGGGGCCGAGCTGGGCGACGGGTCGCGGCTGGGCGGTGCGCCGTGGCTGGCCGTGGCGGTCGCCGACCGGCCGGTGTCCGCCGCGTCGGCGCGGGTCCGGCTCGCCGCCGTCACCGACGAGGAGACGGCCCGTACGGCGGCCGCGGCGCTGGGGTCGGACGGCGAGGAGGTGCACTGGGCCGACGGGGACGTCGTCGCCCGCCGGGTGTCGCGGCTCGGGGCGATCGAGCTGGTGGCCCGGCCGCTGGCCGCGCCCGACCCGGCGCTCGTGCACGCGGCGCTGCTGGAGGGGCTGCGCCGGGAGGGGACCGGGCTGCTGCGCTGGTCCGGGCAGGCCACGGCGGTACGGCAGCGGATGGCGTTCCTGCACCGGGAGCTGGGGGCGCCCTGGCCGGACGTGTCGGAGGCGGCGCTGCTGGCGGACCCGGACGCGTGGCTGGGCGTGGAGCTGGGCCGGGCCCGGCGGCGGGCGGATCTGGAACGGGTGGACGCCGGTCAGGCGCTGGCCCGGCTGCTGCCGTGGGCGACGGGCGACGCCGCGCGCTTCGAGGAGCTGGCGCCGGAGCGGGTCGAGGTGCCGAGCGGGTCGCGGGTGCGGGTGGAGTACGGGGACGGGCAGCCGGTGCTGGCGGTGAAGCTGCAGGAGCTGTTCGGCTGGCAGGAGTCGCCGCGGATCGCGGGCGGGCGGGTGCCGCTGCTGGTGCACCTGCTGTCACCGGCGGGGCGTCCGGCCGCGGTCACGGCCGATCTGGCGTCGTTCTGGCGGGACGGCTACCGGTCGGTGCGGGCCGAGCTGCGCGGCCGCTATCCCAAGCACCCGTGGCCGGAGGACCCGACGAGGGCCGAGCCGACGCGGCGCACCAACGCCCGCCGCTGAGCCGCCGCCCCGGCTCAGAGGGCCCAGGCGCGCAGCCGCCGGGCGGTCTCGCTGAGGCGGAGCCGATTGTCCCGTATGTCGCGGATGAGCCCCACCATCGCACCGGGCGGCGGGGCGATCGCCTCGCCTGACTCCTCCAGGTACATCTGGGCGCAGGCCGCGCCGATCACCGCGTTGTAGTCGGAGAAGGGTTCCAGGATCAGCGAGGTGTGGAGGAAGGTCGCGGCGCGGGCCGCGGCCTCCTCGTAGTACGGCTCGCCCGCGAACCGTTCGTAGCGGTGCCGTTCGCTCATGCAGTGGAGTGCGCCCCAGTCACGCACGGGGGTGTTCACCGGGGAGACATCGACCTGGACGTTGAGCACCCAGCCGGCGTCGACGTACAGGATCAACGCAGCCCTTCCGGGAACTCCCGCTCGAACTCGGCCTTGTAGCCCATGGCGAAGCGCACGGCGCCCTCGACGAAGCGCTGCTTCTGACGCCGCCGCACGACGTCCTCGGTCAGTATGTCGTGCGCGAGGCGCTTGATGGCCACGCCCTTCTCCTTCGCCTCCGCGCGCAGCTCGGCCAGTTCCTGCTCGGTGAATTCGATCGTGATACCCGGCATGGAGCGCATGCTAGCCAGCCAACTACCGAGATCACTACCGGCGTCACTATCAGGAGGGAACGCGGGGACGGAGGTTGACGAGCCGTCGCCGCCCGCTCCGCGACGGCGCCCCGGACGACGAGGACCGGCCGCGCGCCTCCAGCAGCAGCGCGAGCGCGAGCAGTCCGGTGCCCAGCACGCCGAAGCCCCAGGGCACGTACGTCGTGAAGGCGAGGACCAGTTGCCGCTGGGAGGTGACCATGTCGACCGTGTGGGCGATGTAGTCCTCGCGCATCTTCACGTGTCCGGAGAAGACGGTCACCCGGTCCCGGCCGCCCAGCAGGGTCCCGCCGCGCAGTTCCTCGCGGTGGATCTCCTGCCCGTTGACGGGCGCTCCGGTGGTGGGTTCGACCCAGAACATGCGCTTGGTGGTGTACCAGCGGGAGGTTCCGGCCTTGCGGACGGTCTCGGGGGTGATGCCGGCGACCGGCATGGTCTTGGGCAGCGGGACCCTGGTCCAGGGGATGGTCTGCTCGAAGTAGTACACCGTCAGGCCGCGGAAGTTCCGGGTGCCCTTGTAGTGGATGGGCGCGGAGGTGCGGGTCTGGGCGTCGAAGTAGCGGTAGTCGCGCTTCTCGGTGAGGAAGGGCCACTTGTACTCGATGCCCTCGCGGCGCACCGCGTCGCCGTCGACGTGTTCGCCGCCGGCGTGGACCGGGTCCTGGGAGTGGGCGTCGAAGACGTAGCGCTCGGGGATGCGGGAGACCATCTTGCCGTCGGGGCCCTGGATGTACGACAGAGCGTCCCAGACGACGACGTCGCGCCCGGTCTCCTTCCCGACCTTCTTCGCGGCCGGCACGTTCCCGCGCAGGGTCTGCACGATGCTGACCTCGGGGACCGTGCGGGGCTTCATGGTGGCGTAGTCGAGCAGGGTGGCGGGGCGGGCCTCCAGGACGGCCGTCTGGTATTCACTGGGCGGGATCTTGGCGAGCCGGGGGAACGCGTACCAGCGCACCAGCGGGGCGAGGGCGGCGAAGAAGACGGCGAAGGCGAGCAGGACCAGGCTGGCTTTGCGGCGCATGGCGGGGCGGCCCTCCCTCAGGGGTGCTCGGGGACGGTGGTGAGCAGCGGCTTGGGGGAGGTGGTGCCGTCGGGGGCGCCGATGGCCGTCACCGTGAGGACGAGGGCGAGGGCGGCGGCGAGTCCGATCGCGGCGGCGACGAGGGCGCGCATGCGGGCCTCCCGTGGTTCCGGTACGAGGCGGCCTGGAGCTGACGCGACGTCAGGTCGGCCGGGGCTGGGGCACCGTAGCAACGGGGGGCGCAGATGAGAACACGCAAGCCCGAAACGCGAAGCGCGCCGTCCCCGGGCACACAGCGGCGCCGCCCCCGGGCCCGGTGGGGCTCGGGGGCGGCGCGGTGTGCCCGGGGCGGCGGCCCGCTAGGAGGCGGCGGCCGGGGTGACGGTCAGCTCGACGTCCAGGACGACGCCGTTGGCCGTGGTGAGGCGGAGCAGATAGGTGCCCGCGTGCTCATCGGTGAGGATCTTCGGAAGCGTCAGCCGGCCGAGGGCGTCGGTCTTCAGACCGGTCAGGGTGCGGACCGGCTTGCCCTTCGCGTCGAGGAAGTACGGGCCCTTGTCGTTCGGCTCGGGCTTCTTGGCGTCCGTGATCATGGTCGCGGTGACCGGGACGCCCGCCGCGACCTTGCCCTTGTTGGTCGCCTTGACGGTGAGGAGATCGGCGAACGAGCCGCCGGTCCCGGCCTTCAGGACGCCGTCCCCGAGGCGGGCCAGCGCGTCGGCCTGCGGTACGGGCCGGGCCTTGACGGACGCGGCGAAGTCGACCGGGGCCACCTGCTCGCGCCCCACGGCCGTGGCGCGCAGGGTGAAGGAGCCGGTCTGCTCGCCCGCGAGCAGCTTGGGGGCGGTGGCGGTGCCGTCCGCGCCGGTGAGCACGGTGACGGAACGGACGAGGCCGAGGAAGCGGGCGCCCGTCTCGCCGCGGATCTCGTACTTCACGCCCGCCGCGGCCACCGGCTCGCCCTCGGCGTTCACCGCGTGGACCTTGGGAGCGCCGGTGAACGTCCCACCGGCGGTGGCGGTGAACTGCTTGGCGCCGACCGCGGTCAGCTTGGCGGTGCCGGTGGGCTTGGGGGCGGGCGTGGTGGGCGGCGTGGTCGGCGGCTTGGGGAGCTGCGGGAGGGGCGTCTGCCCCGGGTCGTCGTCCGGGTCGGTCGAGGGGGAGGAACCGTCGGGCTTGTCGTCGGGCTTGGGCAGGGTGTGCGCACCGCCGTTGCCCTTGCCGGAGTCCGTGTCCTTGCCGGAACCGTTGCCCTTGTCCTTGCCGGATTCCTTGGAGCCGGACTTCGAGCCGTCACCCGACGGGCCGCTCCTCTCCGAGGGCAGCACGCCGGTGCCGTCGGGCACCTCATGGGTGCCGCGCTTGTAGTACTCGAACCACGACAGGACGGTGTTCAGATACTCCCGCGAGTGGTTGTAGCCCAGGATCGCCTTGTTGATGTCCGCCTGGACGGACAGATCACGGTTGTTGGCGCACAGGTAGAAGCCCGCGGCGAGCGCCGCGTCGTAGATGTTGTTCGGGTCCGAACGGCCGTCGCCGTTGCCGTCCTGGCTCCAGTTCGCCCAGGTCGACGGGATGAACTGCATGGGCCCGACGGCGCGGTCGTGGGTGGTGTCCCCGTCGAACTCGCCGCCGTCGGTGTCCTTGATCATGGCGAACCCGTTGCCGTTGAGGGCCGGGCCGAGGATGGGACTGACGGTCGTCCCCTCGCGGTCCACGCTGCCGCCGCGGGCCTGGCCGGACTCGACCTTGCCGATCGCGGCCAGCAGCTGCCACGGCAGGTTGCAGCCGGGCTTGGCCTCCCGGAGCGCCGCCTCCGCCTTCTTGTACGCGGCGAGCACGCTCGCCGGTATCCCCGCCTCGGCCTTGGCGCTGCTGCCCGGGAGCCCCGGCAGGTCGATCGAGGAGCCGGGCTTGTCCGGCTTGGTCAGGGGCGGCAGATCGGTGTGGTACGAGGAGCCGCCGTCGATCGGCGTATCGGGCGACGGCGCCCCACTGGCCCGGTCCCGGTCCCGGTGATCCCGGTCGCCGTGCTCTTGGGCGGCGAACCCTGGCGCCTGGGATGCGGTGAGGGCGGCCATCGCGGCCGCCGCCACCGCCGTCGTGGCCGCCCCCTTACGCAAACGTCGGCCGATAAGCGGTGCCATCCGTGTGTCCCTCCCGTCGAACACGATGCGCTCCCCCGCGCGTCAACCCTGGTGACACTACGACAACTTAGGGCCCGCGACCACCGCTGCCTACCGCCTGTCAGCAGCCATTCGGGGGTGAACACTTGGCCGATTCCGCCAGTTCCACCAGCCGCCCCTCAGTGCGCGGCCGACTCCCAGTCGGCGCCGACGCCCACCGACACATCCAGCGGAGCGCGCAATTGGAAGGCGCCGGCCATCTCGCGCCGCACCAGCTCCTCGACCCGCTCCCGCTCCCCCGGCGCGATCTCCAGCACGATTTCGTCGTGCACCTGGAGCAGCATCCGCGACGAGAGTTCGCCCGCCGTCAACGCGGCGTCCACCTTCAGCATCGCGATCTTGACGATGTCGGCGGCGGTGCCCTGGATCGGGGCGTTGAGCGCCATCCGCTCGGCCATCTCACGGCGCTGCCGGTTGTCGCTGTTGAGATCGGGGAGATAGCGGCGGCGGCCGAGCATGGTCTCCGTATAGCCGGTGGCGCGCGCCTCCTCCACGACCCGCTGCAGATAGTCACGGACGCCGCCGAACCGCTCGAAGAAATTGTCCATCAGCCGCCGCGCCTCGTCCGCGCCGATGCCCAGCTGCTGGGAGAGGCCGAACGCCGACAGCCCGTACGCCAGGCCGTACGACATGGCCTTGATCTTGCGCCGCATCTCCGGGTCGACCTCGGAGGTGTCGACGGAGAACACCTGGGAGGCCACCGTGGTGTGCAGGTCCTCACCCGAGGTGAACGCCTCGATCAGGCCCTCGTCCTCGGAGAGATGGGCCATGACGCGCAACTCGATCTGGCTGTAGTCGGCGGTCATCAGCGACTCGAAGCCCTCACCGACGACGAAGCCGCGCCGGATCGCCCGGCCCTCGTCCGTGCGCACCGGGATGTTCTGCAGGTTGGGGTCGGTCGACGACAGCCGGCCGGTCGCCGCCACGGTCTGGTTGAAGGTGGTGTGGATGCGGCCACCGGGCGAGATCGTCTTGATCAGCCCCTCCACGGTGGAGCGCAGCCGGGCCTGCTCCCGGTGACGCAGCATGATCACCGGGAGTTCGTGGTCGGTCTGCGCGGCCAGCCACGCGAGCGCGTCGGCGTCCGTGGTGTACCCGGTCTTGGTCTTCTTCGTCTTGGGCAGGCCCAGCTCGCCGAAGAGCACTTCCTGGAGCTGCTTGGGCGAGCCGAGGTTGAACTCGTGGCCCACCGCGGCGTGCGCCTCCTTCACCGCCTGCTGGACGGCGCCCGCGAACTGCTGCTCCATGCGGTCCAGCCAGCCGCGGTCGGCGGCGATACCGGAGCGCTCCAGCCGGGCCAGCAGCTCGGAGGTGGGCAGCTCCACATCGCTCAGCAGCCCGGCGGCGCCGACCTCCTCCAGCCGCCCCCGGAACGCCTCGCCGAGGTCGAGCACCGTACGCGCCTTGATCATCAGGGCGTCCTGCTCGGCCTGTTCGTCGGCGCCGAAGGCGAGCTGCCCGCTGTCCGCTGCCGCCGCCGGGGACAGCTCACGGCCCAGGTACTCGACCGACAGCGCGTCCAGCTCGAAGGAACGGCGGCCCGGCTTGACCAGATAGGCGGCCAGCGCGGTGTCCATCGAGACGCCCGCGACGGACCAGCCGTGCTCGGCGAAGACCCGCATGGTGCCCTTGGCGTTGTGCAGCACCTTCGGCCGGTCCGGGTCCGCGATCCAGGCCGCGAAGGCCCGCTCGTCGGCCTCGTCCAGCTCCGAGGGGTCGAAGCAGACGGCGGGCCCGCCCGCGGTGGCCAGCGCGATCTCGCTGACGCTGCCGCTGCCCAGCGCCCAGGTGTCCACGGCGGCCAGGCCCAGCGGCTCGGCGCCGCGCTCCGCCAGCCAGGGCGCCAGCCCGCCCGCGCCCAGCGTCACCCCGTCGACCTCGACGCCGGGGGCCGCGGCGGCCGGCTCCTCGTCGGCCGCGCCGGGGTCGACGGCCAGGATGCGGTCGCGGAAGTTCTGGTGGCGGAACTCCAGCGCGTCCAGGACCACGGCCATCGCGGCCCGGTCGTACGGAACGCGCTTGAGACCGTCCGGGCCGACGCCCAGCTCCACGTCCCTGACCAGCTCGGTCAGCTGCCGGTTGAGCTTCACGGCCTCCAAGTGGTCGCGCAGCTTCTCGCCGACCTTGCCCTTGACCTCGTCGACCCGCTCCACCAGCTCCTGGAACGACCCGAACTGGTTGATCCACTTCGCGGCGGTCTTCTCGCCGACCCCCGGGATGCCGGGCAGGTTGTCCGACGGGTCGCCGCGCAGCGCCGCGAAGTCGGGGTACTGGCGCGGGGTGAGACCGTACTTCTCCTGGACCTTCTCCGGGGTGAACCGGGTCAGCTCGGAGACGCCCTTGGTCGGGTAGAGGACCGTGACATGCTCGCTGACCAGCTGGAACGAATCGCGGTCACCGGTGACGATCAGCACCTCGAAGCCCTCGGCCTCGGCCTGGGTGGCAAGGGTGGCGATCACATCGTCCGCCTCGAAGCCGTCCACCGCGAAGCGGTGGACGTTCATCGTGTCCAGCAGCTCGCCGATCAGCTCGACCTGCCCCTTGAACTCGTCCGGGGTCGAGGAGCGGTTCGCCTTGTACTCCGTGAACTGCTCGGAGCGCCAGGTCTTGCGCGAGACGTCGAACGCCACCGCCAGGTGCGTGGGCTGCTCATCACGCAGCGTGTTCGCCAGCATCGAGGTGAAGCCGTAGATCGCGTTGGTCGTCTGGCCGGTGGTCGTACTGAAATTTTCCGCCGGCAGCGCGAAGAACGCCCGGTATGCCAGGGAATGCCCGTCCAGCAGGAGCAGGCGGGGACGGTCCCCCGTGCGGTCGGGCGCGGGCGCTGCGGTCTTCTTCGATGCTTTCTCTGCCACGACCCCGATCCTGCCACGCCCCACCGACAACGCCTCCCGCCTCCCACCCCAGCCCACCCGCACCGGCCCACCCGCACCGGGTGGTCCCAAAGTCCGTGACTCATGAAAGGATCGAGAGGGGACAGGCACCCAACCACGGCGGAAAAAGGGGAGCGACATGGCAGCCAAGCCACCCGCAGGCGATCCGGTCCAGGACGCGCCCGAGGTCGCACCCCCGAAACACGCCGCCGCCGGGCTCCCGGCGGTCGGTCACTCGCTGCGCATCGCCCAGCAGCAGATGGGAGTGCGCCGCACCGCGCTCACCCTCCTCCAGGTCAACCAGAAGAAGGGCTTCGACTGCCCGGGCTGCGCCTGGCCCGAGCCGGACAAGCGGCACACGGCCGAGTTCTGCGAGAACGGCGCGAAGGCCGTCGCCGAGGAGGCGACCCTGCGCCGGGTCACCCCCGACTTCTTCGCCGCCCACCCGGTGGCCGACCTCGCCACCCGCAGCGGCTACTGGCTGGGCCAGCAGGGCCGGCTCACCCAGCCCATGTACCTGCCCGAGGGCGCCGAGGCCTACGAGCCGGTCAGCTGGGACCGCGCGTTCGACATCATCGCCGACGAACTCCAGGCCCTGGCCTCCCCCGACGAGGCCGTCTTCTACACCTCCGGCCGCACCAGCAACGAGGCCGCCTTCCTCTACCAGCTCTTCGCCCGCGAGTTCGGCACCAACAACCTGCCCGACTGCTCCAACATGTGCCACGAGTCCTCGGGCTCGGCGCTCACCGAGACACTGGGCGTCGGCAAGGGCAGCGTGCTGCTGGAGGACCTCTACAAGGCCGACCTGATCGTCGTCGCCGGGCAGAACCCGGGCACCAACCATCCGCGCATGCTCTCCGCGCTGGAGAAGGCGAAGACCAACGGCGCGAAGATCATCTCCGTCAACCCGCTGCCCGAGGCGGGCCTGGAGCGGTTCAAGAACCCGCAGAACGCCAAGGGGCTCGCGGGCGGCGGCACCTCGCTCACCGACCTCTTCCTGCAGATCCGGATCGGCGGCGACCAGGCCCTCTTCCGCCTCCTCAACAAGCTGATCCTGGAGGCTTCCGACAACACCCCGGGCATCATCGACGAGGACTTCATCGCCGAGCACACCCACGGCTTCGAGGACTTCGCCGCCGCCGCCCGCGCCGCCGACTGGGACGAGACGCTGCGCGCCACCGGCCTGGAACGGGCCGACATCGACCGCGCGCTGAGCATGGTCCTCGCCTCGAAGCGCACCATCGTCTGCTGGGCCATGGGCCTGACCCAGCACAAGCACTCGGTGCCCACCATCCGGGAGGTCGTGAACTTCCTGCTGCTGCGCGGCAACGTCGGCCGCCCCGGCGCCGGGGTGTGCCCGGTGCGCGGCCACAGCAACGTGCAGGGCGACCGCACCATGGGCATCTTCGAACGGCCCGCGCCCGCCTTCCTGGACGCCCTGGAGAAGGAGTTCGGCTTCGCGCCGCCGCGCGAGCACGGCTTCGACGTCGTCCGTGCCATCCGCGCGATGCGCGACGGCGAGGCCAAGGTCTTCTTCGCCATGGGCGGCAACTTCGTGGCCGCCTCCCCCGACACCGACGTCACCGAGGCCGCGATGCGCGCCGCCCGGCTGACCGTCCACGTCTCGACCAAGCTCAACCGCTCCCACGTGGTCACCGGCGCCCGCGCCCTGATCCTGCCCACCCTCGGCCGCACCGAGCGGGACGTCCAGGACGGCGGACCGCAGTTCGTCACCGTCGAGGACTCGATGGGCATGGTGCACGCCTCGCGTGGACGCCTGGAGCCCGCGAGCCCCCACCTGCTCTCCGAACCGGCCATCGTCGCCCGGCTGGCCCGGCGGGTGCTCGGCGCCGGGAGCGCCACCCCGTGGGAGGAGTTCGCCAAGGACTACGCCACGATCCGGGACCGCATCGCGGCCGTCATCCCCGGCTTCGAGGACTTCAACGCCAAGGTGAGCGACCCGTCCGGGTTCGCCCTGCCGCACGCCCCCCGGGACAGCCGCAGCTTCCCCACCACCACCGGCAAGGCCAACTTCACCGACGCCCCCGTCGAGTACCCGACGGCCCCCGAGGGCCGGCTGCTGCTGCAGACCCTCCGCTCCCACGACCAGTACAACACCACCATCTACGGCCTGGACGACCGCTACCGCGGCATCAAGAACGGCCGCCGGGTGGTCCTGGTGCACCCCGAGGACGCCCGCGCGCTGGGGCTCGCCGACGGCTCGTACGCCGACCTGATCAGCGAGTGGACGGACGGCGTGGAGCGCCGCGCCCCCGGCTTCCGGGTGGTCCACTACCCGACCGCGCGCGGCTGCGCCGCCTCGTACTACCCCGAGACCAACGTGCTGGTCCCGCTGGACGCCACCGCCGACACCAGCAACACCCCGGCCAGCAAGTCCGTGGTGGTCCGGCTGGAGCAGACCCGCCCCGCCTGACGGCCCACCCCGTCTAAGCGTTCGCTCAGTGGCCTGATATGAAGGTGGCCATCACCAGCAGGTGGCCACCGTCAGCGCGGGTGGTCACCGCCAGCAGACGAACGGAGCCGGTCCCGATGGGCGAGCAGGCCAGCGTGAAGTTCCCGCAAGAGGTCATCGACGAGTACGCGGCACTCGGCGTCGACCTCCTCGCGCTGTTCTCCGCGGGTCACCTCGGCACCCGCATGGGCGTGCAGATCCTCGAGGCCTCCGCGGAGCGGGTCGTGGGCACCATGCCCGTGGAGGGCAACACCCAGCCGTACGGGCTGCTGCACGGCGGCGCCTCCGCCGTGCTGGCCGAAACCCTGGGCTCGGTCGGCTCGATGCTGCACGGCGGCAGCGGCCGGATCGCGGTGGGCGTCGACCTCAACTGCACCCACCACCGCGGGGTGCGCTCCGGCCTGGTCACCGGCGTCGCCACGCCCGTCCACCGGGGGCGCTCGACCGCCACGTACGAGATCGTCATCAGCGACGAGCAGGACCGCCGGGTGTGCACCGCCCGGCTGACCTGCCTGCTGCGCGACGCGGAGGGCCTGCCGAAGCCGTAGCACCCCGCCTCACCCGCCAGAAGCGGCACCCCCGGATCCGGGGGTGCCGCTTCGTTTGCGCACCGCCCTGAGTACATGCGGCCGGAATTGCTCGCCCCACTTGTAACACTCCGTAATACGCACGCAATCGAAGATCGGACACCCTCACTCCGTGACGTCATCCATGATGACCTCTCGCCATCGCCGTGGGTACGCGTCTCCACGCTTCGTCCACACGTTCCTTCGACTCCTTAGCGGAACTGCGGCTTCTCACTATCCGGACCTCATGGATTGCCAGTAAAGACCCGCTTTGTCCTTTCCGTTCCGCTACACCGACACACGAACGTGACCTGGGTCATAACAAGACAGTCACATCATGGGCTGCACCTCTGCCCTCCATTGCGTCCCGCCCTTACATTCACAGCCAGTCACGATCCCCGTCAGGTGTTCGCCAGCACCTGTACGGCTGTAACAGATCCACCGGCGCGGACACGGCGTCCCATCCCGAGGGGCGGCCGGGCCAGGGAAAGGATTCTTCGTGCGACAGCGTTCCTTGCTCATCCTGACGACCGCGATCACCGCGGGAGCCCTCACCCTCAGCGCCTGCGGTTCGCGCGGCCAGACCGACAGCGGCGACAAGAACAAGAAGACCACCGTCGTCATCGGCGTCGACGCCCCGCTCACCGGCTCGCTGTCGGCACTCGGCCAGGGCATCAAGAACTCCGTCGACCTCGCCGCCAAGGTGGCGAACCAGCAGAAGGAGGTCCCCGGCGTCACCTTCAAGATCAAGTCCTATGACGACCAGGCGGTGCCGTCCTCCGGCAAGCAGAACGCCACCTCGATGGTGGACGAGGACGCCATCCTCGGCACGGTCGGCCCGCTGAACTCCGGAGTCGCCCAGTCCATGCAGGGCGTCTTCGCCAAGGCGGACCTGGCCGAGGTCTCCCCCGCCAACACCAACCCGGCGCTGAGCCAGGGCGACGCCTGGGCCTCGGGCAAGAAGTCCCGCCCGTTCAAGACCTACTTCCGCACCGCGACCACCGACATCATCCAGGGCCGCTTCGCCGCGCAGTACTACTACAAGGACGCGAAGAAGCGGAAGGTCTTCGTCGTCGACGACAAGCAGACCTACGGCGCCGGGCTCGCCAAGATCTTCGCCCAGGAGTTCAAGCGCCTCGGCGGCACGGTCGTCGGCACCGACCACCTCACCGTCAAGGAGACCGACTTCTCCGGCATCGCGGGCAAGGTCAGGTCCTCCGGCGCCGACTCCGTCTACTTCGGCGGCCAGTACCCCGAGGGCGGACTGCTGTCCGACCAGATCAAGCAGGCCGGTGCGCAGGTCCCGGTGATGGGCGGCGACGGCATCTACGACCCCGCCTTCATCAAGGCCTCCGGCACCAGCAACGACGGCGACTACGCGACCTCCGTCGGCTACCCCGTCGAAGACCTGCCCTCCGCCAAGACGTTCGTCAAGAACTACGCGGCCCAGAACTACAAGGACCCGTACGGGGCGTACGGCGGCTACTCCTACGACGCCGCCTGGGCCATCATCCAGGCCGTCAAGGCCGTCGTCGCCGACAACGACGGCAAGCTCCCCGACGACGCCCGCGCCAAGATCACCGAGGCGCTGAACAAGGTGTCCTTCGACGGCGTCACCGGCAAGGTCTCCTTCGACCGTTACGGCGACACCACCAACAAGCAGCTGACCGTCTACCAGGTGAAGAACGGCGCCTGGAAGGACGTGACGAGCAGGACCTTCAAGGACTGATCCCCGGGCGACACCCCGCCCATCCACGCAAGACAACCGCGCGAGGGCGCACACCGGCGCCCTCGCGCGGCGTCATATCCGACACGCTCATCGGAGGCCCTGCGGTGCACGAACTGCCGCAAACGCTGGTCAACGGCCTGACCCTCGGCGCCCTCTACGGTCTGATCGCCATCGGGTACACCATGGTCTACGGCATCGTCCAGCTCATCAACTTCGCCCACGGCGAGATATTCATGATCGGGGGCTTCGGCGCCCTCACCGTCTACCTCTGGCTGCCCAGCGGCACCGCACTCGCCCTGGCCCTGCCGCTCATGCTCATCGGCGGCATTCTCGCCTCGGTCGCCATCGCCACGGCCGCCGAACGCTTCGCCTACCGGCCCCTGCGCGGCGGCCCCCGGCTGGCCCCCCTGATCACCGCGATCGGCCTGTCCATCGCACTCCAGCAGGCCGTCTGGGCCTTCTACCCCGACGCCAAGAAGGCCCGCAGCTTCCCCCAGTTCGAGGGCAGCTCATTCGAGATCACCGGCAGCCTGCACATCCAGCGCGGCGACGCGTTCCTGCTCATAGCCGCCCCGCTGTGCATGCTCGCCCTGGGGCTGTTCGTCTCCAGGAGCCGGGCCGGGCGCGCCATGCAGGCCACCGCGCAGGACCCCGACACCGCCAAGCTGATGGGCATCAACACCGACCGCATCATCGTGATGGCCTTCGCCATCGGCGGCGCGTTCGCCGCCGTCGCCGCCCTCTCCCACGGCCTCAAGTACGGCCAGATCAACTTCGAGATGGGCTTCATCGCCGGACTCAAGGCCTTCACCGCCGCCGTCCTCGGCGGCATCGGCAACATCTACGGCGCCATGCTCGGCGGCGTCGTCCTCGGCATCGCCGAGGCCCTGGCCATCAAATACATCCAGGACATCCCCGGAATGGACCAACTCGGCGGCGGGGCATGGAAGGACGTCTGGGCCTTCACCCTGCTCATCGTCGTCCTGCTGGTCAGGCCCCAGGGGCTGCTCGGCGAACGCGTAGCGGACCGGGCGTGAAGGGAGTGAACCGATGACCACCCTCGACCTCGGCACGACCGCAGGGGACACCCCGGCCCCGCGCACCACCCCGCTCCGGGCGCTCACCGCGGCCGGCGGCCTCGCCGCCATGGCCTCCACCTTCCTCGCCTGGACCTGGACCTCCGACTTCCCCGGCGACCTCACCGTCTACGGCTACCCCGGCGGGCTCCAGGTCCTCACCCTCGTCCTGGGCCTTGCCACCCTGCTGTTCGCGCTCGCCGCCCTGGACGTCCGGGGCCTGCGCTGGCTCACCCCCGCCGGCTCCACCCGGGCCCTGCGGCTGCTGGCCCTCGGCACCTTCGCCACCACCTGGTTCACCCTCATCGCCATCGCCGTCGACCAAGGCGGCCTGGTCAACCTGGAACCGGGCGGCTGGGTCGCCGCCGTCGCCTCCGCCGCGCCCGTCGCCACCACGTTCCTGCTCACGGACGACACCCGGCCCCTCCGCCGCCCCCGGCCGCTCCCCTCCTGGGCCGACGTCCTCATCATCGCGGCCGTCTTCGCCCTCGGCCTCTACGTCGTCAACTACGGCATCCGGACCGACGAGGACAACCCCGAACCGTTCATCGGCTACCTCATCGCACTCTGCTTCGCCACCACCGCGCTCCTCAAAGCCGGACTCATCGCCCGGCTCAGCGGACTCACCAGCGCCCACCGCTCCCTCACCCTGGTCGCGGCCCTGGTCACCGCGCTGGTCTTCCCCTTCACCCAGGACAAGGCCAGCTACACCGAACTCGGCGTCAACATCGCCATCTTCGCGACCGTCGCCCTCGGCCTGAACATCGTCGTCGGACTCGCCGGACTCCTCGACCTCGGCTACGTCGCCTTCCTCGGCGTCGGCGCCTACACCGCCGCCCTGGTCTCCGGAACCGCCGCCTCCACCATCCACGTCACCTTCCCGTTCTGGGCCGCCATGCTCACCGGGGCCGCGGTCTCCCTCATCTTCGGCGTCGTCATCGGCGCCCCCACGCTGCGGCTGCGCGGCGACTACCTCGCCATCGTCACCCTCGGCTTCGGAGAGATCTTCCGCATCGCCGTCAGCAACCTCGACGGCACCTCGGGCCCCTCCGTCACCAACGGCCCCAACGGCGTCCCCAACATCCCGGCCCTGGAGATCTTCGGCTTCAACTTCGACGACGACCACAGCTTCGCCGGACTCACCCTCGACTCCAACAGCAACTACTACCTGCTGATGCTGCTCGTCACCGTCATCGTCGTCCTCATCTTCAGCCGGGCCGGGAACTCCCGCATCGGCCGCGCCTGGGTCGCCATCCGCGAGGACGAGACCGCCGCCACCGCCATGGGCATCAACGGCTTCCGCGTCAAACTCATCGCCTTCGCCCTCGGCGCCACCCTCGCCGGAGTCGCCGGCACCATCTGGGCCCACGTCCAGACCACCGTCGTCCCCGAGCAGTACGTCTTCGCCGGGCCCGTCCCGCCCAACTCCACCTTCCTGCTCGCCGCCGTCATCCTCGGCGGCATGGGCACCATCGGCGGCCCCCTGCTGGGCGCGGCCCTGCTCTTCCTCATCCCCGAGAAGCTGGAATTCCTCCAGGACTACCAGCTCCTCGCCTTCGGCATCGCACTCATCCTGCTGATGCGCTTCCGTCCCGAAGGGATCATTCCCAACCGGCGGCAGCAGCTCGAATACCACGAGACGGGACAGCTCGACGTGCCCGACCAGACCGCCCTCAGCGGCAGCGCCGTCGGCGTCACCAAGGCGGAGGCATGACAGACATGACCACGACCACGGTGGCGAAGGCCGCCCCCGTCCTCACCGCGACCGGCGTCACCATGCGCTTCGGCGGACTCACCGCCGTACGCTCGGTCGACCTCGACGTCCATCCCGGCGAGATCGTCGGCCTCATCGGCCCCAACGGCGCGGGCAAGACCACCTTCTTCAACTGCCTCACCGGCCTCTACGTCCCCACCGAGGGCCGCGTCTCCTACCGGGGCACCGTCCTGCCGCCCAAACCCCATCTGGTCACCCAGGCCGGCATCGCCCGCACCTTCCAGAACATCCGCCTCTTCGCCAACATGACCGTCCTGGAAAACGTCCTGGTCGGCCGGCACACCCGCACCAAGGAAGGACTGTGGTCCGCCCTCCTGCGCGGCCCCGGCTTCAAGCGCGCCGAAGCCGCCTCCACGGCACGGGCCATGGAACTCCTGGAGTTCACCGGCCTCGCCGCCAAGGCCGACCACCTCTCCCGCAACCTCCCCTACGGCGAACAGCGCAAGCTGGAGATCGCCCGCGCCCTGGCCAGCGACCCCGGCCTGCTGCTCCTCGACGAGCCGACCGCGGGCATGAACCCCCAGGAGACCCGGGCCACCGAAGAACTCGTCTTCGCCATCCGCGACATGGGCACCGCCGTCCTCGTCATCGAGCACGACATGCGCTTCATCTTCCGCCTGTGCGACCGGGTCGCCGTACTCGTCCAGGGCCAGAAGCTGATCGAGGGCACCTCCGACGTCGTCCAGCGCGACGAACGCGTCATCGCCGCCTACCTCGGCACCCCCTTCGAGGGCGCGCCCGGCGCCGAGGAGGCCGCGGCGGTGGAGGCGGCAGAGGCACGTACAGAGGAGGACGGACAGTGACCGCACTGCTCGAGGTCGAGGACCTCAGGGTCGCCTACGGCAAGATCGAGGCCGTCAAGGGGATCTCGTTCAGCGTCGAGGCCGGCCAGGTCGTCACCCTCATCGGCACCAACGGCGCGGGCAAGACGACCACCCTGCGCACCCTCTCCGGCCTGCTCACCCCGCTCGGCGGCACCATCCGCTTCAACGGCAAGCCCCTGAGCGGGGTCCCCGCGCACAAGATCGTCGCCCTGGGCCTGGCCCACTCCCCCGAGGGACGCCATATCTTCCCCCGGCTGACGATCGCCGAGAACCTGCAGCTCGGCGCGTTCCTCCGCAAGGACACCGACGCGATCGCCGCCGACGTACGGAAGGTGTACGACCTCTTCCCCATCCTCGGCGAACGCCGCACCCAGGCGGCCGGCACCCTCTCCGGCGGCGAACAGCAGATGCTCGCCATGGGCCGGGCCCTGATGTCCCGCCCCAAGCTGCTGATGCTCGACGAACCCTCGATGGGCCTCTCGCCGATCATGATGCAGAAGATCATGCAGACCATCGCCGAGCTGAAGGCACAGGGCACCACGATCCTGCTGGTCGAGCAGAACGCCCAGGCGGCGCTGTCCCTCGCCGATCACGGCCATGTGATGGAGATCGGCAAGATCGTGCTGTCCGGCACCGGGGAGGCGCTGCTGCACGACGAGTCCGTGCGCAAGGCGTACCTCGGCGAGGACTGACGGGGGTGAGGGGAGGCCCGATCGGGCCTCCCCTCACCCCCGCCGTCCCCCGGTCACTGCTCCTTGGGCTCCTTGGCCTTCTTCTCCGCCGCGTCCGCGATGACCGCCTCGGCCACCTGCTGCATCGACAGCCGCCGGTCCATCGACGTCTTCTGGATCCAGCGGAACGCGGCCGGCTCGGTCAGCCCGTACTCCGTCTGCAGAACGCTCTTGGCCCGGTCCACCAGCTTGCGGGTCTCCAGCCGCTGGGAGAGGTCGGCGACCTCCTGCTCCAGCGTCTTCAGCTCGGTGAAACGGGAGACGGCCATCTCGATGGCGGGCACCACGTCGCTCTTGCTGAACGGCTTCACCAGGTACGCCATCGCCCCGGCGTCCCGGGCCCGGTCGACCAGTTCGCGCTGCGAGAACGCGGTCAGCATGAGGACGGGCGCGATGCGGTCGGCCGCGATGCGCTCGGCGGCGGAAATCCCGTCCAGGACGGGCATCTTCACGTCGAGGATCACGAGGTCGGGCCGGTGCTCCCGAGCGAGAGCGACGGCCGTCTCGCCGTCTCCCGCCTCACCGACGACGGAGTACCCCTCTTCTTCGAGCATCTCCTTGAGGTCGAGACGGATGAGGGCCTCGTCCTCGGCGATGACGACGCGGGTGGTGTACGGGGGAACGTGCGACTGCTCGTCGACGGGCTCGGTGTCGCTCACGGGGCTCCTCGTTCATGGCAGGTGCTGCACCTCGAGCCTACCTGCGCGACGAGATCGCCCTGTACACGGTAAGCTGATCGCGCTGCGCGAGCCGGGTTGGTGGAACGGTATACACGGAGGTCTCAAACACCTCTGCCCGAAAGGGCTTGCGGGTTCGAATCCCGCACCCGGTACTCACCTCTTTAAGCGGACTTTCGCATTCGCGTGATAAGCACCCCTTTCGGCATGGCGGTAGCCATGCGAGTGCGACGCTCGGTACATGAATGCCTACAGTCCGTCCGTTCGTCATGACGCCGTGATGCTGATGCGGCGCGGAGTCCCCAATCGCGATGTCGCCGAGCTTCTCGGGGTCCCGCGGGGCACGGTCGGCTGGTGGCGGCATCAAGACCGAAAGCAGCGGGGCGAGGTTTTCACGCAACCCACCGACTGCCCCTCATGCACGGGCCGCACATTCGACCACAGCGCGTATGCGTACCTCTTAGGGCTGTATCTCGGCGACGGTCACATCATCTCCAAGCCCAAGCAGCACCATCTGTCGATCTTCTGTGCCGACGCCTGGCCAGGTTTGATCGACGAGGCCGAGGCAGCCATGCGCAAGGTGATGGCGCTGCCCAGCGTGAAACGGCGGCACAAGAAGGGCTGCGCCGAGGTGAAGTCGTACACGAAGCACTGGACCTGCCTGTTCCCGCAGCACGGCCCAGGCAAGAAGCACGACCGCGTCATTGCCCTGGAGCCCTGGCAGCAGGAGATCGTGGACGCATACCCCTGGAAGTTCATCCGGGGGCTCTTCCACTCCGACGGCTGTCGGATCACCAACTGGACCACGCGCATCGTCGCGGGCGAGCGTAAGCGCTACGAATATCCCCGGTACTTCTTCACCAACAAGTCCGACGACATCCGCAAGCTCTGCTCCGACACGCTCACCGCGGTCGGTGTGGAGTGGACGACGCTCGCGCGCGGGAGCGATCCGTTCAACATCTCCGTCGCCCGCCGGGCCTCCGTCGCGCTCATGGACGCCCACGTCGGGCCGAAGTACTGAGCGCGGCACTCCGGCCCCGTGCGGGATCAGCGGAGGTCGTCGGCGCCGATGTGGTGGACGCGGACCAGGTTGGTGGAGCCGGAGACGCCGGGCGGGGAGCCCGCCGTGATGACGACGAGGTCGCCGCGCCGGCAGCGGCCCAGGCGGAGGAGCTCCTCGTCGACCTGGGCGACCATCTCGTCCGTGGAGGCGACCATCGGGCCGAGGAAGGTTTCGACGCCCCAGGTCAGGTTGAGCTGGGAGCGGGTGCCCGGGTCCGGGGTGAAGGCCAGCAGGGGGATCGGGGAGCGGTAGCGCGAGAGGCGGCGGACGGTGTCCCCGGACTGGGTGAAGGCCACCAGGAACTTGGCGCCGAGGAAGTCGCCCATTTCAGCCGCCGCGCGGGCGACCGCGCCGCCCTGGGTGCGGGGCTTGTTGCGCTCGGTGAGCGGGGGGAGCCCCTTGGCGAGGATGTCCTCCTCGGCGGCGGTGACGATGCGGCCCATGGTCCGGACCGTGGCGATCGGGTATTTGCCGACGCTGGTCTCGCCGGAGAGCATCACCGCGTCCGTGCCGTCGATGACGGCGTTGGCGACATCGGAGGCCTCCGCGCGGGTGGGGCGGGAGTTGTCGATCATCGAGTCGAGCATCTGGGTCGCGACGATCACCGGCTTCGCGTTCCGCTTCGCCAGCTTGATCGCACGCTTCTGGACGATCGGCACCTGCTCCAGCGGCATTTCGACGCCGAGGTCGCCGCGGGCGACCATGATGCCGTCGAAGGCGTCGACGATCTTCTCCAGGTTCTCGACCGCCTGCGGCTTCTCGATCTTGGCGATGACGGGGAGCCTGCAGTCCTCCTCCTGCATCACCCGGTGCACGTCCACGACGTCGTCCCCGTTGCGGACGAAGGACAGGGCGATGATGTCGGCCCCGGTGCGCAGCGCCCAGCGCAGGTCCTCGATGTCCTTCTTGGAGAGGGCGGGGACGGAGACGGCCACGCCGGGCAGGTTGAGGCCCTTGTGGTCGGAGATCATTCCGCCTTCGATGACGATCGTGTGCACGCGCGGTCCGTCGACGTCGACGACCTCGAGGGTGACGCGGCCGTCGTCCACGAGGATGCGCTCACCCTTGCTGACGTCGTTGGCCAGCCCCTCGTAGGTGGTGCCGCAGCGAAAGCGGTCGCCTTCGATCGGCTCGACGGTGATGGTGAACTCGTCTCCGCGTTCAAGGAGTACGGGCCCCTCGCGGAAGCGGCCGAGCCGAATCTTCGGGCCTTGAAGGTCGGCGAGGATGCCGACGCTGCGACCGGTTTCCAGCGAGGCCTTGCGGACTCGCCGGTAACGCTCCTCGTGCTCGGCATAGGTGCCGTGGCTGAGGTTGAAGCGGGCCACGTCCATTCCGGCTTCGACGAGCGCCTTGATCTGCTCGTACGAGTCGGTCGCGGGTCCCAAAGTACAGACGATTTTTGCTCGGCGCATGCAGCCGAGCCTATGACTTACTCGCGGGTAAAGAACCGGAAAGTGGACACTCCCCCATGGCCTTTGCGTGGCGGATCATCGACAACTAATGAAACGTGCGCGGGGGTGCTCCGATGAGCGATTCGGGGCCGGTGCACGGGTCACCCCGCGGCGGGCGCCCGGCGTGCTCTGATCGCAACCTTTCGGGGGTGTCGCGGACGGGTGCGGCTGCGCCAGAATCTACGCGCGTTGTGCTCATGTCGCAGGTATCCCAGGGGAGTTCAGCCATGCCGCTCGACCGTCGGACGTTTCTGGGCCGCACCGCGGCCACCAGCGCGGGGGCCGCGCTCGCCTCGGGCGCGGCCGCCGCTCCGGCCGAGGCGCGGGGCCACGGGCACGGGCACGGTCGTGGACATGAGCGGTACGAGTTCACCGTCATGGGCACCACCGATCTGCATGGCAACGTCTTCAACTGGGACTACTTCACGGACGCCGAGTTCGACGACGCGGCGCACAACGATGTCGGGCTCGCGAAGATCTCGACCCTGGTCGAGCGGGTCCGCCAGGAGAAGGGGCGGCGCAATACGCTGCTGATCGACGCGGGCGACACCATCCAGGGCACCCAGCTGTCGTACTACTACGCCAAGGTCGACCCGATCACCGGGGAGGGCGGCCCGGTGCATCCGATGGCGCAGGCGATGAACCTCATCGGCTACGACGCGGCGGCGCTCGGCAACCACGAGTTCAACTACGGCATCCCGGTGCTGCGGAAGTTCGAGGAGCAGTGCGACTTCCCGCTGCTGGGCGCGAACGCGCTGGACGCCACGTCGCTGCGGCCCGCCTTCCCGCCGTACTGGATGACCCGGCTGCGTACGCCCTGCGGCCGTGGGGTGAAGGTGGCGGTGCTGGGGCTGACGAACCCGGGGATCGCGATCTGGGACAAGGCGCACGTGCGGGGGAAGATGACGTTCCCCGGGCTGGAGGAGCAGGCGGCGAAGTGGGTGCCGCGGCTGCGTTCCATGGGCGCGGACGTGGTGATCGTCTCGGCGCATTCGGGCACCAGCGGGACATCCTCTTACGGCGATCAGCTGCCGTACGTGGAGAACGCGGCGGCGCTGGTGGCGGAGCGGGTGGCGGGCATCGACGCGATCCTGGTGGGTCACGCGCATGTGGAGATCGCCGAGCGGCGGGTGGTGAACAAGGAGACGGGCCGGGAGGTCGTGCTGTCCGAGCCGCTGAAGTGGGGGCAGCGGCTGACGTGCTTCGACATCGGGCTGGAGTGGGCGCGGGGCCGCTGGCAGGTGGAGTCGGTGGCGGCGAAGGTGCTGAACTCGGCGTCGGTGGCGGAGGATCCGCGGATCGTGGAGCTGCTGGGCGATGAGCACAAGAAGGTCGTCGGGTACGTCAATCAGGTCATCGGCGCCTCCACGGCGGCGATGACGGCCGCGGAGGCGCCGTACAAGGACGCGCCGATCATCGACTTCATCAATCATGTGCAGGCGGAGACGGTGAAGGCGGCGCTGGCGGGCACGGAGCACGCGGGGCTGCCGGTGCTGTCGCAGGCGTCGTGTTTCTCGCGCACGGCGCGGATCCCCGCCGGGAAGGTCACGATCCGGCAGGTGGCGGGGTTGTATCCGTTCGAGAACACGCTGGAGGCGCGGGTGCTGACGGGCGCCCAGGTCAAGGACTATCTGGAGTTCTCGGCGCGGTATTACGTACGGACCCCGGCGGGTGGCGAGGTGGATCCGTCGAAGCTGACGAACGCCGACGACATCCCCGACTACAACTACGACGCGGTGAGCGGTCTGAGTTACGAGATCGATGTCGCGAAGCCGGTGGGTTCGCGGATCGCCGCGCTGCGCTTCGGCGGTGAGCCGGTGGAGGAGTCTGCGCGGTTCGTGCTGGCGGTGAACAACTACCGGGCGAGCGGCGGGGGCAACTTCCCGCATGTGGCCGCCGCCCAGCAGGTGTGGGCCAACTCGGAGGAGATCCGTAACACGATCATCGCGTGGGTGAAGGCGAGCGGGACGATCGACGGGGCCGGGTTCGCGTCGGTGGACTGGAGGCTGACGCGGGACGGCACGCCGGTGTTCTGAACGACGGCCGGCGCGGAGGTCAGGTCCGGGTGCGGGTCAGGCCGCCGCGCTGGTCGGGCAGGTGCATGCGGCCGCTGCCCCGGGCGACCGGCGCCGACGGGGCGGCGGGCCGCTGCGGGGCGGCCGTGCCGGGCCGGGAGGGCTGGAGGCCGAAGGTGGTGAAGGCGGTGCGGGGCGGCAGGGGGTAGACCGGCGTGTCCGTGAGCGAGTTGAGGATGACGGCGGAGCGCCAGGCGGCGAGCCCGAGGTCGGGGGTGCCGACGCCGTGGGTGTGCCGCTCGGCGTTCTGGACGTGCACGGAGCCGGTGATGAGAGGGTCGAGGACGAGCCGGTGCTGGTCGTCGACGCGGGGCCGCTCGGAGGAGTCGCGCCGGATGTACGGGTCGAGGGCGGCGAGGAGGGTGTCGACGCGGCGCTCGCGGTAGCCGGTGGCGAGGACGACGGCCTCGGTGGTGTGGCGGGTGCGGGTGCCCTGCTGGGCGTGCTCCAGGTGGAGTTCGAGCCGGGCGGCGGCGATGCGGCCGGCGGTGCGGACGGTGACGCCGGGGGTGAGGACGGCGCCCGGCCAGCCGCCGCCCTGCTGGGCGCGGCGGTACAGCTCGTGATGGATGGCGGTGATGGTCTCCTGCGCGATGCCCTTGTAGAGCTGCCACTGTCCGGGGAGGAGCTGGTCGCGGACGGCCTCGGGGAGGGCGTGGAAGTAGCGGGCGTAGTCGGGGCTGAACTGTTCCAGGCCGAGCTTGCTGTATTCCATGGGCGCGAAGGATGGCGTACGGGCGAGCCAGTGCAGCCCTTCGGCGCCGAGCGGCCGGTTGCGCAGCAGGTCGAGGAAGACCTCGGCGCCGGACTGGCCGGAGCCGACGACGGTGATGTGGCCGGTGTTCAGCAGCCGTTCGCGGTGTTCGAGGTAGTCGGCGGCGTGCAGGACCGGGACGTTGGGGGCGTCGGCGAGGGGGCGCAGGGGTTCGGGGACGTGGGGTTCGGTGCCCACGCCGAGGACGAGGTGGCGGGCGTGGGCGCGGCGGGGTGAGGCGGCTTCGCCGTCGGGTCCGAGCCGGCTGATGTCGATTTCGAACAGTTCGTGGTCGTGGTCCCAGCGGACGGCGTCGATCCGGTGGCCGAAGTGGAGGCCGGGGAGTTGTTCGCTGACCCAGCGGCAGTAGGCGTCGTATTCGGTGCGCTCGATGTGGAAGCGCTCGGCGACGTAGAAGGGGAAGAGCCGTTCGCGGGCCTTGAGGTAGCTGAGGAAGCTCCAGGGGCTGGCGGGGTCGGCGAGGGTGACGAGGTCGGCGAGGAAGGGGACCTGGACGGTGGCGCCGTCGATGAGGAGGCCGGGGTGCCAGTGGAAGGCGGGCCGCTGTTCGTAGAAGGCGGTGCGCAGGGTGGGGACGCCGTGGGCGAGGGCGGCGAGGGAGAGGTTGAACGGGCCGATGCCGATGCCCGCGAGGTCCAGGGGCTGTTCCGGGGTGGTGGGGCCGGGTTCGGCGGCGGACGGCGGCATGGGGGGCTGTGCGGTGCTCATGGGGTGGTGTCGCCTTCCACGAGGTCGAGCAGCCGGCGCAGATCGCCGGGCTGGATGTGCGGGTTGAGGAGGGTGGCCTTGAGCCACAGCCCCTCGGGGGTGGCCGCGCGGCCGAGGACGGCGGTGCCGCGGTGCAGGAGGCGGCGGCGCAGCGCGGCGACGGCGGCCGGCGGGGCTCCCGTGGGGCGGAAGAGGACGGTGGAGAGGGTGGGGCGGGCGTACAGCTCCAGGGTGGGGCGGGCCTGGATGAGGTCGGCGAGGGCTCCGGCGTGGGCGCAGACCCGGTCGACGAGGTCGCCGAGGCCGTGGCGGCCGAGGGCGCGCAGGGTGACGGCGATTTTGAGGATGTCGGCGCGGCGGGTGGTGCGGAGGGAGCGGCCGAGCAGGTCGGGGAGTCCGGCGTCGGTGTCGTCGTCGGCGTTGAGGTAGTCGGCGCGGTGGTTCAGGGGGGCGAGGGCGGTGGTGTCGGGTACGGAGAGCAGACCGGCGGCGGCCGGTTGCCAGCCGAGTTTGTGCAGGTCGAGGGCGACGGTGTGGGCGCGGTCGAGTCCGTCGAGCCGTTTGGTGAGGGTGTCGCTGAACAGGAGCGGTCCGCCGTAGGCGGCGTCGATGTGGAGGGTCGCTCCGTGGTCGTCGCAGAGGTCGGCGAGGTGGGGGAGGGGGTCGATGGCGCCGGTGTCGGTGGTGCCCGCGGTGGCGATGAGGAGCGTGGGATGGGCTGCCGGTGCGAGGGCGTCGTGGACCCGGGCCGGGTCGAGGACACCGGTGGGGGTGGGGAGGGTGTGGGGTGGCCGCAGGCCGAGCAGCCAGGCGGCGCGGTGGACGCTGTGGTGGGCGTTGGCGCCGCAGATGACGTGGAGGGGTGCGCCGTGGGCGGCTTCGCGGGCGAGCAGCAGGGCGAGCTGGTTGGATTCGGTACCGCCGGTGGTGACGAGGGCGTCGGGGGCGGGGCCGTGCGGGTGGACCAGCTCGGCGAGGGCGCGGCAGGTCAGCGCTTCCAGTTCGGCGGCGGCGGGGGCCTGGTCCCAGGAGTCGAGGGAGGGGTTGAGCGCGGAGACGGCGAGGTCGGCGGCGGCCGCGACGGCGAGCGGCGGGCAGTGCAGATGGGCGGCGCAGTGCGGGTCGGCCGGGTCGGCGGCTCCCTCGGTGAGGGCGGTCACGAGGGTGCGCAGCGCGTGGTGCGGTCCTTCGCCGTGGTCGGGGATGGCGGGCCGGGCCGCGTGGTGGAGGCGGTGGGCGACGGCGCCGGGTCCTCCGGCGGGGAGGGGTCCGCGGCGGTCGGCGGCGCCGTGGGCGAGGGCGTCGAGGACGGTGTCGAGCATCGGGCGAAGCGCGCCTGGTCCCTCGCTCCCCCCGGCGAGGAGGCGGGCGGTGCCGGAAGCGGGCATGGGGGTGCCCCTAGGAGGTGTCTGGTTTCGGGCAGCTGGGTGCGGCTCGGACGGATGTCGGAGCTGCCTCAAGCTACTTCGCCCGCAAGCGGTTTGGCCGGGGTCGGCCGGAAGTGCACCCGTACGTGGTACGGGCCGGTGGTGTGGGTTGATCGGTGACGGGTTGATCGGCGACGGGGCCGGGTGGGCGTCTCAGCGGGAGGTCCGGCGTTGCCGCCGGGGCGGGGTGTCCGGGTGGGTGAGGGCGGGGTGGTGGTAGGGGCGGGCGGGGGTGCGGGAGCGGTAGACGACGTAGGGCCGGGCGAGGTAGCCGAGGGGGGCGGTGAAGGCGTGGACGAGGCGGCTGAACGGCCAGAGGGCGAACAGGGCCATGGCGAGCAGGGCGTGGATCCGGTAGACGAGGGGCGCGCCGGTCATGGCGGGCACGTCGGGGTCGAGGGTGAACAGGCTGCGGAACCACAGGGAGACGCCTTGCCGGTAGTCGTAGGCGTGGGGTCCCGCGCCGGTGGCGGTGGCGGTGAGTCCGGCGAGCAGGACGGTGGCGAGCAGCGGGTACACGGCGCGGTCGCTGCGGCTGGTGGCGGCGCGTACGGCGGGGACGCGCAGCCGCCGGTACAGCAGGATGCCGAGGCCGGTGGCGGTGGCGAGGCCCGCGGTGCCGCCGACGAGGAGGGCGTTGGCGTGGTAGAGGGTTTCGCTGACGTGGAGTCGTTCGGTGAGGGTTTCGGGGACGATCAGGCCGACGACGTGTCCGGCGATCACGAAGAGCAGCCCGTAGTGGAAGAGGGGGCCGCCCACGCTGAGCAGGCGGTGTTCGTGGAGCTGGCTGGAGCGGGTGGTGAAGCCGAAGCGGTCGTAGTGGTAGCGCCAGGCGGTGCCCACGGTGAAGAGGGCGAGGACGAGGTAGGGCAGGACGCCCCACAGGGCGATGTGCAGGTGGTTCATCGGCCGCTTCCTTCCGCGACGGGGTTCGTGCCGAAGGGCGTCAGTCCCACGGTTTCGGTGGGTGGTCCGCCGCGGGCGAGGGCGAGGGCCGCCGCGCGGTCTGCGGGTGAGGGGCCGGGGAGGGTGTCGCAGACGGCGCGCAGGACGTCGGCGTAGGGGCCGCCGTGGTCGGTGAGGGCGAACCGCAGGAGTTCGAGGGCGGCGCGGTGGTCGCCGAGGAGCCGGTGGCCGGGGGCGGGGCAGCGGGCGGCGAACTCCAGCATCAGGGGCAGGTGGTCGGGGAGTTCGTCCTCGGGGGGCGCCCAGCCGTGGGCGCGGTAGCGGGCCTTGAGGCCGGCGAGGGTGCCGCCGCGGCGGCGGGTGTCGCCGTCGGTGTAGTAGGTGAGGTGGAGGGTGCGGCGGCGGCTGCGGTCGAAGGTGGTGACGTACGCGGCGGCCAGGTCGAGCGGCGGGACGCCGTCGACGGCGGCGCAGAACCGGAGCAGGGGTGCGGCGGCGGGGGTGGCGAGTTCGGTGAGGGAGTTCCGTACGAGGGTGTGGCGGGCGGGCCAGTCGGGGCCGGGGTAGCCGAGGAGGAGGGCGGCGGCCTGGTGGATGGCGGGGGTGGCGGGGTTCACCGGGTGTCCTCGTTCCGCTTCGGGAACAGTCCGGCGGGGCGTCCGCGGCCGTTCCAGCCCAGGAGGTTGAGCCGGCCGGCGAGTCCGGATCCGGCTCGGGTTCCGGTCCCGGCGGGTTCGGGAGCGGCCGGGGGCGCGTGGAAGGCGTCGGCGTCGTAGGGCATCATGCCGGGCAGCCCGTCGCCGTCGAGGCTGCAGGTGTCGGTGGGGGCGTCGCCGCCGGGTCCCGCGGTGTAGCTGGTGGGGATGACGTAGCGCTCCTCGTATTTGGCGAGGGCCAGCAGCCGGTACATGGCCTCGATGCCGTTTTGGTCCAGGCCGACGGCGGCGGCGATGGCGGGGTCGCGGTCCTCGCCGAGGTTGACGCGGCGCATGTGGCTGCGCATGGCGGCGAGCCGGCACAGGGCGGCCTCGACGGGTGCGGGGTCGCCCGCGGTGAACAGTTCGGCGAGGTATTCCAGCGGGATGCGGAGGCTGTCGATGGCGCCGAAGAGGTTGACGGGGTCCTCGCCGTCGTGGCCGGTGGCGGTGAGCGCGTCGACGACCGGGGACAGCGGGGGGACGTACCAGACCATGGGCATGGTGCGGTATTCGGGGTGCAGGGGCAGGGCGACGCGGTAGCGGCTGATGAGGGCGTGCACCGGGGAGCGGCGGGCGGCCTCGATCCAGTCGTCGGGGATGCCGGAGTCGGCGGCGGCACGGGCGACGGCGGGGTCGTGGGGGTCGAGGAAGCAGCGGAGCTGGGCCTCGTAGAGGTCCTTCTCGTCGGGGGTGGCGGCGGCCTCGCCGACCTTGTCGGGGTCGTAGAGGATGACGCCGAGGTAGCGCAGCCGTCCCACGCAGGTCTCGGAGCACACGGTGGGTTCCCCGGCCTCGATGCGCGGGTAGCACAGGGTGCACTTCTCGGCCTTGCCGGTGCGGTGGTTGAAGTAGACCTTCTTGTACGGGCAGCCGCTGACGCACATGCGCCAGCCGCGGCAGCGGTCCTGGTCGACCAGGACGATGCCGTCCTCGATCCGCTTGTACAGGGCGCCGGAGGGGCAGACGGCGACGCAGGACGGGTTGAGGCAGTGTTCGCAGATGCGCGGCAGGTAGAACAGATACGCCTGCTCGTACTCCAGCCGGACCTTGTCGCTCATCTTCGCCAGGACCGGGTCGCCGGCGAGGTGTTCGGGGCCGCCGCCGAGGTCGTCGTCCCAGTTGGGCCCCCAGGTGATGTCGGTGGGGCGGCCGTCGATGAGGGAGCGGGGCGGGGCGGTGGGCACGTCGTCGCCGAGCGGGGCGGTGGTGAGGGTGTCGTAGTCGTAGGTCCAGGGCTGGTAGTAGTCGTCGAGGCGGGGCAGTTCGGGGTTGGCGAACAGCCGGGCGAGGCGGCGGGCGCGGCCGCCGGTGCGGGGCACGAGGTTGCCGTTCTTGAGCTTCCAGCCGCCCTTCCAGGTGTCCTGGTCCTCGTAGCCGCGGGGGTAGCCCTGGCCGGGACGGGTCTCGACGTTGTTGAACCAGACGTATTCGGTGCCGGAGCGGTTGGTCCAGGTCTGTTTGCAGGTGACCGAGCAGGTGTGGCAGCCGATGCACTTGTCGAGGTTCATGACCATGGCGACCTGGGCCATCACCCGGGGGCTGCGCGGTGGTCGGCGCGGCATGTCAGTACTCCACGTTCTGGGAACGGCGCCGGATGACGGTGACCGCGTCCCGCTGGTTGCCGGTGGGGCCGTAGTAGTTGGGGGCGAAGCAGAGTTGGGCGTAGCCGCCGATGAGGTGGGTGGGTTTGATGAGGAGTTTGGTGAGGGCGTTGTGGACGCCGCCGCGGCGGCCGGTGGCCTCGGATTTGGGCACGTTCACCAGCCGTTCCTGTACGTGGTACATGAAGACGGTGCCGGTGGGCATGCGGTGGGAGACCACGGCCCGGGCGACGACGACGCCGTTGGCGTTGACGGCCTCGATCCAGTCGTTGTCGGATACGCCGACCGCCTGGGCGTCGGCGACGCTGAGCCAGATGACGGGGCCGCCGCGGGCCAGGGTCTGCATGATGAGGTTTTCCTGGTACTCGGAGTGGATGGACCACTTGGAGTGCGGGGTGACGTAGCGGACGGTGACGGCGCGTCCGGTGCCGTCGCCCGCGCCGGGTGCTCCGGGCGGGGCCTCGCCGAGGGCGGCGAGGTCCAGGGGCGGCCGGTAGACGGGGAGTTGTTCGCCGAGTTCGGCGATCCAGGCGTGGTCGAGGTAGAAGTGCTGGCGGCCGGTGAAGGTGTGCCAGGGCTTGCGGTGTTCGGTGTTGATGGTGAACGGGGCGTAGCGGCGGTCGGGGGCCTCCTTGCCGGACCATTCGAAGCTGGCGCCGACCTGGACGGGCCGGGCCTGGGTGTCGGAGAACACCACGCGGCGTTCGGCGACGGAGGCGCCCAGCTCGGTGAGGCCGGAGCCGGGGCCGCAGCGCTCGGCGAGCCGGGCGAAGCCTTCCGCGGCGAGGCGCCCGTTGGTGGTGCCGGACAGGGCGAGGATGGCTTCGCACATCTTGGCGTCGGTGTCGAGCAGGGGCCTGCCCTCGGCGACGCCCCCGGTGGCCGCGCCGCAGCGGTCGGCGAGCCAGGCGACTTCCGGCCCTGGATGCACGGTGACGCCCTTGACCTGCATGCCGTCCCGCTGGGGCAGGGGGCCGAGGGCGGCGAGGCGGTCGGCGACGGCGGTGTAGTCGCGTTCCACGAGGGTGACGTTCGGCAGGTTGACGCCCGGTGCGGCCGGGGTGTGGCCGTCGCGCCAGTCCGGTACGGTCCCGCCGGGCTGGGCGGTCTCGCCGGGGGTGTCGTGCATGAGGGCGGTGGCGACCAGGTCGTGGGCGCTCTCCAGCCGTCCGGCGGCGAGTTCGCTGAGCTTGCGGGCGAGGCCGTGGAAGATGTCGAAGTCGGTGCGGGCCTGCCAGGGCGGGTTGATGGCCGGGGTGAAGGCGTGCACGTAGGGGTGCATGTCGGTGCTGGACAGGTCGTGTTTCTCGTACCAGGTGGCGGCGGGGAGGACGAGGTCGGCGAAGAGGGTGGTGGAGGTCATGCGGAAGTCCAGCGCGAGCAGCAGGTCGAGCTTGCCGCGGGGCGCCTCGTCCCGCCAGGTGACGTCGGCGGGGCGGTGCCCGGGCGGGGTCTCCTCGGCGGTGGCGTTGTCCTGGGCGCCGAGGAGGTGGCGCAGGAAGTATTCGTTGCCCTTGGCGGAGGAGCCGATGAGGTTGGCGCGCCACACGGTGAGGACGCGGGGCCAGTTCTCGGGCGCGTCGGGGTTCTCGCAGGCGAAGTCCAGTTCGCCCGCGGCGAGTTGTTCGGCGACCCACTCCCCCGCCGAGCGTCCGCTCTCCTTCACCCGGCGGCCCAGCTCCAGGGGGTTGGCGGCGAAGGTGGGGTACGAGGGCATCCAGCCCAGCCGCATGGACTGGGCGACCAGGTCGGCGGTGTGGCGGCCGGTGAACAGCCCCTGTCCGGTGGGCGAGGCGAGCGCGTCGGCGCCGTAGCGTTCGTAGCGCCACTGGCCGGTGTGCAGGTACCAGTACGGGGTGCCCGCCATCTGCCGGGAGGGGCGGTGCCAGTCGGCGGCGGTGGCCAGCTGCTGCCAGCCGGTGTACGGGCGCACCTTCTCCTGGCCCACGTAATGCGCCCAGCCGCCGCCGTTGACGCCCTGGCAGCCGGTGAGCAGCAGCAGGGTGAGGAAGGAGCGGTAGATGGTGTCGGAGTGGAACCAGTGGTTGGTGCCGGCGCCCATCACGATCATGCAGCGGCCGCGGGTCTTCTCGGCGGTGCCCGCGAACTCCCGGGCCGCGCGGATCACCGCGGCGGCCGGTACGGAGGTGAGGGCTTCCTGCCAGGCGGGGGTGCAGGGCACGGTGGCGTCGTCGTAGCCGGTGGGCCACTGGCCGGTCAGGCCGGGGCGGCCCACCGCGTACTGGGCCAGGAGCAGGTCGTAGACGGTGGTGACGAGCCGTCCGCCGATGCGGCGCGCGGGCACGGCGTGGCGGACGGTGGCGCCGGGTTCGTCGAAGCGGGGCAGTTCGACCTCGATGGTCTCGGTGCCGGGGGCCCGGTGGAGGGTGAGCCGGGGGGTGATGCCCTCCAGGTCGAGGTTCCAGCGGCCCTCGCCGCCCTTGCTCCAGCGGTCGCCCAGGGTGCCGTTCGGGACGACGATCCGGTCGGTGTCCGCGTCGCACAGCACCGGCATCCAGCGCCGGGCCTCGTCCTCGGCGTGGGCGCCCAGGCCCGGTTCGACGTCCGCCAGGGTGGCGGCGGTGAGGAAGCCGCCGGGGGTGCGGCGCCCGTTCCGCTCGGTCAGTTCCACCAGGAACGGCAGGTCGGTGAAGCGCCGCACGTAGTCGGTGAAGTAGGGGACCTCGCGGTCGACGAAGCACTCCTTGAGGATGACGTGGCCCATCGCCATGGCGACCGCGCCGTCGGTGCCGGGGTGGGGGTGGAGCCACTCGTCGGCGAACTTGGTGGCGTCCGCGTAGTCCGGGGAGACCACCACCACCTTCTGTCCCCGGTAGCGGGCCTCGGCCATCCAGTGGGCGTCGGGGGTGCGGGTGACCGGCACGTTCGATCCCCACAGCATCAGATACGCCGCGTCCCACCAGTCCCCCGACTCGGGTACGTCGGTCTGGTCGCCGAAGACCTGCGGGGAGGCGATCGGCAGGTCCGCGTACCAGTCGTAGAACGAGATCATGGGCGCGCCGATCAGCGACATGAAGCGGGCGCCGACGGCGTGGGAGGCCATGGACATGGCGGGGATGGGGGAGAAACCGGCGATCCGGTCCGGGCCGTGGGCGCTGAGGGTGTGGACGTGGGCGGCGGCGGCGATCTCCAGGGCCTCGTCCCAGCCGATCCGCACCAGCCCGCCCTTGCCCCGCGCGGACTGGTAGCGGCGCCGCTTGTCCGGGTCGCCGGTGATCTCGGCCCAGGCGGCTACGGGGTCGCCGAGCCGGTCCCGGGCCTCCCGGTACAGCTCGGCCAGCACCCCGCGGATCAGGGGGTGGCGCACCCGGGTGGGCGAGTAGGTGTACCAGGAGAAGGAGGCGCCGCGCGGGCAGCCGCGCGGTTCGTATTCGGGCCGGTCCGGTCCGACCGAGGGGTAGTCGGTCTGCTGGGTCTCCCAGGTGATGAGCCCGTCCTTGACGTAGACCTTCCAGGAGCAGGACCCGGTGCAGTTGACGCCGTGGGTGGAGCGCACCACCTTGTCGTGCGCCCAGCGTTCGCGGTACGGGGAGTCCTCGACGCTCTGGTCGGTCCGGTAGACGGCCCGCAGGTCGGGGGTGGTCGGAACGCGGCGGAGGGAGGCTCCGGCGGTGAGCAGTCGTTCCGTCACCGCGGAGGCGAGGGTCCCGTTCTGGCTGTCTGCGGTGCGGCGCGCCACGGTCCACTCCTTCGGCGGTGGCTCCGCGCCGGGGGTTCCGGCCGGGGCCTGGATGGATGTCGCGCGACAGCATCACTCGGGATTCGGCCACAAAGCCGCAGGTCTTTCGGCCATTTAGCATCACCTAGAGTGGTTTTTCCTTGCGGTTTGCCTTTTCTCTATCGGGCTTGGGGGCCGCCCGGAATATGACGGTGGACCAGTCCGGCCACGGACAGCGACCACACCCCCAGCGCCACCCAGGCCCCCAGGTGCCCGAGGAGCACCAGGGGGCGCAGGGCTTCGGCCGTGCCGAGGGCGATCGTGGACATCGCGTACATCCCGGTGGGGAAGACGATCGTCCACCAGGTGGGTTCGTACGCCAGCGGTATGCGGTGCCACAGATGCCGCCAGGCCCCGGCGGCCAGCAGCGGCGGCAGCAGACAGGTGGCCCAGGCCCACAGGGTGAGGAGGATGTCGCGGGTCAGGGCGGGGCCCAGGGCGGCGTCGAGCCCGGGGTGGGCGAGACGGGCGCCCGCCAGGAGGCTGATGGCGCAGGCCCCCATGGAGATCCAGTACGGCGGTGACAGCTCCCTCGGCCGGATGCCGAACCGCAGCAGCCGGCGGGCCACCAGGGTGGCCACCGCCGCGTACAGCAGCAGCCCGGCCGCCCAGGCGACCTCCGTACCCGGCAGGCCGCGGCCGGGCGTCGGCCCGGCCACCGCCAGCACCGCGGACTGGACACCCACCACGCACAGGAACCAGGTGCCCTCGGCCCGCCGCACCGCGCCGCCCGCGCCGTCGTCCGCGCCGATCCGGCGCACCACGCGCGCCACGCACCCCAGCAGGACGGTGCAGGCGGGGACGGCGACCAGGGTCAGCGCCGCCGCGGCCGCCCGCCACGGCCCGGGTGCCAGCCGGGCGGCGAGCACATCGGAGCCCGCGACGAAGGTGAAGAAGCCGAACACCCGTCCCGTGTCGCACAGATCGGCGGCCACCTCCCGCGGATAGCGCGTTACGCGCCACACCAGCCCCGCCAGCAGCCCGGCGTACAGCGCCACGGCCACCGCCAGCAGCGCGCCGGATAAGCGTGGCGCGCCCGCCGCCGCGAGTCCCTGGGACACGATCCCGGTCGCCATCACGGGGGCGAAGGCGGCGGGTGGCAGATTACGGGCTGTCGCCCCGTTCGTCGTCCGCGTCACGGCAGCAGGCTGCCATGGGCCGCGGTTCCGCGGATTTCTCCTTAAGCGGAGTTGGTTCGAGTTGGTCAATGGTGACCCATGTGTTGGTCCGTGCTTGACCTGACGCGGCTCTTCCCCCGGCTCGACCGGTCGCGGCCGGGGGGAGGTTGGGGCCGTTGAGGCGTGAAGTACCTCTACGAACAGGTGTTTCCCCCGGCCGGGCACGGTCCACGGTGGCTACGTGCCCTGCTTCTCCCGCACCAGCAGGGCGCGGCGCAGGTCGTCGAGCTGGTCCTCGAGGCGGCGGCGCAGGGCGGGGAGGAGGTCGGGGGCGGCCAGGCATTCCTCGCCGAGCCGCAGGGTCGTCGCGTCCACCGTCGTCGGGAAGCCGGAGCGGGCGATGGCGTCGGCGATGGCGGGTCCGCGCCGGGCGGCGGTGGCGGCGGCGTCGGTGAAGTAGCGCGGTACGTAGCCGGTGAGCACGTCGTGGTGTTCGGGCTGCCAGAAGCCGGTGGCGGTCGCGGTGACCAGGTAATTGGAGAGTGGGGTAAGCGCGGCGGTCTCGCCGAACAGGGCGTCCCAGGCGGCCTGTTTGGCGTCCGGGTCGGGAAGCGCGGCGCGGCAGCGGGCGGCGCCCTCCTGTCCGGTGGCGCTGGAGTCGCGGGCGAGTTCGGCGTCGATGTCGGCGGGGCCGGCGGCGCCGAGGACGGCGAGCCGGCCGAGGATCCGCCAGCGCAGTTCGGGGTCGAGGGCGGGACCGCCGGGGACGGTGTCGCCGTCGAGCCAGTCGCTCAGCTCGGCGGGGACGGTGGCGCTGGCGATGTGGACGCGTACGGCGGAGAGCCGCAGCCCGGGCCCGGAGCCGTCCTCGGTGCGGCGCAGCAGGTCGCGGCAGGTGGCGGCGATGGTGTTGAGGGCGGCGGGGCGCCGGCCGTCCGGCAGGTAGCGGTCGGCGATCTGGAAGCGGGCGAAGGCGAGGACGCCCTGGACGATCGCTATGTCGGTCTCGTGCGGGAGGTGGGCACGGACGGCGTCGAGGTAGTCGGCCGCCGGGAGGTCGCCGTCGCGCACCATGTCGCGGGCGGCGTTCCAGAGGGTGGCGCGGCTGACGGCGTCGGGGAGGCCGGAGAGGGCGCGGACGGCGGCCTTCCAGGAGCCGGGGTCGAGGCGGACCTTGGCGTAGGTCAGGTCGCCGTCGTTGAGGAGGAGCAGATCAGGGCGGGGGCCGGAGAAGGAGAGGTGGGCGGCGGAGTCGGCGCCGTCGAGTTCGACCTCGACGCGGTCGCGCAGCACGAGCTGGTGCGGGGCGGCGGGTGCGTGGTCGTAGAGGCCGATGGCGAGGCGGTGCGGGCGCCGGGGGGCGGGGTGCGGTCCGTCGTGGCCGCCGCCGTCGTGGCGGATCTCGGCGCTCCACCGGTCGCCGTGCGTGGTGACGGCGGGGGTGAGGGTGTCCACTCCGGTGGTGCGCAGCCAGGCGTCGGCCCAGGCGTGGACGTCGCGGTCGGAGGAGCGGGCGAGGGAGTCGAGGAAGTCGGCGAGGGTGGCGTTGCCGAAGCGGTGCCGGGCGAAGTGCTCGTTGATTCCGGCGAGGAAGTCCTTTTCGCCGAGCCAGGTGACGAGTTGGCGCAGCGCGGAGGCGCCCTTGGCGTAGGAGATGCCGTCGAAGTTGAGGCGGGCGGCTGCGGTGTCGGGGACCAGTTCGGGCGCGGGGGCGACGGGGTGGGTGGAGGGGCGCTGGTCGGCGTCGTACCCCCAGCTCTTGCGGCGGACGCCGAAGTCGGCCCAGGTGTCGGTGTAGCGGGTGGCCTCGGTGAGGATCTGGAAGCCCATGTACTCGGCGAAGGACTCATTCAGCCAGATGTCGTCCCACCACCGCATGGTGACGAGGTCGCCGAACCACATGTGGGCCATCTCGTGGGCGATGACCATGGCGCGGGTCTGGCGTTCGGCGTCGGTGACGGCGGAGCGGAAGACGAATTCGTCGCGGAAGGTGACGAGCCCGGGGTTCTCCATGGCGCCGGAGTTGAACTCGGGGACGAACGCCTGGTCGTAGGAGTCGAAGGGGTACGGCTCGTCGAAGATCTCGTGGTAGCGGTCGAAGCAGCGCCGGGTGATGTCGAACAGCTCGTCGGCGTCGGCTTCGAGGTGGGGGGCGAGCGAGCGGCGGACGTGCAGTCCGAAGGGCAGCCCGGCGTGCTCGGTGTGCACGGAGTGGTACGGGCCCGCGGCCAGCGCCATCAGATAGGTGCTGATGGGCGGGGTGGAGGCGAGCGTCCAGCGGCCGCCTGTGGGGTCGCCGTCGCGGGTGGCGATGCCGTTGCCGAGGACGGTCCACCAGGGCGGGGCGGTGACGCGCACGTCGAAGACGGCCTTGAGGTCGGGCTGGTCGAAGGCGGCGAAGACGCGGGGGGCGTCGGCCATGCAGCACATGGTGTAGAGGTAGGTCTCACCGTCGGCGGGGTCGGTGAAGCGGTGCATGCCCTCGCCGGTGTGCGAGTACGCCATGTCCGTCTCGACGCGCAGCTCGTGCTCGCCCTCGGCGAGGCCGGTGAGCGGGAGCCGGCCGTCGGCGATGACCCCGGCGGGGTCGAGCGCGAGGTCCTGTCCGTCGAGCACCGCCCGGTGCAGGGCGACGGGGTTCAGCTCCACGAAGGTGTCCGCCCCGGCCTCGCGGGTCTGGAAGCGGATGGTCGTGGTGGAGCCGAAGTGTTCGTCGCCGCGGGTGAGGTCGAGGTCGATCGTGTAGCGATGGACCTCGATGAGGCGGGCTCGGATCTGCGCTTCCTCGCGCGTCAGTACGGACATGGGGACATGCTGCCCTACCGGCGGTGGGCGGCACACGGCGCGAGGACCGGGCTCTATGGGTTCAGGGTCTGCCGGGCGCGGGCGCGGGGGCGGACGGGGGCGCACCACCGGTGTGCGCCCACGCCGTACGCCCGGCGGGCGGGGTCCGCGCCGGGTCAGGAGCGCGCGATCGTCTCGTGGTGACGGATGACCTCGGCGATGATGAAGTTGAGCAGCTTCTCGGCGAAAGCGGGATCGAGTTTGGCGCTTTCCGCCAGCTCGCGCAGCCGGGTGATCTGGCGGGCCTCACGGGCGGGGTCGGCCGGGGGCAGCTTGTGGGCGGCCTTGAGGTGACCGACCTGCTGGGTGCACTTGAAGCGCTCGGCGAGCATGTGGACCACGGCCGCGTCGATGTTGTCGATGCTGTCGCGCAGCCGGGCCAGCTCGGCGCGTACGGCGTTCTCCGCCTCGTCGGTCGTGCTCGTCGGGTCCGGCTGGCCGGGGCGGTCGGCGGGATCGGTCTCGCGGTGCGTCATGGCCCCCGACCCTATGCCAGCGGTCCCGGAACCTCGGCCCCGGGACCGCTCCGCCCCCGGTGGGGGGTTGTGAAGGGGACGGGGCGCTCTCCCCGGAGCGCGCTGCCCCCGGTGCGGCGCCTCCACCCTGCATGAGCCGTAAACGCGAGGCGGGGTTCCCTTTCGCCACCGGGTTTTTCCGCCCCGGCCGGTGCGCCCGGGCGTTAGTCTCACCGGCATGATCGCGACGCTTCAGTGCACCGTCATCGACTGTCCGGACCCCGCCGCGCTGGCCGCCTTCTACGGCGCGATCCTGGGATGGCGGGTGGATGACAGCGACCCGGAATGGGCGACCCTGACCTCGGCGGACGGGCAGCGGATCGCCTTCCAGCTGGCGCCGGACCACCAGTCGCCGCGCTGGCCGGACCCGGCGCGTCCGCAGCAGATGCACCTGGACTTCGACGTGCCGACGATCGAGGACGCGGAGCGGGCGCAGCGGGAGGTGATCGCGCTGGGGGCGACGTTCCTGCACGACAGCCGCGGGGAGCGGTCGGGCTTCCGGGTCTTCAGCGACCCGGCCGGGCACCCGTTCTGCCTCTGCTACGGCCAGATTTGAATGCTCCCCTCCCTGTAGGGAGGGGGCTCCCCCCTTCAGGGCGTGTGGGGATTCCTGGCTCAGGCCGCCTCCGGGAGCTGCGCTCCCGGAGTTCTTGTCTCTGGGGGAGACGGCTCCGCATGTGGTGCAGGTGTAGGGGCGTTCGGACAGTGGCATGGCGTGCTTGGTTCTCGCTCCGCACGATGCGCAGTCCATGGTGGTGTGCGCGGGGTGGACGAGGTGGATGCCCCTCCCGTGCTTGCGACACATCTCGATCAGCGCCTTCTTCGTTGCGCCAATCGCGGCGTCCGCCGCCTTCCGTGCCATCGAGGACCTGGCCAGGAACCTGGGCTTGAAGTCCTCGACCGCGATGGTGTCGTGATCGGCCACGACCCTCTTGGCCCACTTGCGGCCGGTGTCCTGCCGCTGCCTGGCGACCTTCGCGCAGGTCCTCGCTCGCCACTTCTTCGCCTCACGGTAGCCCTTGGAGGCGGCCTGCCCCTTCTGCGGTCTGCGGCGGGCCATCATCCGGTCATACCGGGTCAGCTGGGCCTGAGCCTTGCGGCCGTGCTGGGCGTGCGGGAGGTCGTGGGCGTCAGAGGTTGTGGTCGCGGTCTCCTTCACGCCCCAGTCCACTCCCAGCACCCGACCGGTCTCCATCAGCGGATGGACCTTCGCGGGGACTACAAACGAGCAATACCAGTGCCCGATGCAGTCCTGGTACACACGCACCGAGGAGGGCTCGACGGGCAGGTCCCGCGACCACACCACCGTCAACGCGATCCCGCCCGCCAGGTGCAGACGTCCGCCCTTCAGCCGGAACCCGCGCCGGGTGTAGTTCAGCGACGGCAAGGCCTCGCGCTTCTTCTTCCAGCGCGGCATACCGGCCCGCCGCCGCTGAGGCAGCCGCTCCCGGATGTCCTTGAGCGCCTTGGCACGGGACCTGCCGAAATCCCGGATCACCTGCTGCTGCGGAACACTCGACCCGCCCGCGAGCCACGGCATACGCTCCCGCGCCTCGGTCAGCATCTTGTCCAGTTGCGCCGGACCGCACGTCCGCTTCTCACCCGTGGCCTTGTTGTGCAGGTGGCCTTGGACTTGGCGACGCATTCGTTCCAGACCCACCGGCACCGGCTCCACTCCGCCAGCAGTGCCACACCTGCGGCCGAGCACACGCGAAGCCGATACGTGTACCGGGCATGCCCGGCCTTGCAGGCTTCACTTGGCGTCGTCATGCCGTCAAAGCGTCATGGTTGGCTTTTCACGCCGCATCCCGGCAGACCCACCCGAACGAGTGACCGACCAAGCCGCTGCGGCCCGACGGCCCCTCAACTCGCGCGGCGGCGATCCGGCTTCTCCTGCCCCGCCATGGGGGAAGCCAGATTCCTCCCCGGCTGAAGGGCCGGGGCCTCCTCCGGACATCCCGGTGACGCGGACCCGGCGCGCGCTGCCGCGCCGGGTCCCGTTCCGTGCCGTACCGTGCCGCTGAGCGGTGTGCCGAGGGGGGTCAGCCGCCGAGCTGGGCCGCGGCGGTCTTGATGTTCTGGGCGAAGGTGCTCACCTCGGTGTAGACACCGGGCTTGCCGGGCCGGGCGCAGCCGTCGCCCCAGCTGACGATGCCGACCTGGATCCACTGGCCGGCGTCGTCCTTGCGGAACATCGGGCCGCCGGAGTCGCCCTGGCAGGTGTCGACGCCGCCGGTGGACATCTTGCCCGCGCAGATCTCCTCGCCCGCGACGAGTTCGCTGTACGCCGACTTGCAGGTGGCGTCGTCGACGAACGGCACGGTGGCCTTGAGCAGATAGCGCTGCTGGGCGCCGCCCTCGGTCGCGGCGCCCCATCCGGCGACGGTGAAGTCGCCCTTGTTGTACGCGGTGGTCTCGGCGATCTTCAGCGTGGGCTGGTTGATCGGCTTGGCGAGCTTGATGAGGGCCCAGTCCTTGCCGGTGCCGTTGTACCCGGGGGCCTGCAGGACGCGGGTGGACTTGACCTTGACGGCGCTGGAGCTCTGGAGGTCGACGACGCCCGCGGTGGCGGTGATGGAGGTGTTGGCGCCGCTGCCGTCCACGCAGTGGGCGGCGGTGAGCACGATGTCCTGGGTGTAGAGCGCGCCGCCACAGCCCATGGAGAGCCGGACCATGAAGGGGAATTCACCCTGGGCGGCGCGGGTGCCGCCGACGACGGAGGGGCCGGGCTCGGGGCCGGTGGGCTGGGCCGTCGCGGTGCCCGGGGTGAGGCTGAACGCGGCGAGGGCGACCGCGCCGAGGGCCGCGGATCTCTTCAGGTGCTTCAGAGTGTTTCGCAACGGAAGTCCTCTCGTGGGGGGTTACGCAAAAATGTCAGGCCCATGCCAAATGGCAAGGCCTGCGTATGCCCTGCGATTATGTGAAGTCCGTGAACAGCCTGACAAGAGTGGTGTTCAGGCCAAGCGCACGTCCGGCCGCTGCCCGCGCTCCCCCGTCACCACCGCCCCGCGCGGCCTCCGCGCCGCCGCGCCCGGCCGCCCGTACAGTGGGCACGTGGCGGCACCGGGCAGCGACATCGAACACGGCTATCCGCACCTGGACACGGTCCGGGCCGCGATCGCCGCGCTCTACCGGCGGCTCTCCCGCGACACGGTGGACACCTTCGGGCTCAGCGTGGCCCCCGGCGACGTCGCCTTCGCCGACCAGGACGATCTGCACCTGGGCGTCCAGCGGGTGGCCCGGGTGATGGTGGGGCACATGCGGCTGCCGGACGCCCGGATGATCGTGAGCTTCCGCGAGATGCGGCACGCGGGGAACGTGGAGCTGGCGGCCGGGCCGGAGTACTTCATCGAGCTGAACTCCCGCTTCAAGACCCACCGCCGCGACATCGGGGCGGCCCTCGCCCACGAGGTCACCCATGTGTATCTGCACCGGCTCGACCTGGCCTTCCCCGGCACCCGCGACAACGAGATCCTCACCGACACCACCGCCGCCTACCTCGGCACCGGCTGGCTGCTGCTCGACGCGTACCGCCAGGACGCGGTCACCAGCCAGAAGCTGGGCTATCTGACGCCCGAGGAGTTCGGCTACGTCCTCGCCAAGCGGGCCCGGCTCTTCGGCGAGGACCCGGCGCCCTGGTTCACCAGCCCGCAGGCGTACGAGGCGTACGCCAAGGGGCTGGAGCTGGCCCGGCGCGACGAACGGCAGCCGCCGCTCGCCGCGGCCGGGTGGACGGGCCGCCACCGGTACGCCAAGGACCGCCGTTCGGCCCAGTCCGGTCACCCCTCCCCCACCGGGGGCGACTACGCCTTCGAAAGCGGTCCGCCGTTCAGCGTGTCGTTCCCCTGCCCGACCTGCCGTCAGCGCATCCGGCTCCCGGTGCGCGGCAGGCTGCGGGCGCGCTGCGGACTGTGCCGTACGGTCCTGGAGTGCGACACCTGAGCGACCCTGACGGGGGCGGGGCGACGCCGGGGCGCACTCCACGTCGTACCCTCGCGTGCATGAGCCCCTCCATCGCCACCAACACCCGTGTCGCCCGGGACGAGCTGCTGGAGTTCGTCCGCCCGCGCCACCGCGCCATCCTGATGACCCGCCGGACCGACGGCTCCCCGCAGGCGTCCCCGCTGACCTGCGGCGTCGACGACTCGGGCCGTATCGTCATGTCCACCTACCCCGAGCGGGCCAAGGTCCGCAACGCCAAGCGCGACGCGGCCGTCAGCCTGATCGTGCTGTCCGACGAGTGGAACGGCCCGTGGGTCCAGATCGACGGCACCGCCGAGGTGATCGACACCCCCGACTCGGTCGAACCGCTGGTCGAGTACTACCGCAACATCGCCGGTGAGCACCCGGACTGGGACGAGTACCGCTCGGCGATGCGCAAGCAGGGCAAGTCGCTGATCCGGGTCACCCCCGAGCGCTGGGGCCCGGTCGCCACCGGCGGCTTCCCCGCCCGGCTGGTGGAGGGCGAGGGATAAGGGCCGGTCGCCCGTTCCGGATTCGCGGATACGGGAAACGCCACGCGGCGCCCGCCCCCGGTCGGGTGGGGGAGGCGCCGCGCGGCCGGTCCGTACGCCGTTGTACGGGCGGAGACCTGGAAGAACCGTCAGACCATGAGGGCCCGGTCGGTGGGGCGGATCGGGGCGGGCAGGGCGCTGGCCCCGGCCAGGTAGCGGTCCACGCCGCGCGCCGCGGAGCGGCCCTCGGCGATGGCCCAGACGATCAGCGACTGGCCGCGGCCCGCGTCACCGGCGACGAAGACGCCCGGCACGTTGGTCGCGAAGTCGGCGTCGCGCGCGACGTTGCCGCGCTCGTCCAGCTCCAGGCCGAACTGCTCGACGAGGCCGTTCTCCCGGTCGGTGCCGGTGAAGCCCATGGCCAGGGTGACCAGCTGGGCCGGGATCCTCCGCTCGGTGCCCGGCTTCTGCTCCAGCTTGCCGTCCTTGAACTCCACCTCGGTCAGGTGCAGCCACTGGACGTTGCCGTCCTCGTCGCCCTCGAAGTGGGTGGTGGAGACGGAGTAGACCCGCTCGCCGCCCTCCTCGTGGGCCGAGGTGACCTTGTAGAGCATCGGGAAGGTGGGCCAGGGCTGGCCCTCGCTACGCTCCTCGCCCGGCTTGGGCATGATCTCCAGCTGGGTGACGGAGGCGGCGCCCTGCCGGTGGGCGGTGCCGACGCAGTCGGCGCCGGTGTCACCGCCGCCGATCACCACGACGTGCTTGCCCTCGGCGGTGATGGGGGGCGTGGTGAGGTCGCCCTCCTGCACCTTGTTGGCGAGCGGCAGGTACTCCATCGCGAAGTGGATGCCGTTCAGCTCGCGGCCCGGGACCTTCAGGTCGCGGGAGGTGGTGGCACCGGCCGCGATGACGACGGCGTCGTACCGCTTGCGCAGCTTGGCGGCGTCGATGTCGCGCCCGATCTCCGTCTCGGTGCGGAACTTGGTGCCCTCCGCGCGCATCTGCTCGATGCGGCGGTTGATGTGGCGCTTCTCCATCTTGAACTCGGGGATGCCGTAGCGCAGCAGCCCGCCGATGCGGTCGGCCCGCTCGTAGACGGCGACCGTGTGGCCGGCGCGGGTCAGCTGCTGGGCGGCGGCGAGTCCCGCCGGGCCCGAGCCGATGACGGCGACGGTCTTGCCGCTGAGCCGCTCGGGGGGCTGCGGGGTGACGTCGCCCGAGTCCCACGCCTTGTCGATGATGGTGACCTCGACGTTCTTGATGGTCACCGCGGGCTGGTTGATGCCGAGGACACACGCGGACTCGCACGGGGCGGGGCACAGCCGCCCGGTGAACTCCGGGAAGTTGTTGGTCGCGTGCAGCCGCTCGCTGGCCTCGCGCCAGTCCTCGCGGTAGGCGTAGTCGTTCCACTCGGGGATGAGGTTTCCGAGCGGACAGCCGTTGTGGCAGAACGGGATGCCGCAGTCCATGCACCGGCCGGCCTGCTTGCTGATGATCGGCAGCAGCGAACCGGGGACGTAGACCTCGTTCCAGTCCTTGACCCGCTCGTCCACCGGACGCGTCTTCGCGACCTCGCGGTCGGTGGTCAGGAAGCCCTTGGGGTCAGCCATTGGTCGCCGCCTCCATCATCTTCTCGGTGGTCTCGGACTCGGAGAGTCCGGCTCGCTCGGCGGCGTCCTTGGCGGCGAGCACGGCCTGGTACGTAGCGGGGATGATCTTGCTGAAGCGGGTCAGGGCGCGGTCCCAGTCGGCGAGCAGCGCGGCCGCGACGGTGGAGCCGGTCTCCTCCTGGTGGCGGCGCACAGCGTCGTGCAGCCACTGCTTGTCGGTGTCGTCCAGCTCACCGATGGCGTCGAGGAGAGCGCCGTTGACGTTGTCCCGGTCGAGGTCGATGACGTACGCGATGCCACCGGACATGCCGGCCGCGAAGTTGCGCCCGGTCGGGCCGAGGACGACGGCCCGGCCGCCGGTCATGTACTCGCAGCCGTGGTCGCCCACGCCCTCGGAGATCACGGTCGCGCCCGAGTTGCGGACGCAGAACCGCTCGCCGACCTTGCCGCGCAGGTACATCTCGCCGCCGGTCGCGCCGTACGCGAGGGTGTTGCCCGCGATGGTCGAGTACTCGGCGAGGTGGTCGGCGCCCCGGTCCGGGCGGACGATCACGCGGCCGCCGGACAGGCCCTTGCCGACGTAGTCGTTGGCGTCGCCCTCCAGCCGCAGCGTGACCCCGTGGGGCACGAACGCGCCGAAGGACTGGCCGGCCGAGCCGGTGAACGTGATGTCGATGGTGTCGTCCGGCAGACCCGCGCCGCCGAACTTCCGGGTCACCTCGTGGCCGAGCATGGTGCCGACGGTCCGGTTGATGTTGCGGATCGCGACCTGGGCCCGGACCGGCTGGGCGGCCTCGGCGGAGTCGGCGTTCAGCGCGTCGGCCGCGAGCTTGATCAGCTCGTTGTCCAGGGCCTTCGCCAGGCCGTGGTCCTGCTCGACCACCTGGTGGCGGACCGCGCCGTCGGGCAGCTCGGGGACGTACAGCAGCGGGGCGAGGTCCAGGCCGCGGGCCTTCCAGTGCCGCACGGCCCGGCTGGTGTCCAGCAGCTCGGCGTGACCGATGGCCTCGTCGAGGGTGCGGAAGCCCAGCTCGGCGAGGAGTTCACGGACCTCCTCGGCGATGAACCGGAAGAAGTTGACGACGAACTCGGCCTGGCCGCTGTAGCGCTCGCGCAGCACCGGGTTCTGGGTGGCGATGCCGACCGGGCAGGTGTCCAGGTGGCACACGCGCATCATCACGCAGCCGGAGACGACCAGCGGCGCGGTGGCGAAGCCGAACTCCTCGGCGCCGAGCAGCGCGGCGATCACCACGTCGCGGCCGGTCTTCAGCTGGCCGTCGGTCTGCACGACGATGCGGTCGCGCAACCCGTTGAGCAGCAGGGTCTGCTGGGTCTCGGCGAGGCCCAGCTCCCAGGGGCCGCCCGCGTGCTTGAGCGAGGTGAGCGGCGAGGCGCCGGTGCCACCGTCGTGGCCGGAGATCAGCACCACGTCGGCGTGGGCCTTGGACACGCCCGCGGCGACGGTGCCGACGCCGACCTCGGAGACCAGCTTGACGTGAATGCGCGCCTTGGGGTTGGCGTTCTTCAGGTCGTGGATCAGCTGGGCGAGGTCCTCGATGGAGTAGATGTCGTGGTGCGGCGGCGGGGAGATCAGGCCGACGCCGGGCGTCGAGTGCCGGGTCTTCGCCACCCACGGGTACACCTTGTGCCCGGGCAGCTGGCCGCCCTCGCCGGGCTTGGCGCCCTGCGCCATCTTGATCTGGATGTCATCGGAGTTGACCAGGTATTCGCTGGTCACGCCGAAGCGGCCGGAGGCGACCTGCTTGATGGCGGAGCGCCGCGCCGGGTCGTGCAGCCGCTCGGAGTCCTCGCCGCCCTCACCCGTGTTGGACTTGCCGCCCAGCTGGTTCATGGCGATGGCCAGGGTCTCGTGCGCCTCCTGGGAGATGGACCCGTAGCTCATGGCGCCGGTGGAGAACCGCTTGACGATCTCCTCGACCGACTCGACCTCCTCGATCGGGATCGAGGGCCGCTCGCCGTCCTTGAAGGAGAACAGGCCGCGCAGCGTCATCAGCCGCTCGGACTGCTCGTTCACCCGCTCGGTGTACTTCTTGAAGATGTCGTAGCGGCGCGCGCGGGTGGAGTGCTGGAGCCGGAAGACCGTCTCCGGGTCGAACAGGTGCGGCTCGCCCTCGCGCCGCCACTGGTACTCGCCGCCGATGTCCAGCGCGCGGTGCGCGGAGGGGATGCCGGTGGCCGGGTACGCCTTGGCGTGCCGGGCGGCGACCTCCTTGGCGACGATGTCCAGGCCCGTGCCGCCGATCTTGGTGGCGGTGCCGTGGAAGTAGGTCTCCACGAAGGACTCGTCCAGGCCGACGGCCTCGAAGACCTGGGCGCCGCGGTAGGAGGCCACGGTGGAGATGCCCATCTTGGACATCACCTTCAGCACGCCCTTGCCGAGCGCCTTGATCAGGTTCTTGATCGCGGTCTCGGCCTCCATCTCCGGCAGGAAGGTTCCCGCGCGGACCAGGTCCTCGACCGACTCCATCGCCAGGTACGGGTTGACGGCCGCGGCACCGTAGCCGATGAGCAGCGCGACATGGTGCACCTCGCGCACGTCGCCCGCCTCGACCAGCAGCCCCACCTGGGTGCGCTGCTTGGTGCGGATGAGGTGGTGGTGGACGGCGGAGGTGAGCAGCAGCGAGGGGATCGGCGCGTGCTCGGCGTCCGAGTGGCGGTCGGAGAGCACGATCAGCCGGGCGCCGTCCTCGATGGCGGCCTCCGCCTCGGCGCAGATCTCGGCCAGCCGCGCGGCGAGCGCGTCGCCACCGCCGCCGACCCGGTAGAGACCGGAGAGGTTGGCGGCCTTCAGACCCGGCATGTCGCCGTCGGCGTTGATGTGGATGAGCTTGGCCAGCTCATCGTTGTCGATCACCGGGAAGGGCAGGGTGACGCTGCGGCAGGAGGCCGCGGTCGGCTCCAGGAGATTGCCCTGCGGGCCCAGCGAGGAGATCAGCGAGGTGACCAGCTCCTCGCGGATCGCGTCCAGCGGCGGGTTGGTGACCTGCGCGAACAGCTGGGTGAAGTAGTCGAACAGCAGCCGCGGCCGGTCGGAGAGGGCGGCGATCGGCGAGTCCGTGCCCATCGAGCCGATCGGCTCGGCGCCGGCCTTGGCCATCGGCGCGAGCAGGACCCGCAGCTCCTCCTCGGTGTAGCCGAAGGTCTGCTGGCGGCGGGTGACCGAGGCGTGGGTGTGCACGATGTGCTCACGCTCGGGCAGGTCCGCCAGGTCGATCAGCCCGGCCTCCAGCCAGTCGCCGTACGGCTGCTCGCCGGCCAGCTCGGCCTTGATCTCGTCGTCCTCGATGATCCGGTGCTCGGAGGTGTCCACCAGGAACATCCGGCCCGGCTGCAGCCGGCCCTTGCGGACCACCTTGGCCGGGTCGATGTCCAGGACACCGACCTCGGAGGACAGCACGACCAGCCCGTCGTCGGTGACCCAGTAGCGGCCCGGCCGCAGGCCGTTGCGGTCCAGCACGGCGCCGACCTGGGTGCCGTCGGTGAAGGTGACACAGGCCGGGCCGTCCCAGGGCTCCATCATCGTGGAGTGGTACTGGTAGAAGGCGCGCCGGGCCGGGTCCATCGAGGGGTGGTTCTCCCACGCCTCGGGGACCATCATCAGCACCGAGTGCGGCAGCGAGCGGCCGCCGAGGTGCAGCAGCTCCAGGACCTCGTCGAAGGTCGCGGAGTCGGAGGCGTCCGGGGTGCAGAGCGGGAAGATCCGGTCCAGCCCCTTGTCCCCGAACAGGTCGCTGACCAGCTGGGATTCGCGCGCCCGCATCCAGTTGCGGTTGCCCTGCACGGTGTTGATCTCACCGTTGTGGGCGACGAAGCGGTACGGGTGGGCCAGCGGCCAGCTCGGGAAGGTGTTCGTGGAGAACCGGGAGTGGACCAGCGCGATGGCCGTGGCGAAACGGCGGTCGGACAGATCCGGGAAGAACGGCTCCAGCTGACCGGTGGTCAGCATCCCCTTGTAGACCAGGGTGCGGGAGGACAGCGACGGGAAGTACACGCCGGCCTCGCGCTCGGCGCGCTTGCGCAGCATGAACGCCTTGCGGTCCAGGGCCAGCCCGCTGCTGGCCCCGTCCGCGACGAAGAGCTGGCGGAAGGCGGGCATGGTGGTGCGCGCGCCGTTGCCCAGCAGCTCGGGCGCGACCGGCACCTCGCGCCAGCCGAGGACGGTCAGCTCCTCCTCGGCGGCGAGCCTCTCGATGTGCTCCGCGGCCGCGTCGTCCCCTGCCTCGGGGAGGAACGCGATGCCCACGGCGTACGAACCGGCCTCGGGAAGCTCGAAGTCGGTCACGTCCCGCAGGAAGGCGTCCGGGACCTGTACGAGAATGCCCGCGCCGTCGCCCGAGTCGGGCTCCGAACCGGTGGCTCCGCGGTGCTCAAGGTTCCGTAGAACGGTGAGAGCCTGCTCAACGAGCTCGTGGCTGGCCTCGCCGGTGAGGGTCGCCACAAAGCCGACGCCACAGGCGTCGTGCTCATTGCGCGGGTCGTACATCCCCTGTCGGGCGGGGTGGGATGCGGAACGCATCGGCTCTCCCGTCGTCGTCATGGCATTTTGCGTGTGCCGAGGGACGACGTTGGCCCTCCGCGAGAATTTCGTGCAGGTTACATGATGAGCCGGTTCTCGGGAAGTGGATATTCCGTTTCACCATGTGGACACCCCTGCACGGGGTCGAGTCGGGCGATGGGGACTGTTCGACCACCGTCGCCCCGGCGCGAGACGGGCCACACTGCCCGAGCGCTTCGGCTTTATGCCCGCTGGTAAAGGAATCGAAACCGCCGAGTAACAGCGTAATGATGCGGTCACTCGCATGAGAGGCCGACCGAGGGGTCAGCCTACGGCCGTACCGAAGAATGTGCCGAGGGCATATGTCACACCGGCCGCCGCGCCGCCCAGCGCGAGCTGCCGAAGCCCGCTGTACCACCAGGGCCGGGCCGTCACCCGGGCCACCACCGCGCCGCAGGCGAACAGCCCGATCAGCGCCAGCAGCACCGCGGGCCACAGCGCCACCGCGCCCAGCAGGTACGGGAGCACCGGCAGCAGCGCGCCCAGCGCGAACGAGCCGAACGAGGACACCGAGGCGACCAGCGGCGACGGCAGATCGTCCGGGTTCACGCCCAGCTCCTCGCGGGCGTGTATCTCCAGCGCCTGCTCCGGGTCCTTCGACAGCTGGGCGGCCACCTCGCGGGCCAGCGCCGGCTTCACGCCCCGCGACTCGTACAGCGCCGCCAGCTCCGCCATCTCGTCCGCCGGGTGCTTGCGCAGCTCACGCCGCTCGACCTCCAGCTCGGCCTCGACCAGCTCGCGCTGGGAGGCGACGGAGGTGTACTCACCGGCCGCCATCGAGAACGCACCGGCGGCGAGCCCCGCCAGCCCGGTGATCACGATGGTCTGCCGGTCCACGGCCCCGCCGGCGACGCCGGTCATCAGCGCGAGGTTCGAGACCAGCCCGTCCATGGCCCCGAAGACGGCCGGGCGCAGCCAGCCGCCGTTCACATCCCGGTGCGTGTGGTTGTCACGGTGGGCGATATGCGGTGACTCGATGGTGTCGATGACGGACATAGGTGACGTGCTCCCTTCGCGGGCGCAAGCCTGCCGCCCGCGCCCCAATGACTCGAAGGTAGACACGGGATCCCTGGTCGCGCCAGCAAGGAAGGCCGAACTTACCCTTCTGACCTGCGGAAACGTAAAAAGGCCGCCGAAACCCGAGGGTTCGGCGGCCTCTTGGCGCAGGGGTCAGGGCTTCTTGGTGGCCTCCGCCTCGGCGGGAGCCTCCGCCTCGCCACCGCCCCCGGGATGTGCCTCGCTCTCGGCCTTCGCCCCGGCCTCGGTCTTCGCCCCGGCCTCGGCGTTCGTCTCGCTCTCGGCCTTCGTCCCGGCGCCGGTCCCGGCCTCGGCTTCGGTGGCCTCCGCGGCATCCCCCGCCGCGCCGGCCTCCACCGCGGCGGGTTCGACGACCGCCTCCCGGCCGGGGGCCTTCTTCGCGGAGATCACCAGGTACGCCACCGCGCCCAGGAAGACGATGATGGACGTCCAGCCGTTGAGCCGCAGGCCCAGGAAGTGGTGGGCGTCGTCCACCCGCAGGTATTCGGTCCAGAAGCGCCCGACGGTGTAGGCGGCCACATAGAGGGCAAACGCCCGGCCATGGCCCAGCTTGAAGCGGCGGTCCGCCCAGATCACCAGCAGCGCCACGCCGACGCACCACAGCGACTCGTACAGGAACGTCGGGTGGTACGTGCCGGCGACGCGCCCGGTGGCCGGGTCGGCGTCGATCTTCAGCGCCCAGGGCAGGGTGGTCGGCTTGCCGTACAGCTCCTGGTTGAACCAGTTGCCCCAGCGGCCGATCGCCTGGGCGAAGGCGATACCGGGCGCGATCGCGTCCGCGTACGCCGGGAGCGGGATGCCCCGGCGGCGGCAGCCGATCCAGGCGCCCACCGCGCCGAGCGCGATCGCCCCCCAGATCCCCAGGCCGCCCTGCCAGATCTTGAAGGCGTCGACCCAGTCCCGGCCCGCGGTGAAGTACAGCTCGTAGTCGGTGATGACGTGATAGAGCCGCCCTCCCACCAGGCCGAAGGGCACCGCCCAGACGGCGATGTCGGCAACGGTGCCGACCTGGCCGCCGCGGGCGACCCAGCGCCGCCCACCGAGCCAGACGGCGACGAAAACGCCGATGATGATGCAGAACGCGTAGCCGCGCAGCGGGATCGGACCGAGGTGGATCACGCCGGAAGACGGGCTGGGAATGTAAGCGAGGTTCATGACAGGGTCGACGCTACCGTGCCGGGCGGCGGATGCGGCAACCTGCCCGGCACAACGTGTGGATAACGGGTCTCAGCCCTTGGCCGCCGCGGCGACCATCCGCTTCAGCTTGTTGGGCGACAGCGGGGTTTTCGGGCCGTAAATCGACTTTCCGTCGAGCAATACGGTCGGGGTCGAAGCGAAACCGGCACGGTTGAAGTCGGCGTGGGACTTCCTGACCCATCCGTCGTGCCGGCCGTCCTCGACACACTTCTTGAACGCCGCCGTGCTGAGCCCGGGCACCTTGTCCGCCAGCCGGATCAGCCTGGCGTTCTTCGCGTACGCGTCCCGGGTCTCCTCCGGCTGGTTCTTGAACAGCACGTCGTGGTACGCGCGGAACTTGCCCGCGTCCTGGGCGCACGCGGCCGCGTTCGCCGCGCGCACCGAGCCGGTGCCGCCCAGGTTGCCGTCGATGATGGCCACGAGGTGGTACCGCACCCGCATCCGGCCGCGGTCCTCCAGCTCGTTCACGGTCCGGTGGAAGGCGTCCTCGAACTGCTTGCAGCCGGGGCAGCGGAAGTCCTCGTACACGGTCAGGGTGGCCGGGGCGCCCCGCTTCCCGGCCGGAATGACCAGATCGCCCTTCCCCGTCGCGCCCCGGGGCGGCTCGGCGGAGCTGCCCGACTTCCCCGAGTCCTGGTTCACCTTGGTCGCGAACACGCCCACACCGCCGGCCACCGCGAGGACGGCGACCACCGCCCCGGCCACGCCGAGCGTCCGCTTCCGCTTGCCGCGCGCCCTGTCCTTCTCGCGCTGTTCCCGCAGTCGCTCCCGGGCGCTGCGCTTTCCCTCACGGTTTTTCTGGCTCACGCCCTCGCCTAACGAGGCGGAGGGGCACCGCTCGGCCCCTCCGCCCCGTTTTCCCTCTAACGAGGGACTAACCAGCGGTCCTGACGCCCTCCGCCAGCTCGCCCGCGAGCCGGCGCACGCCCTCCAGCCCGGCCTCCGGGCTCTCGGCGTCCAGCAGCCGCTTCACGAAGGCCGACCCGACGATGACCCCGTCGGCGAACGCGGCGACCTCGGCGGCCTGCATGGGGTTGGACACCCCGAGCCCGACGCACACCGGCAGCGCGGTGGTCGCACGGGTGCGCGTGACCAGCTCGCGCGCCTCCTGCCCTACCGATTCCCTCGTTCCGGTGACGCCCATCAGGGACGCGGCGTAGACGAAGCCGCTGCCCGCCGCCGTGATCTTCGCCAGCCGCTCGTCCCGGCTGCTCGGCGCGACCACGAAGACCGTGGCCAGCCCGTGCTGCTCGGCGGCCTTGCGCCACACCTCGGACTCCTCGACCGGCAGGTCCGGCAGGATGCACCCGGCGCCGCCCACCGCCGCCAGGTCCGCGGCGAAGCGCTCGACGCCGTACCGGTCGACGGGGTTCCAGTAGGTCATGCACAGGATCGGCGCGCCCGTAGCGGCGTGCACCTCCCCCACCGTCCGGATCACGTCGCGGATCTTCACCCCGCCCTTGAGGGCGATGTCGTCCGCGGTCTGGATCACCGGCCCGTCCAGCACCGGGTCGCTGTGCGGCAGCCCGACCTCGACGACGTCGCAGCCGCCCTCGATCATGGCGGTCATCGCGGCCACGCCGCCGTCCACGGTCGGGAAACCGGCGGGCAGGTAGCCGACGAGCGCCGCGCGGCCCTCGTCCTTGGCCTTGGCCAGTACGGACCCCAGCAGCTCCAGATTCCCGGCCATCACTTGGCTCCCTCGTCGTACAGCCCGAAATACCGCGCCGCGGTGTCCATGTCCTTGTCGCCCCGCCCGGACAGGTTCACCAGCACCAGTCCCTCACTGCCCAGCTCCCGCCCGAGGTCCAGCGCCCCGGCCAGCGCGTGCGCGCTCTCGATCGCCGGGATGATCCCCTCGGTCTGCGAGAGCAGCCGCAGCGCCTGCATCGCCTGGTCGTCCGTGACGGCCCGGTACTCGGCCCGCCCGGCGTCCTTCAGATAGGCGTGCTCGGGGCCGACGCCGGGGTAGTCAAGACCGGCCGAGATCGAGTACGGCTCGGTGATCTGCCCGTCCTCGTCCTGCAGCACGTACGAGCGCGACCCGTGCAGAATCCCCGGCTCGCCCTGGCTCAGCGTCGCGGCGTGCTCACCGGACTCCACGCCGTGCCCGGCGGGCTCGAACCCCACGATGCGCACGCTCTCGTCCGGCAGGAACGCGTGGAACAGCCCGATCGCGTTCGACCCGCCGCCCACGCACGCCGCCACCGCGTCCGGCAGCCGCCCGGTCCGCTCCAGGATCTGCCGCCGCGCCTCCACGCCGATCACCCGGTGGAAGTCCCGCACCAGCGCCGGGAACGGATGCGGCCCGGCGACGGTCCCGAACAGGTAGTGGGTGCGGTCCACATTGGCGACCCAGTCGCGGAACGCCTCGTTGATGGCGTCCTTCAGCGTCCTGCTGCCCGACTTCACGGCGATGACCTCGGCGCCCAGCATCCGCATCCGCGCCACGTTGAGCGCCTGCCGCTCGGTGTCGACCTCGCCCATGTAGATCGTGCAGTCGAGCCCGAACAGCGCACACGCGGTCGCGGTGGCCACCCCGTGCTGGCCCGCGCCGGTCTCGGCGATGACCCGGGTCTTGCCCATGCGCCGGGTGAGCAGGGCCTGCCCCAGCACGTTGTTGATCTTGTGCGATCCGGTGTGGTTCAGGTCCTCCCGCTTCAGGAAGACCCGCGCGCCCCCGGCATGCTCGGCGAACCGCGGCACCTCGGTCAGGGCGCTGGGCCGCCCCGTGTAGTTGACCAGCAGATCCTCGAGCTCGGCCGCGAAGGCCGGGTCGGCCTTCGCCTTGGCGTACTCCGCGGCGACCTCATCGACCGCGGCGACGAGCGCCTCGGGGATGAACTTGCCGCCGAACGCACCGAAATACCCCTCGGTGCTGGGGATCTGACCCTCGGGGTCCGGAATGAAGAAATCAGAGGACATCAGACGTACTCCGCGAAGTCGTGATGAACGGAACGGCCCACCGGACGGGTGGCCGCCTGCGCAACGGGAAGGGACGGGGTCGCGGGGGCGCCCGGACGCCGGCGTGGACGCGGCGGCGCCGTGGCAGCGCGCTGTCAGCGCATGCGGCAACGTGCCGTCAGCGCACCGGCGACGAACCCCGGCGCACCCCGCGACAGCCCGTCCTCAACGCCATCGGCGCCCGTTGACCTGTCCCGGCTCGCATCCGATGTGATAGCGCACGCGACGCCCCCGCACCCGCCGGGCGGGTGCGCGGCAACCCCGGGGGCGGCACCCCCGCGCCAGGCGCGCGTACACGTCCATGATCCTCAGTCCCGCCCGTGCCGCAGCGCCGGGTGAGCGCCCGCCGCCACCAGATCGGCGACCGCGCCCTTGGGGTCGCGGCCCGTCACCAGGGACTCCCCCACCAGCACCGCGTCCGCGCCGTCGTTCGCGTAGGCGATCAGGTCGTGCGGCCCGCGCACGCCCGATTCCGCGATCTTGACGATGTGGTCCGGGATCTCCGGCGCGACCCGCGCGAAGGTCCCCCGGTCCACCTCCAGCGTCTTCAGGTTGCGCGCGTTGACGCCGATCAGCCGCGCCCCGGCGGCCACGGCCCGCTCGACCTCGTCCTCGTCGTGCACCTCGACCAGCGGGGTCAGCCCGATCGACTCGGCCCGCTCGATCAGCGAGACCAGCGCCTCCTGCGGCAGCGCGGCCACGATCAGCAGCACCACGTCGGCGCCGTACGCCCGCGCCTCCCACAGCTGGTAGGAGGTGACGATGAAGTCCTTGCGCAGCACCGGGATGTCGACCTTGGCCCGGACGGCCTCCAGGTCGGCCAGCGATCCGCCGAAGCGCCGCTGCTCGGTGAGCACGCTGATGATCGACGCGCCGCCCGCCTCGTAGTCGGCGGCGAGCGCGGCCGGGTCGGCGATCGCGGCGAGCGCGCCCTTGGACGGGCTGGACCGCTTGACCTCGCAGATCACCTTGACGCTGTCGCCCTTGAGGGCCGCCACGCCGTCCTTCGCCGGCTGGGCCCTGGCCGCCCGCTCCTTGAGCTCGTCGAGGGTGACGCGCGCCTGCCGCTCCGCGAGGTCGGCACGGACACCGTCGATGATCTCGTCGAGCACACTCACGCGAGCGGCCCCCTTCCGGGACGGGGATGGAGCTTCTGGTCGAATGCGATGGTAACTGTCAAAGGACCGAGGTCCCGCATCCGGTTGACGTCGCGTCCCACCACGTGGTCGTACGCACCGTCACGCACAACAAGGGTCAGGGTGCCAGTAGTCCCCCGAAGGGGAAATTCCGGATGACGGTGAAGGCGAGGACCGTGCCCCCGATCGCCCAGGCGTGCCACGCCCGCCACGTCCACGCCGCGCGGCGGCGCCGCCACCCCAGAGCGCGGGCGCACCACACCGCCCACCCCACGCAGAACACGCCCGCGCACGCCACGACCAGCGCGTTGTCGCCCAGTGCCGGCAGCAGCTCGCCGTGCGCGAGGGCGTGGGCGCCGCGCAGCCCGCCGCACCCGGGGCAGTAGAGGCCGGTCAGCCGGAACAGCGGGCAGACGGGGTAGTGGCCGGGCTGATGGGGGTCGACGGCGCCGACGTACCCGAAGGCGGCGACGACAGTGGCGAGCACGCCCAGGGGAGCGAGGAGCCGGCGCGCCGCGGGAGAGGGGACCACATCGTCGAGTCTCCCCGGGAAACCACGAAGGCGCAGCTCAGGGCCGTGCTCGATGACCCGTAGGGGTCAATCGGCACCGGCCCCGCGCCGCGCCCGGGCCGCGTCACTCCTGGGTCTGCGCCTGCTTCTCGCCCACCATCCGCAGCGGCTTCGCCTTCGGGGCGCCGAGCCCGGCCGCGCGCATCCCCAGGGTGACGACACCGCCGAGGAGAGCGATGACCATGCCCGCCCAGAAGCCGAGCGGGTTCGCCAGCACGGTGAACGCGCCGGAGACGCAGAAGCCGATGAAGGCGATGGTGACACCGGTCCAGGCGGCCGGGGTGTGCCCGTGGGCGTTGGACATGAATACTCCTCGTAGCTCTACACAGCGCCTGGGTCCGGGCGCGTGGGGCGAAGCTCCCACGCCATTGTCCCCGATGCCGGAAGCGCCCTTGAGCGGGGGTGCCCACCGGCTGTCCACCCGCTGTCTACCGCGAAAGCGTCGGGTCCTCGCCCCGGTCCAGGGCCTTCCACAGCTCCTCGGGGCGGTCCGGGTCGGGGGCGGCGGGGGCGCGGCGCCCGCGCCGGCCGCTCTCCGCGCCGGCCCGCTCGTACCGCCCGGACATGGCGGGCCAGTGGCGCCCGTACGCCAGCGCGAGCACGCCCGCGAGCAGCAGCAGCACACCGCCCGCCAGCGCGACCCATGGCCAGGGGGTGTACGTCACGTCGTGGATGGCGCTGCCCGCCACGCCGGTCACCTTGGACGCCTTCTCCTTGAGCGCCGCCTTGTCGGAGGCCCCGAGGGCGGCGCTGATGACGATGCCCGTACCGCTGAGGGCGAGCAGCAGGGAGACGACGACGCGGCCGACGCGCCGTACGGCGAAGACGGCCACCAGCGCGGCGAGGCCGACGACGGCGAGGGCACCGGGCAGCCCGGTGATGTCGTCGCCGTTGGCGCTCTGCGCCAGGGAGCCCTGGGCGACGCTGGCCGTGCCCTGGGCCCACTTGCGGCTGGTGGCGAGCAGGACGAGTGCCGCGCCGAGCGCACCGCACAGCAGCGCGACGGCGAGGCTGCCGCGCGCCGCTCGGCGGCCGCGCGCGGCGGGGGCGGAGGGCTCGTTCTCGGCCCGGGGCGGGGGTACGGCTGCTGCACTCACGCCTACCACTATCCCCCACGCCCAACGCACGCCCGCCCGAGGGGCATCCGGGGGCGGGCGCGGGGCTACCCCTGCCGGCCGCCCAGGCGGTTGGCCGCGTGCACCGCGCGCAGCACCGCCGCCGCCTTGTTGCGGCACTCCGCGTCCTCGGCCGTCGGGTCGGAGTCGGCGACGACACCGGCGCCCGCCTGCACGTAGGCCGTGCCGTCGCGCAGCAGCGCGGTGCGGATGGCGATGGCGGTGTCGGAGTCGCCCGCGAAGTCGAGGTAGCCGACGCAGCCGCCGTACAGCCCGCGACGGCTGGGCTCCAGCTCCTCGATGATCTGCATCGCGCGCGGCTTGGGGGCGCCGGAGAGGGTGCCCGCGGGGAAGCAGGCGGTGAGGACGTCGTAGGCGGTGCGCCCCTCCGCGAGCCTGCCGGTGACGGTGGAGACGATGTGCATGACATGGCTGTAGCGCTCGACCGACATGAAGTCGACCACCTCGACGCTGCCGGGCTCGCAGACCCGCCCCAGGTCGTTGCGGCCGAGGTCGACCAGCATCAGGTGCTCGGCCCGCTCCTTGGGGTCGGCCATCAGCTCCTCGGCGAGGGCGGCGTCCTCCTGCGGGGTGGCGCCGCGGGGCCGGGTTCCGGCGATGGGGTGCAGCATGGCGCTGCCGTCCTCGACCTTGACCAGCGCCTCGGGGCTGGAGCCCACCACGTCGAAGCCCTCGAAGCGGAAGAGGTACATATAGGGGCTGGGGTTGGTGGCCCGCAGCACCCGGTAGACGTCGAGCGCGCCGGCCGAGCAGGGCGTCTCGAAGCGCTGCGAGGGGACGACCTGGAAGGCCTCGCCCGCGCGGATGCGCTCCTTGATGTCGTCGACGGCCGTCATGAAGTCCGGGCCGCCCCACAGCGCGGTGTACTCGGGCACCTCGGACGGGGGCAGGGCGGTGGGGTCGGTGGGGACGGGCCGTACGAGGTCGGCGGCCATCGCGTCGAGCCGGGCCACCGCGTCCGCGTACGCCTCGTCGACGCCGGTGTCGAGGTCGTTGTGGTTGATCGCGTTGGCGATCAGCAGCACCGTGCCGTCCCAGTGGTCGAGGACGGCGAGGTCCGAGGTGAGCAGCATGGTCAGCTCGGGGAGCCGCAGATCGTCCCGCCCGTGCTCGCCGATCTTCTCCAGTCGGCGGACGACGTCGTAGCCGAGGTAGCCGACCATGCCACCGGTGAAGGGCGGCAGATGGACGAGGCCGCCCAGGTCACGCGGGGTGTGCAGGGTTTCGACCGTGGCGCGCAGAGCGGCGAGCGGGTCGCCCTCGGTGGGGACGCCGACGGGCGGGGTGCCCAGCCAGTGGGTGCGGCCGTCGCGCTCGGTGAGGGTGGCGGCGCTGCGGACGCCGACGAAGGAGTAGCGGGACCAGGAGCGGCCGTTCTCGGCGGACTCGAGCAGGAAGGTGCCCGGGCGCTCGGCGGCGAGTTTGCGGTAGAGGCCCACCGGGGTGTCGCCGTCCGCGAGCAGCTTGCGGGTGACGGGGATGACACGGCGGTCGGCCGCCAGCTTGCGGAAGGTCTCGAGGTCCATCGTGGCAGCGTCCTGGGTCATGGCTGGGGAGCCTAGTGGGCGATCGTGGGGCAGGGCGGCGGTCGCGGGGCGCGCTACTCGCCCAGCGGGAGGACGTCGGCGTCGAAGCAGGTGCGGTCGCCGGTGTGGCAGGCGGCGCCGGTCTGGTCCACCCGGACGAGCACGGTGTCGCCGTCGCAGTCGAGCGCGACGGACTTGACCAGCTGGATGTGGCCCGAGGTGTCGCCCTTGACCCAGTACTCCCGGCGGCTGCGGCTCCAGTAGGTGCAGCGGCCGGTGGTGAGGGTGCGGTGCAGCGCCTCGTCGTCCATCCAGCCGAGCATCAGCACCTCGCCGGTGTCGTACTGCTGGGCGATGGCGGGGACGAGGCCGTCGGCGCCGCGCTTGAGGCGGGCGGCGATGGCCGGGTCGAGGGCGGAGGGACGATCGGAGCCGGTCATGCGACCATTCTGCACTGCCGGGAGGACCGGGCCCGATGGTCGGGATACGGGGGTGATGGGGCATGCTTCGGGCATGACGTTTCCGCCGCCGTCGAACGACCCCAACAGGCCTGGAAACGGCGGGGGGTTCGGTCCTCCGCCGCCGCAGGAGCCGGCACAGCCGTCGCAGCCGCAGGGAACTTTCGGGCCGCCGGTCGACCCGGGGCAGCTGGTGCCGTCGCCCCGGCCCGGGCCGCCCGCGCTCCCCGGCGGCTTCGGTCCGCCCCCGCCTCCGCCGCCCCCGGGCGGACGGCCGCCCGGCACCGGCCGTTCCCGGACCGCCGCGATCGTGACCGGCGTGGCGGTGGGCCTGGCGGTGGTCGCCGGGGTGGCGTTCTTCGGGGCGCGGGACGACGGCGGCGACGACAAGGCGGCCGGCGCGCCCCCCACCTCGAACCGCCCCCTCTCCTCGCCGTCGGCCGCCGCGTCCGCCTCGGCGGGCGGTGCGGAGGACCCGGGCCGGGGCGCGCCGCTGGGCGGCGGGGACGACCAGGCTCCGCCGTCCCCCGAGGCCTCGGAGTCCGCCTCGTCCGACAGCCGGATGCCGTATGCCGTGCTCAAGCCGGGCACCTGCTTCGACCATCCGGCGATGGACAGCAGCGTGACGAAGATCGAGAAGCGCTCGTGCGACCGCGCGCACGACGGCGAGGTGATCTCCAACGAGACGCTGAGCGGGGACTTCGCCTCCGAGCGGGCGCTCCAGCGCAAGGCGCTCTCGCTGTGCGCGGCGGACGCCGAGAAGCGGCTGAAGAGCGTCCCCAACGACGGCCGGGAGTATTACTACTACGCCCTGTACCCGGCCCTGGGCACGTACACGGAGCACGGCAAGGACCGGGTCTCGTGCGCGCTGACGGTGAGCACGGGCAAGGACGGCGCCAAGCTGAAGGAACCCATACCGCAGTAGCGCCCTCCGGGGCACTCCGGGGCGCTTCGGGGCCTTCTCGTGGCGGGCGGCGCGCGTCGGCCGTAGGGTGGGCGGTATGTCCACTCACGCGAAGCGCGAACGCCTGCTCCTCGCCGATCTCTTGGAGAACGCGGGCCCCGACGCCCCCACGCTGTGCGAGGGCTGGACCACCCGCGATCTGGCGGCCCACCTCGTGGTGCGCGAGCGCCGCGCCGACGCGGCCGGTGGCCTGGTGATCAAGCCGCTGGCGCAGCGGCTGACCCGGGTGCAGGCCGAGTTCGCCGCGAAGCCGTACGAGGAGCTGGTGCGGCTCTTCCGCACCGGCCCGCCGCGGATGTCGCCCTTCGCGATGAAGCAGGTGGACGAGGCGGCCAACACCGTGGAGTTCTACGTCCACGCCGAGGACGTCCGCCGCGCCCAGCCGGACTGGACGCCGCGCGAGATCGACCCCGTCTTCGCCGACGCGCTGTGGTCCCGCACCGAGCGGGTCGCGCGGGTGTTCGGCCGCAAGTCCCCGGTCGGCCTGGTGCTGCGGCGCCCCGACGGCCGCACGGCGGTCGCCCATCGCGGCGTCCCGGTGGTCACGGGCACCGGCGAGCCCGGCGAGCTGGCGCTGTTCCTGTACGGGCGGCAGAAGGCGGCCCGGGTCGAACTGGACGGCGACAAGGAGGCGGTGGCCGCGGTGCGGGAGGCCAAGCTCGGCGTCTGAGGCTTCCGAGCATCCGCGGCGTCCGAGCCGCGCGCCGTCACTGGGTGCTGCCGAGGTTGAGCGTGACGACGCCGCCGATCACCAGGGCCACGCCCAGCGCCTTCGCCGCGGTGAGCGGTTCGCCCAGGAAGAGCAGACCGATCACCACGATGAGGGCCGTGCCGAGGCCCGACCACAGGGCGTAGCCCACGCCGACCTGCATCCCGTCGTGGATCGCCCGGGCCAGCAGGAAGCACGCCACCGCGTACGAGGCGAGGCAGGCCAGGGCGGGCCCGGGGCGGGAGAAGCCCGCGGTGGATTTGAGGAGACTGGTGCCGATCAATTCGGCGGTGATGGCGGCCAGAAGGAGGAGGTAGGCCATGCCGACAGTCTCCGAGCGGCGGGAAGTACCCGTCAAACCTGTCGGCAGGGGCCTGAGACCCCCGAAATGTGTCGCTCGCCCTTGCCCGGCCGGCCGGGCGCCGCGTAGCGTCGCCGACCGTGCGTACGCCCCTCCCCCCGCTGCCCGGTCTGCTGGCCTACGAGGCGACCGCGCGGCTCGGCAGCATCACGGCGGCCGCCGATGAGCTGGGCCTGTCGTCCTCGGCGGTGAGCCAGCGCATCCGGGTGCTGGAGGCGCGTCTGGGGATCGCGCTGTTCGAGCGCCAGGCGCGCAGCATCCGGCTGACGCCGATGGGCCAGGCGTATCTGCCCATCGTGCGGGGCGCGTTCGACGATCTGTCGGCGGGCACCACCGGGCTGTTCGGCCCGGCGGCCGGGCGTGGCCGGCTGACCGTGCGGGTGCAGGTCTCGTACGCCATGACCTGGCTGATGCCCCGCCTCCAGGACTTCCACGACTGCTATCCGCACATCGACCTGCGGGTGGTGACCGCGATCTGGGCGAACGAGGTCCCGCCGCACGAGGTGGACCTGGAGATCCGTCACGGCAACGGCCGCTGGGCCGGGTTCACCGCCGATCTGCTGCACGAGGACCAGGCCGTGGTGGTCGGCTCCCCCGCCCATCTGGAGGCGTACGGACCGCTGACGGGGCCCGCCGACCTGGAGCACCGGCCGCGGGTGCACGTCATCGGCTACGACGACCTCTGGCAGCGGCTGTTCCCGCACACCCCGCCGCCCTCGCGGGGCGTGGAGGCGACCATCACGCTCGACACCACCGTGGCCGCGACCCAGTTCGCCGCCTCCGGGCTGCACTGCGCCCTGGTCCCCGAGCGCTTCGCGCGCGCCGCCGTCCGCGACGGCCGGCTCGTCGTGCTCCACGACCGTCTGGTGCCGTTGCGCCAGGCCCACTATCTGCTGCAGCGCGAGGGCGAGGCCCATATGACCCCGGAGGGGCGCACGTTCGTCCAGTGGCTCATCCGCCAGGACATCGAGGACCCACCGCTCCAGCCGGGTGGCTAGTACGTTCTAGGCGGTCCTGGGCGCCGGGCCGGTGGTGGCGCGCTCCACCAGGTGGGGCGCGAACACGCTCTCGACCGCCTCCCGGCCCGCCACCAGGTCCAGCGCCCCGCTCACCGCGGCCTCCGCGAGCCGGGCCGCGTCCTGTGACACCGTCGTCATCCGCACATGCGGGAACTTGGCCAGCCGCGAGTCGTCGTACCCGACCACCGAGATCTCCCCGGGCACCGCGCGGCCCTCCCGCCCGAGGACGTCCAGCACGCCCGTGGCGCAGCGGTCGTTGAAGGCGACGACGGCCGTGGGCGGGGTCTCGCGGTCCAGCAGATAGCGCATGCCCTGCGCCCCCGCGGTCTCGGTGAGCCCGCCGGTCAGCACCTCGGCCGAGTCCTGCAGCCCGTGCCGCCCCATGGCCTCGAGGAAGCCGAAGCGGCGGTCGGAGCTTCCGGGGGCCCCGGCCCCGTCGATGTGCGCGATGCGCCGGTGGCCGAGGGCGGCGAGGTGGTCGACGGCGAGCGCGACGCCCGCGTGGTCGTCGCCGCGTACGACGCCCACGCCGGGGACATCGGTGTGGCGGGCGACCAGCAGCGTCGGCAGCCGGCCGGCCAGCCGGGCCAGCTCCTCCGTACCGAGCCCGCTGCCCAGCAGGATGGCCGCCTCGCACCGCTCGCGCAGCAGGGCGCTCACCGCGGTGGTCTCCTCACGGCTGGGCGCCACGGCGCTGAGCGTCACGTCGTAGCCGCGCCGGGCGGCTGCGGCGTAGATCTGCTCCACGAGGTCGCCGTGGAAGGGCTGCTGGAGTTCGAAGGTGACGCCGAGCAGCCGTGAACTGCTCTGGCGCAGTTTGCGGGCGCGCTGGTCGGGGACGTACCCCATCTCGTCGGCGATCCTCAGCACGCGTTTGCGGGTGGCGTCGCTGGCGCCCGGTACGCCGCGCATCACGATCGAGACCAGCGCGGTGGAGATACCGGCGGCCCGTGCGACATCGGCCATGGTCGGCCGCGCGCCGCCCGCCTCGTCGGTCACTCCCGTCACCCCTGCCCTGCCGAAACGCCATCCTGGCCGATGTCCCGGCCGACCGCGTCCGAGCATATCGATCTCTTGACCGGCGCCCCGTCCTCGCTCTACGGTCCTGCGACTAGAACGTACTAGTTATACCCACGGTACGAGGCCCCAGGGGAGTTACGCATATGACCGTCACCGACACCGTGCGGCTGGCCACGATCGGCGCGGGCCGCATCGGCACCCACCACGCCGGACTCGTGGCCCGGCACCGTCCCGGCGCCGCGCTGACCGCCGTCGCCGATCCGGTGCCCGGTGCCGCCGAACGCCTCGCGGCCGCCCTCGGCGCCCCGTCGGCCACCACCGACCCCGCTGCCGTCCTCGGCCGGGACGACATCGACGGTGTGCTGATCACCGCCCCCGCCCGGGCCCACACCAGCCTGGTCGTGGCGGCGGCCGAGGCCGGAAAGCATGTGTTCGTGGAGAAGCCGATGGCGGTGACCCTGGCGGACGCCGACCGCGCCATCGCCGCCGCGCGGGACGCGGGCGTGGTCCTGCAGGTGGGGTTCAACCGCCGCTTCGCCCCCGGTTTCGCCGCCGCCCGCGCCGCCGTCGACGACGGCCGCACCGGCACCCCGCAGCTGCTGCGCTCCCTCACCCGCGACCCGGGCCCGTTCACCGCCGACCCGGCCCGCATCCCCCGGTGGACGATCTTCCTGGAAACCCTCATCCACGACTTCGACACCCTGTGCTGGCTCAACCCCGGCGCCGCCCCCGTCCGCGTCCACGCCACCGCCGACGCCCTGATCCGCCCCGACGCCAAGGCCGACGGCCACCTCGACACCGCCGTGGTGACGATCCGCTTCGACAACGGCGCCATCGCCACCGCCGAGGCGTCCTTCTCCGCCCTGTACGGCTACGACGTGCGCGCCGAGGTCTTCGGCTCCGGCGGCATGGTCACCGCCGGAAGCGGCCGCAGCAGCGACATGACCTACTACGGCCCCGAGGGCCTGCACGCCGACACCGCCCGGCGCGATACGGACCTGCTGCGCGCGGCCTACCTCGCCGAACTCACCGCCTTCACCGACGCCGTCCGCCATGGCACGCCCCCGCCCGTGACCGGCGCCGACGCCCGCCGGGCGCTGTCCGTCGCCCTGGCCGCCATCCGCAGCGTCGAGACCTCGGCCCCCGTCGAGCTCGCCGAGGTGACGGCATGAGCGCCTTCACCCTCGCCGCCAGCGCCGAAACGCTCTACCTCGACCTGCCGTTCGCCGAACGGGTCCGCCGCATCGCCGACCACGGGTTCCAGGTCGAGATCTGGGACTGGTCCACCAAGGACATCGACGCCCTCGCCGCCACCGGCGCCACGTTCTCCTCCATGACCGGCTACCTCACCGGCGATCTCACCGACCCCGACGGCATCGACGCCCTGCTCTCCTCGGCCCGTCGGTCCCTCGCCGTCGCCGAGCGCCTGGACTGCCCCCGCCTCAACCTCCACGGCACCGGGCTGGACCCCCACGGCCTGCCCGTACGCCCCGTCCACCGGACCACCCCCGCGATGTGGCTCACCGCCGCCGACACCCTGCGCCGCGTCGCCGGCCTCGGCGCGGCCGCCGGACGCGTCTTCACCCTCGAAAACCTCAACCTCGCCGTCGATCACCCGGGCACCCCCTTCGCCCGCGCCGCCGACACCCTCGCCCTCGTCCGCGCCGTCGACAGCCCCTGCCTGCGGCTGAACCTGGACCTCTACCACGCCCAGATCGGCGAGGGGAACCTCATCGAACTGTGCCGCGAGGCCCTGCCGTACGTCGGCGAGATCCAGGTCGCCGACGTCCCCGGCCGCTGCGAACCGGGCACCGGCGAAATCCACTACCCCGCCATCGCCGCCGCCCTCCACGACCTCGGCTACACCGGCGTCGTCGCCCTCGAAGCCTGGGCCCGCGACGACCCCGACGACGCCCTGACCGCCTTCCGCACCGCCTTCGCCACGGACCGGCCGGAGGGGGTGGGATCATGAGCGCCCACCACGGCCATGAGGAGCAGCAGACCGATGGGAAAACAGCACGCTTACCGCACCACCGTCCGCTGGACGGGCAACCTCGGGACCGGCACCGGTAGCGGATACCGGGGCTACGGGCGGGCGCACGATGTCATCGGTGACGGCAAGCCGACCCTCCAGGGCAGCGCCGATCCGGCGTTCCTCGGCGATCCGGAGCGCTGGAATCCGGAGGAGTTCCTGGTCATCGCGCTCTCGCAGTGCCACATGCTGTCGTATCTGTCCGTCTGCGCCCGCGACGGCGTGACGGTGACGGCGTATGAGGACGAGGCCACCGGGGTCATGGAGGAGACGGCGGGGTACAACGGCCACTTCACCGAGGTGGTGCTGCGTCCGGTGGTCACCGTCGCGGACGCGGCGATGGTGGAGCGCGCCCGTACGGCGCACCACGACGCGCATCAGTCGTGTTTCATCGCCAACTCGGTGAACTTCCCCGTCCGTCACGAACCGACGATCCGGGTGGGCTGAGCACCCCCCTTGTGTGGCACAGGTCACGGGAACCTCACACCTCGTGCGGAGAGGCAGGGGTGTGAGGTGTAAACGAGATGACTGAGGGCCTGCGCGAGCGCATACGGGCGGGTGACCGCGAGGCGTTCGCGGAGCTGTACGAGGAGCATGCGCGGAGCGTCTACAACCACGCCTTCCGGCTGACCGGCGACTGGTCGGTCGCGGAGGAGGTGATGGGGGACACGTTCCTCGACGCCTGGCGCGGCCGGGAGCAACTGGAGCCGGGCGACGGCACGCTGAAGCCGTGGCTGCTGGGCGTGGCGACGAACAAGGCGCGCAACGCCAACCGGGGCCTCGGCCGCCGTCTGGCCTTTCTGGCCCGCCGCCCCGCGCCCGCCCCGGTGGCGGACTTCGCGGAGGAGGCGGCGGGCCGGATCGACGACACCCGCCAACTGGCCGCCGTACGGGAGGTGTACGGCCGTCTGCGGCGCGGGGAGCAGGAGGTGCTGGCGCTGTGCGTGTGGTCGGGGCTGGACTACGCGCAGGCGGCCGAGGCGATGGGGATTCCGGTGGGGACGGTGCGTTCGCGGCTGTCCCGGGCCCGCGCCCGGCTGCGCAAGCTCGCCGAACAGCGGCTCGCGGAGGACAAGAAGAAAGAGCAGGAACCGCCGCGCCGCCGCGGAGAGGTACAGGGCGAGGCCGCGTTCGCGGCCGTGCCGTTTCAGGAGTTTCAGGAGGACCCCCGATGAGGCCCGAGCGCGAGGACGCCGCGTACGAGAACACGACGTGCGAGGAACTTGCCCGGCTGCTTCCTCCCGTCCCGGGAGAGCGGGACGTGCCCTCCGCTCCGTACCTCCACCACAAGGACCGTTTGATGCAGCTGATCAACGACGACGCCGCCGACGCCGCCGCCGACCGGAACACCGCCCCGGCCCCGAAGGCCCGGCAGCGGCTGCTGCGCCCGGCCGTGCTGATGCCCGCCGCGGGGCTGGCGCTGGCCGGGGTGCTGGCCGTCGCCTTCACCGGGGGCGGGGCGTCCGGCGACACCACCGCCCGGCCCCACGAGACCGCCACCGTCCTGCTCGACCGGATCGCCGGGACCGCGGCGAAGTCGGACGTCGAGCCGGTGCGCGAGGACCAGTTCGTCTACGTCAAGAGCCTGACGGCCGGGGCCGAGATGAAGGAGGACGGCTCCTCCACCATGGAGCCGCGGAGCAAGCTCGAGGTCTGGAAGTCGCAGCAGGTGAAGCGGATCCACAAGACCGGCGAGTTCTATGAGAACGGGGGCTACGGCAACACCTACGAACTGGGCGGGTCTCCGGCGGGCATCGACCGTCCCACGTACCAGTGGCTGGCCTCCCTGCCGACCGACCCGGACGTCCTGCTCGAGGAGCTGGACCGGATGACCGAGGCGAGCGAGGGGCAGGAGAAGGCGCAGGCCGTCTTCGAGCAGATCGGCTCCCTGGTGGGGACGGTGATGCCGCCGCGGACCGCCGCCGCCCTCTACAAGGCCGCCGCGAAGATCCCCGGGGTGAAGCGGCTCGATGACGCGGTGGACGCGGCGGGCCGCCATGGGGTCGGCATCGCCCGCGTCGACAAGCGGACGGGGATCATCACCGAGTGGGTCTTCGACCGGGACAGCCTCGCCTACCTCGGCGAGCGCAGCTACCGGACGAAGGACTTCGGGGCGGGCAAGAAGGGCGACATGCTGGAGGAGTTCGCCGTTCTCAAGCGCGGGATAGTCGACCACTACCGCGAGCGGCCGTAACCCTGACTCGCACCGCGGCGGGGGCCACGATGGCCCCCGCCGCGGTGCGTCACGTCCTCAGCGGACCGGGTGCCCGGCGTCCCGCAGCGCGCCCTTGACCTCGCCGATGCGCAGGTCGCCGAAGTGGAAGACGGAGGCGGCCAGCACCGCGTCCGCGCCCGCCGCGACGGCCGGGGCGAAGTCGGCGAGCTTGCCCGCGCCGCCGCTGGCGATGACGGGGATGGTGACGTGCTCGCGGACGGCCTCGATCATCGCCGTGTCGTAGCCGTCCTTGGTGCCGTCCGCGTCCATCGAGTTCAGCAGGATCTCCCCGGCGCCCAGCTCGGCCGCGCGGTGGGCCCACTCCACGGCGTCGATGCCGGTGCCGCGGCGGCCGCCGTGGGTGGTGACCTCGTAGCCGGACGCGGTCTCCGTGCCGGCCGGGCAGCGGCGGGCATCGACCGACAGGACGAGGACCTGGCTGCCGAAGCGCTCGGCGATCTCGCGGATGAGGTCGGGCCGGGCGATGGCGGCGGTGTTGACGCCGACCTTGTCCGCTCCGGCGCGCAGCAGCTTGTCGACGTCCTCGGGGGTGCGGACGCCGCCGCCCACGGTCAGCGGGATGAAGACCTGCTCGGCGGTGCGGCGCACCACGTCGTAGGTGGTCTCGCGGTCGCCGGAGGAGGCGGTGATGTCGAGGAAGGTCAGCTCGTCGGCGCCCTCCTGGCCGTAGATCCGGGCCATCTCGACGGGGTCACCGGCGTCCCGCAGGTTCTGGAAGTTGACGCCCTTGACGACCCGGCCGTTGTCCACGTCCAGGCAGGGGATGACTCGGACCGCCAGGGTCATGACGCTCGGGCTCCTCGGAATGCTTCCAGTTCGACTTCCACCAGCACGCGCGAGTCGACGAAGCCGGATACCACGACGAGGGTCGCGGCGGGGCGTACGGCGTCGAAGATCTGCTTGTGGGCACGGCCCGCCTCGTCCACGTCGCGGGCGTGGGTGAGGTACATGCGGGTGCGGATGACCGATTCGACGCCGAGGCCGAATTCCTTCAGCGCGTCGAGGGCGTGCCCGAAGGCGGCGAGCGTCTGCTCGTACGGGTCGCCCTCGCCCTCCAGGACGCCGCGCTCCGCGAGCGGCATGGTGCCGGAGACGAGCACCAGGTCCCCGGCGGCGACGGCCCGGGCGAAGCCGATGCTCTCCTCCCAGGGGCTGCCGGTCTGCACGCGCCGCGTGGTCGCCCCGGGCGGGACCTCGGGTGAGCTCTCGCGCGGGTTCTCGGCCGAGCTATCGGGTGGGGTCATGCGGATACCGCCTCCAACGCCTCTTCCAAGGTGAACGCCTTGGCGTAGAGCGCCTTGCCCACGATGGCGCCCTCGACACCTTCCGGTACCAGGGTCGCAAGGGCGCGCAGGTCATCCAGCGAGGAAACGCCGCCGGAGGCGACGACGGGCTTGGGCGTCGCGGCGCAGACGCCCCGCAGCAGCTCCAGGTTGGGGCCCTGGAGGGTGCCGTCCTTGGCGATGTCGGTGACGACGTAGCGGGCGCAGCCCTCGGAGTCGAGGCGGGCGAGGGTTTCGTACAGGTCGCCGCCGTCGCGGGTCCAGCCGCGGCCGCGCAGGGTGGTGCCGCGGACGTCGAGGCCGACGGCGATCTTGTCGCCGTGCTCGGCGATGACCTTGGCGACCCATTCGGGGGTCTCCAGGGCGGCGGTGCCGAGGTTGACGCGGGTGCAGCCGGTGGCGAGGGCGGCGGCGAGCGAGGCGTCGTCGCGGATGCCGCCGGACAGCTCGACCTTGAGGTCCATGGCGCGGGCGACCTGGGCGATCTGCTCGCGGTTGTCGCCGGTGCCGAAGGCGGCGTCGAGGTCCACCAGGTGCAGCCACTCGGCGCCGGCCCGCTGCCAGGCGAGGGCGGCCTCCATCGGGTCGCCGTACGACGTCTCGGAGCCGGACTCGCCGTGGACGAGGCGGACGGCCTGGCCGTCGCGGACGTCGACGGCGGGGAGGAGTTCGAGGCGGTGCGTTGGCATGCGGGAACCTTACGGTGAGGACGGAGCGGGTACGGGCGGGACGGGCCGGTCAGAGCGTGTCGAGCCAGTTGCGCAGCAGGCGGGCCCCGGCGTCGCCGGACTTCTCGGGGTGGAACTGGGTGGCCCACAGCGGGCCGTTCTCCACGGCGGCCACGAACGGCTCACCGTGGGTGGTCCAGCTGACCTTGGGGCCGGGCATGTGCGGGTTGCCGACCTCCAGCTCCCAGGTGCGGACGGCGTAGGAGTGCACGAAGTAGTAGCGCTCCTCCTTGTCCAGCCCCGCGAAGAGCCGCGAGTCGCCGGGCGCGGTGACCGTGTTCCAGCCCATGTGGGGGACGACGGGGGCGCGCAGCGGTTCGACGGTGCCGGGCCATTCGTCCAGGCCCTCGGCCTCGACGCCGTGCTCGATGCCGCGGCCGAAGAGGATCTGCATGCCGACGCAGATGCCCATGACCGGGCGGCCGCCGGCCAGCCTGCGGCCCACGATCCAGTCGCCGCGCGCCTCGCGCAGCCCCTTCATGCAGGCGCTGAAGGCGCCGACGCCGGGGACGAGGAGGCCGTCGGCGGCCATGGCCTTGTCGTAGTCGCGGCTGATCTCGACGTCCGCGCCGACATGGGCGAGGGCCCGCTCGGCGGAGCGGACATTGCCGAAGCCGTAATCGAAAACGATCACGCTCTTCGCACTGCTGCTCAATTCCATACCTCCAGCCGAAGGATCCCGGCCAGCAGCGACATCGTGGCGCCCACTCCCAGCAGCACGATCACGCCCTTGGGCAGCCCCTGCTTGGCGAAGGAGATGACGCCGCCGAGGAGGAACAGCCCGAGCAGGATGAAGACGGTCGACAGCCCGTTCATTCAGAGGGCGCCCTTCGTGGAGGGGAGGATCCCGGCGGCGCGCGGGTCGCGCTCGCTCGCGTACCGCAGCGCCCGGGCGAGCGCCTTGAACTGGCACTCCACGATGTGGTGCGCGTTGCGCCCGTAGGGCACGTGGACGTGCAGGGCGATCTGCGCCTGGGCGACGAAGGACTCCAGGATGTGCCGCGTCATCGTGGTGTCGTAAGCGCCGATCATCGGCGCGATGTTCTCCGGCTCGGTGTGCACGAGGTACGGGCGGCCGGAGAGGTCGACGGTCACCTGGGCCAGCGACTCGTCCAGCGGCACGGTGCAGTTGCCGAAGCGGTAGATGCCCGTCTTGTCGCCGAGCGCCTGCTTGAAGGCGGCGCCGAGCGCGAGGGCGGTGTCCTCGATGGTGTGGTGGGTGTCGATGTGCAGGTCGCCCTCGGTCTTGACCGTGAGGTCGAAGAGGCCGTGGCGGCCGAGCTGGTCGAGCATGTGGTCGTAGAAGCCGACGCCGGTCGACACGTCGACCTGGCCGGTGCCGTCGAGGTCGATCTCGACGACGACCGAGGTCTCCTTGGTGGTGCGCTCCACGCGGCCCACGCGGGTCATGCGCTCTTCTCCTTCATCAGCTCGCGAACCGCGTCGAGGAACGCGTCGTTCTCGGTCGGGGTGCCCGCGGTGACCCGCAGCCGGCCCGGTACGCCGTTGTCCCGGACCAGCACGCCGTGGTCCAGCAGGGTCTGCCAGGCGGCGTGGGCGTCCTCGAAGCGTCCGAACTGGACGAAGTTGGCGTCCGAGTCGGTCACGTCGCAGCCAAGGGCGCGCAGCTCCCGCACCAGCCGGTCGCGCTCGCTCTTGAGCGCGTCGACGTACCCGAGCAGCGTATCGGTGTGCTCCAGGGCGGCCAGCGCGGTGGCCTGGGTGACGGCGGACAGGTGGTACGGCAGCCGCACCAGCTGCACGGCGTCGACCACGGCCGGATGGGCGGCGAGGTAGCCCAGCCGCAGCCCGGCGGCGCCGAACGCCTTGGACATCGTCCGGGAGAGCACCAGATGCGGGCGGCCCTCGATCAGCGGCAGCAGCGACGGGCGGTGGCTGAACTCGGCGTACGCCTCGTCCACGACCACCAGCGACGGCTTGGCGGCCTGCGCCGCCTCGTACAGCGCGAGCACCGTCTCGGCCCCGACGGCGGTGCCGGTCGGGTTGTTCGGCGAGGTGATGAAGACGACGTCGGGCTTGCGCTCGGCGATCACCTGGCAGGCGGCCCCGACGTCGATGGTGAAGTCGTCGTTGCGCGGGCCGGAGATCCAGCCGGTGCCGGTGCCGCGCGAGATCAGCGCGTGCATCGAGTACGAGGGCTCGAAGCCGATCGCGGTGCGCCCCGGCCCGCCGAAGGTCTGCAGCAGCTGCTGCAGCACCTCGTTGGAGCCGTTGGCCGCCCACACCTGCTCGGGTCCCACCGCGAGACCCGCCGTACGGGTGAGGTAGCGGGCCAGCTCGGTGCGCAGCTCGACCGCGTCCCGGTCCGGGTAGCGGTTGAGCCGGCGGGCCGCCTCGGTGACCCGCTCGGCGATCCGCTCCACCAGCGGCTCGGGCAGCGGATAGGGGTTCTCGTTGGTGTTCAGCCGTACGGGGACGTCCAGCTGCGGCGCGCCGTACGGGGACTTGCCGCGCAGCTCGTCCCGGATGGGCAGATCGTCAATCCCGGTCACTTGCTCCCAGGTACCTTCCAGTCGAACCGTGCCTTCACCGCCGCGCCGTGCGCGGGCAGGTCCTCCGCGTCGGCGAGCGTCACCACATGGCCCGCGACCTCGGCCAGCGCCTCGCGGGTGTAATCCACGACGTGGATGCCGCGCAGGAAGGACTGCACCGACAGGCCGGAGGAGTGGCAGGCGCAGCCGCCGGTGGGCAGGACGTGGTTGGAGCCCGCCGCGTAGTCGCCGAGCGACACCGGTGCGTACGCGCCGACGAAGATCGCCCCGGCGTTGCGCACCCGGGCCGCGACCGCCGCCGCGTCCTCGGTCTGGATCTCCAGGTGCTCGGCCGCGTACGCGTCGACCACCGCGAGGCCCTGGTCGAGGCCGTCGACCAGCACGATGCCGGACTGCCGCCCGGCCAGCGCCGGGGCGATGCGGTCCTCGACGTGCTTGGTGGCCGCGACCTGGACCGCGAGCTCCTTCTCGACCGCGGTGGCCAGCTCCTCGGAGTCGGTGACCAGCACCGAGGCGGCCAGTGGGTCGTGCTCGGCCTGGCTGATCAGGTCGGCGGCGACGTGCACCGGGTCGGCGGTGGCGTCGGCGAGGATGGCGATCTCGGTGGGGCCCGCCTCGGCGTCGATGCCGATGCGGCCCTTGAGCAGCCGCTTGGCGGCGGCGACCCAGATGTTGCCGGGCCCGGTGACCATGGCGACCGGACGGCACTCCTCGGTGCCGTACGCGAACATCGCGACCGCCTGGGCACCGCCCGCCGCGTACACCTCGTCGACGCCGAGCAGCGCGCAGGCCGCCAGGATCGTGGGGTGCGGCAGCCCGCCGAACTCCGCCTGCGGCGGGGAGGCGACCGCCATCGAGGCGACCCCGGCCTCCTGCGCGGGCACCACATTCATCACAACGGACGACGGGTAGACGGACCGCCCGCCCGGTGCGTACAGCCCGACCCGCTCGACGGGCACCCAGCGCTCGGTGACCGTGCCGCCCGGCACGACCTGCGTGGTGTGGTCGGCGCGCCGCTGCTCCCGGTGGACCAGCCGGGCCCGCCGGATGGACTCCTCCAGGGCCGCGCGCACGGCCGGGTCCAGCTCGTCGAGGGCGCGGGTCAGCGCCTCGGCGGGCACCCGCACCCGTTCCATGGTCACGCCGTCGAACCGATGCGCGTACTCGATCAGTGCAGCGGTGCCGCGATGGCGCACGTCGTCGCAGATGGGTCGCACCTTCTCCAGGGCGGCCTCGACGTCGAGCTCGGCACGGGGCAGCAGGTCGCGGTCGATTCCGCCGCCCGGGAAGGCGGCGCCGCGCAGATCGATACGGGAGATCACGCGATCAATTGTCTCAGACGTGTTCCGGCGTCCCGCCCCCCGTATCAGTGAGTGATACGGAACCCCTAAGTTGATCCTGACCGTTGGCGTTCAAGCGGTTACTCAGCGGGAATGTGGATCCGTACGGGGATACGGAGGACAGGAGGCGACACGGCTGTGACCGAGCCACGCGACGGCGATCCTCCCCCCGGGCTCGACCTGACCACCGCCGAGTGGGGCATGTGGCAGGCGTTCCGCAACGGCAGTACGCACGATCTGCGCACCTCCCACCCCCAGCGGAACGACCCCTCAGGACCGTACGCCTGGGGCCCGGAGCGCAGTGTGCGCGCCCGGGTCGTGGCCCTGCTGCTGCTGGACGGGCCGCCCGCCCAGCCGGGCCGGGTGGCGGCGCTCAAGCTGAACGGGGTGCACATCACCGGCACCCTCGACCTGGCGGGCGGCACCATCGACCCGTATGTGGAGCTGAAGAACTGCCGCTTCGAGCGGGAGGTGCTGCTGCCGGAATCCCACTTCACCACGCTCCGCCTGGTGGGCTGCTCGCTCCCCCGGCTGGAAGCGGCCCGGCTGAGCACCGAGGGCGATCTGCATCTGCCGCGCTGCGTGGTCGACCACGGCATCCGGCTCACCGACGCCCACATCGGCACCGATTTACTCCTGAACCAGCTCATCGTGCGCCGGGACCGCCGGGGCATGTCGATCACGGCCGACGGGCTGACCGTGGCCCAGGACTTCCAGGCCGACATGATCGAGTCGTACGGCGAGATCAGTCTGCGCGGCGCCCAGATCGGCGTGTCGCTCAGCCTGCGCGGCAGCCGGCTGCGCAACCCGTACGGGCGGCGGGCGCTGAACGCGCCGCAGCTGACCGTCGAGCGCAGCCTGTACCTCACCGCGGGCGGGGTGAGCACCTACTCCAGCGGTTCGACGCCGCCCTACGGCACCACCAGCACGCCGACCCGCGGCACCCGCATCCAGCGCTTCGAATGCGAGGGCGGGATCCGGCTGGACGACGGGCGGATCGGCGACGCCATCGACTTCGACCAGGCGCGCTTCGTGATGGAGAACGACCAGGAGCTGTCGCTGCGCCGGGTACAGACGCCCGAGCTGCGCTTCCTGGGCGAGCGGCCGCAGCGCGGGCGGGTGATCCTCTCCGGCGCCCGGGTGGTCAACCTGGTCGACAAGTCGGTGAGCTGGCCGGGCCCGGGCGGGCTGACCATGGCGGGCTTCTGCTACGAGAACCTGATCCCGCGCGGCCACTTCCCGCTGTCCCGGCGGCTGGAGTGGGTGGCCGCCGCGACCCCCGAGTACGCGCCCGAGCCGTACGAGATGCTGGCCAACACGATGCGGGCCAGCGGCGAGGACGCCGACGCGCGCGAGGTGCTGCTCGCCAAGCAGCGGCGGCGCCGCGAGACGCTGCCGCTCGCCGGGAAGATGTGGGGCTATCTGCAGGACTGGACGGTGGCCTACGGCTACCGGCCCGGCCGGGCGGCGGTGTGGATGGCGGTGCTGTGGGCCATCGGCTCGGTGTTCTTCGCGCACAACAGACCGGAGGCCATCAAACCGGGTGAGACCCCGCACTGGAACGCCTCGCTCTACGCACTCGATCTGCTGATCCCGGTCATCGATCTGGGCCAGGACGGCTACTGGAAACCCGCGGGCGCGATCCAGTGGGCGTCCATCGTGATGATCCTGCTCGGCTGGGTGCTGGCCACCACCGTGGCCGCCGGTGCGTCCCGGCTGCTGCGCCGTCAGTGAAGAGACGCGCGTGAGGCCATTAGGCTTACACCCCGTGACCTCCGCGCGCCTTCCGCTCTTCCCGCTGAACACGGTGCTGTTCCCGGGGCTCGTCATGCCCCTGAACGTCTTCGAACAGCGGTACCGCTCCCTGATGCGCGATCTTTCGGCGCTTCCCGAGGACGCCCCGCGCCGGTTCGGGGTGATCGCCATCAGGGACGGCCACGAGGTCGCGCCCAGTGCGATCGGCCTCCCGGAGTCGGCGCCCACGCCCGACCGGGGCCCGGCGGCGGGCTTCGGCCCGGACCCGGCCAAGTCGTTCTACGGGGTGGGCTGTGTCGCGGACGCGGCCACCATCCGGGAGCAGGAGGACGGCACCTTCGAGGTGCTGGCCACCGGCACCACCCGGTTCGAGCTGCTGTCCGTGGACTCCACGGGCCCCTATCTGATGGGCGAGGTCAACGAATTGGAGGAGGAGCCGGGCGACGGTGCCGGGGCGCTGGCCTCCGGGGTGGTACGGGCCTTCCGCACGTACCAGAAGCGACTGGCGGGCGCCCGGGAGCGCACCCTCGCCGCCGAACAGGACCTGCCGGGCGAGCCCTCGGTGCTCTCCTACCTGGTCGCGGCCGCCGCCGTGCTCGACACCCCGGCCAAGCAGCGGCTGCTCCAGGCGCCCGATACGGCGAGCCGGCTGGCCGAGGAGCTGAAAATGCTGCGCTCCGAGAGCGCGGTCATCGGTAAGCTCCCGTCCCTGCCCGCCGTCGACCTCACCCGCCACCCCACCAGCCCCAACTGACGCCGACTCACTCCAGCCATGGCGAAGAAGACCAAGAAGAACTCCTCCGGATCCACCGGCACCCCGGCCACCACCGCCCTCACCGCGGCGGGCACGGCCTTCACCGTGCACTCCTACGACCACGACCCGGCCGCCCCCTCGTACGGCGAGGAGGCCGCGCGGGCGCTGGGCGTGGAGCCGGGCCGGGTGTTCAAGACCCTCATCGCGAGCGTCGACGACCGGCTCACGGTCGCCATCGTGCCCGTATCGGCCTCGCTCGACCTCAAGGCGCTCGCCGCCGCGGTCGGCGGCAAGCGAGCCACCATGGCGGACCCGGCGGCGGCCGAGCGCACCACGGGCTACGTCCGCGGCGGCATCTCCCCGCTCGGCCAGCGCAAGCGGCTGCCGACCGCGCTGGACGCCTCCGCCGACGGCCACGAGACGGTCTGCGTCTCGGCGGGCCGCCGGGGCCTGGAGGTCGAACTGTCCCCGAAGGACCTGGCGGCGCTGACCGACGCGGTGGTGGCGCCGATCGCGCGGTTCGACCCGTAGGTGGTCACGGCCCGCACCACGTGCCCGTCGCGGATCTCCACGTCGTAATCCGCGCCCGGCCCGAGCGGGCCGCGCACCGCGACGGCGTCGCCGTCCAGCCGTCCGCTCTGCCGCGCCCACTCCAGCCGGAGCAGTACGTCGGCGGCGAGTCCGGCGGGCTCGCGGGCCGTACCGGACACCGGGCGCCCCCAGGCCGCGGCTACGCCCTCCACCCGCCGCAGAAAGCGGCGCGGCGACCAGCGGGGCGAGGCGAGGCCGGCCAGTACGGCGCGGGCCGTGGCCTCGGAGTCCACCAGCGCCACCTCGCCCGCGCCGTCCAGCGCCGCGTCGGGGCAGCCCGACCCGCCGGGGCCGACGCGCAGCACGACCCCGGTACGGCCGTCCCTCCCGCCCGGCACCGCCAGCGGCCCGGAGGGCCGGGCGGGGGCCGGTGGCGCGGGCGCGTCCGCCGCGCCGAACCGCCGCAGGGCCGCGACGAGCGCGCCGAGGCCGTCGCAGGCGGCGGCGCCGCCGGTCGGCCCGCTCACCAGCCACCCGCCGCTGTCCGCCATCACCCGCAGGCCGGGCCGGTGGGCCGCGCGCGCCGCCGCGACGGCGACGGCCCGCCGGGCGGTCACGCCGCTGGTCCACGGCCGGGCCCAGTCGAGCGTCCCGCGCTCACCACACGCCCCGCACATCCCGTCGCCTCCTGTCTCCTTACGGCATGACGTCGCCGCTGTTGGGCCCCAGCGTCTGGCCGACGTACAGATTGCCGCCCGGATCGCCGGCCAGCAGGACGGCGGTGGGGGCCACCTCCTCCGGGCGGCCGAAGCGGCCCAGGGGGAGTTCGGCCTGCTTGGCGGCCTTCCACTCGGCGGTGATCCCGGCGACCATCGGCGTGTCGATCGGCCCGGGCGCGATGGCGTTCACCAGGACGCCGCGTTCGGCCACCTCCAGCGCGAGGGACTTCGTCAGCCCGATGACCCCGGCCTTGGCCGCCGCGTAGTGGGACAGCGAGCGGCCGCCCTTGATGCCGAGCTGGGAGGCGATGTTGATGACCCGTCCCCAGCCCCGCTCGGCCATCCCCGGTACGACGTAACGGCAGCACAGGAAGACCCCGGTGAGGTCGACGGCGATGGTCTCCGACCACAGCCGCGGGTCCATCTCGGTCAGGGGCGCCTCGGTGAGGATGCCCGCGGCGTTGACCAGGATGTCGATGCCGCCGTGCTCCCGTGCCACAGCGCCCGTCACGGCCTCGACGGCGGTGGGGTCGGTGACGTCCAGGGCGACGTGCCCCGCCGCGCCGGTCCCGGCCGACGCGGCCGCGGCGCGGGACGCGTCCCGGTCGGCGATCACGACGCGGGCGCCTTCGCGCACGTAGGCCGCCGCGATGGCGCGGCCGATGCCGCTGGCCCCGCCGGTGACGAGGGCGGTGCGCCCCTGGAGCGCGCCGGCCGTCATGCGGGCATCCTCACGGTGAGCCCGCCGTCCACCACGAGGCTCTGGCCCGTGATGTACGAGGCGTCCTCGGAGGTCAGATAGGCGATCGCGGAGGCGGCCTCCTCGGGCCGGCCGACCCGCCCCCAGGGGATGGACGCGGCGGCGCGGGCGAGCCCGTCGGGGCCGAGGGAGTTGACCGGGTCGGAGGACTGCGGGGTGCGGATGAGCCCGGGGATGACGGCGTTGACGCGGATGCCGCGCGGGGCCAGTTCGACCGCCAGGCTCCGGCACAGCCCCAGCACTCCGGACTTGGCGGCGGCGTAGTGGGCGTGGTCGCCCCAGCCGTAGACGCCGCCCGCGATGGAGGAGACGGCCACCATCGCGCCCGGCCCGCGCATGCGCCCGGTGGCGGAGCGCAGGGTGCGCAGCACCCCGGTGAGGTCGACGGAGAGCATGTCGTCCCAGGCGTCGTCGGTGAGGTCGGCCAGCGGAGCCCGGCGCAGCACCCCGGCGTTCGCCACGGCGATGTCGAGGCGGCCGTACGCGGTGAGGGCGGCTTCCGCGAACGCCTCGACGGCCGCCGGGTCCGTCACGTCCACGGCGTGCCGTACGCAGGTGCCGCCCGCCGCCTCGACCAGGTGTACGGTCTCGTCCGGGTCGTGGGGGTCGCCGGGGTAGTGGCCGAGCACCGTCCGGACGCCGCGGCGGGCGTAGGTGACGGCGAGCGCGCGGCCGATACCGCTGGCGGCGCCGGTGATGACGGCGACCGGCCGCTGATCGTTCTGTGTCACTGAGGAGACTCCTGACGGGTCTTCGTGGGTTCAGGCTTCGACGGTGTCGACCCGGCGGGCCGCGAACATCACGAAACCGGAGAGGAACGTTCCCGCGGCGCCGATGAGCAGCGCGGTCCGGTCCCAGTGGGCGCCGGAGGCGAGCATCGTGGTGGCGAGGGCACCGGCGATGACGGCCCCGGGCTGGCTGAAGGCGTTGATGAAGGAGGTGCCGGTGGCCCGGCAGCGGGTGTCGTAGCACTCGCCCATGTAGAAGAGCATCGCCGCGTACGGGCCGATCAGGAAGAACATCCCGAGGGAGTACAGCGCCACCACGGGCCCGGTGCCGTGCGCGACGGTGAGCATCAGGGCGAAGAGGACGCCGGAGAGGATCCAGCCGCAGGCGATGACATTGCGCCGGCCGAAGCGGTCACCGGCCCAGCCGTGGAAGAGGTAGCCGGCGAAGCCGACGGCGTTGATGACGATGAACAGCAGCAGGGAGCCCTCGAAGCTGACGCCCTTGGCCTTGGTGAGCACCGTCGTGCCGAGCACGCTGAAGATCTGGATGCCGAACCAGTTGGCGAGCCAGGCGAAGCTGAGGACGAGGGTGTTGCGCCGCGCCGGGCCGCGGAAGATCTCCAGCAGCGGAGTGGTGGGGGTCTCGTCCACGTCGTACTCGGCGGCGAGCTGCCGCGCCTCGGCCTCCTTGCCGTCCTTGCGCAGGCCCCGCAGCCTCTTCTCCAGTTCGAACTGCGGGGTCTCCGGCAGGCCGCGCCGCAGGAGGGCGATGACGAGGGCGGGGAAGGTGGCGAGCAGGAAGCAGCCGCGCCAGCCGACGAGCGGCAGGAAGACGGCGACGAACGCGGCCGCGACGAGGGTGCCGACGGGCCAGCCGGACTGCACCAGGCTGTAGACGAAGCCGCGGCGCTTCTTGATCGCCTCGTCCTCGGTGACGGCGTAGACCTCGTTCAGATAGGTGGAGTTGACGGCCTGTTCGGACAGGCCGAGGCCGCCGATCGAACGGACGCCGACCAGATAGGCCGCACCAGGGGTGACGGCCGAGGCGGCGGAGGCCAGGGCGGTGCCCGAGACGGTGAGGATCATGCCCTTGCGGCGGCCGAGCCGGTCGACGAGCGGGCCGACCCCGAGGACGACGACGGCCGTACCGACGGAGATCAGGGTGGAGATCAGCGCCGCCCGCTCCTCGCTCCAGCCGAAGCGGCCGGAGATCTCGGGCAGCAGGGTGCCGAACAGGATGTAGTCGTAGACGGCGAACACCCAGGCGCAGAAGGCGATGGCGGTGGCCTTGCGGGTGGCACGCACTCCGATGCGCGGCAGCCGCCGGGCGGGGGCCGCGGTGGGTCTGGGGCCGGAGGCGTCTGTGGTGTGGGAGGGGACGGTGGTCATGGCGGATGCCCCTTGTCGGAAGCGGGGTTTCGCCGCGCCGGCGCGGTGCGCCGTCGCGGTAAGAGGGGGAGGGGATGCTTCGTCGGCCGGGGGTGAGGCCGGGCGCCGGGCGGCGGGTGATCCGCCGCGCGGGGAGGGTGCCGCGCCCGCGCGGGGTGTCCGCGCGGGAGGGCTGATGGCGAGCGAGAGCGGGGGACGGGGAGTGCGGAGGGGGGATCAGGTCCGGGGGGAGCGGGACCTGAAGTCGGTGGCGATCTCGTCGAAGGTCGACCAGCGGACACCCTCGTGGCCGCTGATGTACTCGATGAGCCGCTCCAGCATCAGCAGCGTCTGGGGACGCCCCGAGACATCGGGATGGATCGTCATGGTGAAGGCCGCGTAGTCCATTTCGCGGTAGACCCAGTCGAACTGGTCGCGCCAGGTCTGCTCCAGTTCGCGCGGGCTGACGAAGCCATGGCTGTTGGCGCTGGCCTTGACGAACATCATGGGCGGCAGGTCGTCGAGGTACCAGTTGGCCGGGATCTCGACCAGATCGGTCTCCTCGCCGCGCACCAGCGGCTTCATCCACTCCTCGGCCGGTCGCGAGTAGTCGATCTTCGTCCAGCTGTCGCCGACGCGCACGTAGTAGGGCGTGAAATCGTTGTGCATCAGGGAGTGGTCGTAGGCGATGCCGCGTTCGATCAGCAGTTCGTTGGTCACCGGCGAGAACTCCCACCAGGGGGCGACGTAGCCGGTCGGGCGGCGCCCCGCGACCTTCTCGATCAGCTCGATGCCGCGGTCCAGGACGGCGCCCTCCTGGGCCCGGGTCATCGCGATCGGGTTTTCGTGCGAGTATCCGTGGGCGCCGATCTCATGGCCGCCGTCGACCACCGCGCGGGTCTGGTCGGGGAAGGTCTCCAGGGAGTGGCCTGGGATGAACCAGGTGGTGCGCAGTTCCTTCCGCTCGAACAGGCGCAGCAGCCGCGGCACTCCGACCTCCCCGGCGAACAGGCCGCGGGAGATGTCACAGGGCGAGTCCTCGCCGCCGTAGCTGCCAAGCCAGCCCGCCACCGCATCGACATCGACGCCGAAGGCCACAAAGATCTCTTTAGCCATGCTGGTTCCTCTCCAAGGGTGATTCCAGTGCTGTTGTCAGTGCGGTCCGCACCCGCGCCGGGTCGCCGTGGCACCCGAGCAGGGCGGTGAGCAGGACCCGCGCCTGGGAGGGGCGCAGGGTGCCGGTGGGAACGGCCCCGGCCCGGACCAGGTCGGCGCCGCCGCCGTTGCCGTACACCGCGGCGACCGGACCGGCGTGCACGCGCGTCGAGAGCGCGACCACGACGCCGGAGCCGACGAGCCGGGCGACCTCGGCGGCGACCCGCGGATTGGCGTTGCCCGCTCCGGTGGCTTCGAGGACCACCGCACGGGCGCCCGCGTCGGCCACCGCGCGCAGGGCCTGGATGTCACAGCCGGGGTAGACCGCGACGATGTCGGTGCGGACGCGCTCGGGCTCCTCGGCGCGGAAGGCCGCGAGGTCGAGCGGCTCGGGGCGCAGCGGCGTCGCGGTGACGCCCACCTCGCCGTCGGCCACCCATCCCAGCGGGCCGCCGTCGGGGGCGGCGAACGCTGCGGGGGCCACGGTGTGGGCCTTGCGGGTGCCGCGCGCGGGGTAGATCCGGCCGTCGAAGGAGATCAGCACGCCGAGGTCGCGGGCGCGGGTGGCGTTCGCGACCGCGATGGCGTCGGCGAGATTGCGCGGGCCGTCGCCGTCCGGGGCGTCCGCCGGGCGCATCGCGCCGGTGAACACCACGGGCCGGGGGTCGGCGTGGAAGAGGTCGAGGAGGTACGCGGTCTCCTCCAGGCTGTCGGTGCCGTGGGTCACCACCACGCCCCGGACGCGGTCGTCGGCCAGCGCCTCGTGGGCGGCCACCGCGACATCGCGCATGTCGGCCGGGGTCAGCAGATAGCTGCCCAGGCAGAAGACGTCGCGCGTCTCGACCGGCACCTTCGGGGGCCGGGGAAGCCGTTCCAGCAGGGTGTCCGCCCGATCGGCGGCGAGCCTGGTGCCCTGGGCGTCCTGGCGGGTGGCAATGGTCCCGCCCGTCGACAGTACGACGATCCTGCGCACCGGGCCTCCTTCCGACGTGGCGCGAATAAGACCCGGCACCTGGCGTGAAAGAGCGCCCTGCGTGGCTCAAAGTCGCACCCAAACGTTTGGGGCAATCGTTTGGGTAGGATGTGTGTCACCGGCCGCAGGTGTCAAGAGGTCCGCTGTTACCATCACGTTCGTTCGCCGTACCGGGGTCCGGGGTGCGGCGGTGGGGAGAACCGGAGGCCGAGCCGAAGTGGGCACGCAGCAATCACGACCGGTCACCCTGCGCACCATCGCCGATCAGCTCGGTCTGCATGTCTCGACCGTCTCCCGGGTGCTGCACGCCAGGCCGGACGAAAGCCTGCGCGCCGCCTCGGCCGGCACCGTGGAGCGAGTCCGCCGGCTCGCCGACGAACTGGGCTACCAGCCCAATCCCCATGCCACCAGCCTGCGCACCCGGCGCAGCAACCTGGTCGGCGTCCTGGTCCCCCGGCTGTCGGACATCGTGCTCGCCACGATCTACGAGGGGATCGAGGAGGCCGCCGCCGAGCAGGGCCTGTCGACCTTCGTCGCCAACACCGGCGACAACCCCGAGGCCCAGCGCAGCCGCACCAAGATGGTCATCGCCCGGCGCGTCGACGGCATGATCTTCGGCGACGCGCACGCGGACGGGCGCTTCCTGGCCGAGGTGGCCGGGCGCGGCATCCCGTTCGTCCTGGTCAACCGGACCTGTGCCGGACACCCGTCGGTGACCTGCGACGATTACCTGGGTGGCCGGCTGGTCGCCGACCATCTGCTGGAGCTGGGCCACCGCGACGTCGCGGTCGTCGCGGGCGAGCCGTACGCGAGCACCGGCACCGACCGCATGGCGGGCCTGGTGGACCGCTACCGGGAGGCGGGGCTGCCGGTCCCGGCCCACCGGATCGCGCACTCCCGCTTCGACGTGCCCGGCGGACACGCCGCCACCGCGCGGCTGCTGGAGACACCGGAGCCGCCGACGGCGGTCTTCGCGGTGAACGACTTCGCGGCCATCGGCACGATCGGCGCCCTCCGCGAACGGGGCCTGCGGGCGGGCGCCGACGTGGCGGTGGTGGGGTTCAACGACACCCCGCTGGCGGCGGAGTTGCCGCTGCCGCTGACGACCGTCCGCTCCCCCATGCTGGAGATGGGCCGCCGGGGCTTGCGGATGCTGGTCCGGCTGCTGGAGGGCGAACCGGTCGAATCCGAGCGCCTGCGCCCGGAACTGGTCGTTCGCGCCTCCAGCGCGCCGCGGCCGTGAGGCGCGGTGGCTACGAGGTGGCCGACGCCTGGTAGTAGGTCTCCGGCTCCTCGTCGCGGGGGCCGAACAGACCGGTCAGGGCCAGGTGCACGACCATCGCGGCCACCGACCAGGCCAGCAGCGCGCCCTTGGCGTTCAGCTTCAGCGGGGCATCGAACGTGACGCCCTTGCCGACCTGCCGGGCGTGCGCCACGACGTCCGTGGACGGCCCGAGCCAGACGCCCAGCCGCCAGGCGATCACCGAGCCGAGGACGCCGCCGATGGCCAGCCCGACCACCAGGGCGACCCCGCCGCGCCGGCAGAACAGGAAGGTCAGCAGCGCCGAGACGAGGCCGAAGGCGAGCGCGCCCAGCACGAACACCCCGTCCGCGCCGACCGCGTCCTCGCCCTCCGAGTTCTTCAGATAAACGGCCTTGCCGTCCGAGATCAGGCCCACCCGAGGCGCCAGCCACAGCCACAGCAGCCCGAGCAGCACGCCCGCGACCGCCACCGCGATCGCCACCACGGAGGCCTGCACCAGCTCGGCGCGCAGCTCCTCCCCCGGTTCGGAGTGCTCGGCGTGCCCGGACTCCTCGGCGGGATACGGCTCGGGATGCCCCTGCGCGGCCGGTTCGCCCGGTGCGGGCTGTCCGTGCTCGGAGTCGTCGTGCGGCGAGGGCTGATCATGTGGCGTCAACGGTGCGGTCACTCCGTCATCGTGCCAGGTGGATGGTGTACTTCGGTCGGCGGGAGGTTCACTGCGGCGCGTCACCGCACGGCGGCCCGCCGATAGGCCCAGGTCGCGGCGGCGAGCGACACCACGGCCACCCCCGCGCACACCCCGAGGTCGGCGCAGACCGCCAGCCAGTCGGGCTGCCCGTCGAAGGACCGGGCCAGGGCCTCCACACCGTACGTCGACGGCAGCAGATCGCGCGCGTACGACACCACCTCCGGCATCCGGGCGGCGGGCAGCACCCCCAGCAGCAGCGCGGCCGACATCCCCAGCTGTCCCAGCAGCGTGGCCAGTTCCTGGCGCGGCGCGAGCAGTCCGAGGGCGGCGCCCAGGCCCGCGAGGGCAGCGCCGGAGAGCGGGATCACCGCGGCGAGCACCCACAGGTGGCCCAGCGGCAGCTGGAACAGCACACTGCCGACGACAGCGGTGACGGCCGTCCCGGGCACGGTGAAGGAGGCGTACGCGGCGGCCGCGCCGAGCACCACCGCGGCGGGCGGCACCGGCAGCGTCGCGTAGTGGTCGAGCCCGCCGCTCGCCCGGAGCTGGCCGAAGTACTGCGCGAGCAGGTTGAGCGCCACGAACGCCACGACGAGCACGCTCGACCCGGCCACCACGGAGCGCGCCGCGCCGCCGCCCTCGTCCACCACACCGCGCATCAGGACCATGATCCCCACGGACTGGAAGGTCGCGACGAACAGCAGGGGAATCCGGGCCACCCGCGCCCGCGACAGCTGCGCCCGGTAGACCGCGACCAGCGCCGGCAGCAGCCGCGCGGAGGCCGCGAGCGGCGCCGGGGCCGCGAGCGGGGCGGGAACGCCGTCGGCCGGCCGGGGCACGGCGCCACCGGCCTCACCGGCCGACGCACCGGACTTCGGCATGCCGGGCATGGCCTGCGCGGGCACGACACTCACGTCTGCGCTGCTCCTCTTCCGTCTGGCTTGGTCACGGGCTTGGTTACGGACATGATCACGGCCCCGTTCACCGACGCGTTCCCCTTCTACCGTCCGTCACGTCTTCACCAGCCCCTCCGCACCCTCCGTACGGCCGCCCAGCGCCACGTACACGTCCTCCAGGCTGGGCGTGGCGAGGGTGAAGTCGTCCAGCGCGGCGAAGGCGGGCCCGCCGGTCACGGTGGCGATCGCGGCGCGCGCCGCGTCCGGGGCCAGCCGCAGGGTCCAGCGCCGCCCGGAGGCGTGCGCGGCGTCCCGCAGCGCGGCGACCCCGGGGATGTGCAGCGGCGCCTCGGCGCGCCACACCAGCTCCACCCGTACCTCGTCCGCGACCATCGCCTTGAGCCCGGCGGGGGTGTCGCAGGCGATGACCCGGCCCCGGTCGAGCACCGCGACCCGGTCGAGCACGGTCTCGGCCTCGATGACGTTGTGCGTCACCAGCAGCACGGTCACCCCGCGCTCGGCCCGCCGCCGGTCCACCGCGGCCCAGACGGCGCGCCGCGCCACCGGGTCCATCCCGGTGGTCGGCTCGTCCAGCACCAGCAGCGGCCGCTCCCCCACCAGGGCGGCGGCGACGCAGGCCAGCCGGCGCTGACCGCCGGAGAGCTTCTTGAGCGGCCGCCCGGCGATCTTGGTGAGCCCCAGCTCCTCGATCACCGCGTCCCGCTCGGCGCGGGCGGCGCGCGCGTCCAGCCCGCGCAGCCGTGCGGTGGTCTCGGCGGCGAGCGCGACGGTCAGCTCGTCCAGCGCGGTGGAGTCCTGGCCCAGGTAGCCCAGGAGGCGGGAGGCGCGCTCGGGGTGGCGTACGAGGTCATGGCCGAGCACCCTCACCTGGCCCTCGTCGGGCCGCAGCAGGCCGGTGAGCTGGCGTACGAGGGTCGACTTCCCGGCGCCGTTGGGCCCGAGCAGCCCGAACACCTCACCGCGCTCCACGTCCAGGTCGATGCCGTCGCTGGCCCGGACCTCGGGCGTGGCGGGCGCACCGCGGCGGCCACGCGCCGCGGGATAGGTCTTGACCAGGCCACGCACGGTGCACACCACATCGCCTGCCGTCGCCTGTTTCGCGCCCGTCCTCACGAGCTATGAGGGTACGCGCCCAAACACCCGGAGCCGTCCGCGGGGGCCGGGTCCCGCCCGGGGGGCCCGCGGGGCCTAGTCCCCTGCCGGGGCGTGCTCGGCGGCGCTGCGGACGTCGATCTCGCGCCAGAACCCGGCCCGGATGGCGTAGCGGTCGTGCTCGTCGATCTGGTCGTCCTTGTGGGCGAGCAGGCCGAAGCGGGCGGCGTAGCGCAGCAGCTCGCCGTCGATGCGGTGCGGGATGCGCGGGTACTCCGTCGACAGCTGGTGGAGGTGTCCGGCGTCGGAGAGCCGCTCGATCCAGCGGCGGGCGAAGACCTGGCCGACCTCGAACGGGTCGCCGCTGACGGCGGTGATGTCCTCCTCCCGGTCGGCCCAGCGCTGCTCGGCGCTGGTGAGCTGGGCCAGCATGGGCAGATTGGCGGTCTCCGGCGGCTCGCCCGCCCCGGAGCCCGGGCCGCGGTCGATCCAGCCCTTGTCGGAGGACCAGCGGAGGGTGGCGCTGGGGGCCGGATGGGGTGCGGCGGGGCCGCCGGGCCCGCGGCCCAGGCCCGCGAGGTCCTTCGGGGTGGGCACGCCTCTGGCCCCGCCCCCGGTCGTGGCGTCCTGCTCGGCGGCGGGGCCCGGGCCGGGCGCCGTCCGGGCGTCCTGCCCGGACGCGGC
>NZ_JBEYAL010000035.1:0-91344 GCF_040631655.1 Streptomyces sp. NPDC019937
GGCGTCCACCGCTCCGTCCAGGCTCTCGAACGCGACATCCGGGCATGGCTGGCCGACTGGAACGAACACCCGCGACCGTTCGTCTGGACGAAGACAGCCGACGAGATCCTCGACAAAGTGGCCGCCTACTGCCACCGAATCTCCGACTCAGGTCACTAGACGTACAGCTCCCGCAGCCGCACCGACAGGCAGGTCACACAGCCCTCCATCTTCTCGAACTCGCCGATGTCCACCGGCACCGGCTCATACCCGAGGTCGGCGAAGAGCGCCGCGCTGCGCGGCGCGCTCGCCGCCATCAGCAGCCTGCCGCCGCCCAGCAGCACCACATGCGCGCCCGATTCCTCGGGCACCGGGAGGAAGCGCGGAAAGACGGCCGGGTCGTCGACCAGCGGCGGATACCCGATCACGGTCCCGTCCGGCAGCGCCGTGACCGCCGACTTCAGGTGGAGCACCTTGCTGACCGGTACGGCCACCACCCGCGCCCCCAGCGGCTCGAACGCGGCACGCACCTGCCGCACCCCCTCGCCGTTCGTGCGGCCGCCGCGCCCGACGTACACCGTGTCGCCGATCTTCAGCACATCGCCGCCCTCCAGCGTCCCCGGCTCCCGCACCCGGTTGACCGAGCAGCCGAGCGCGGTCACGGCCGCCTCGGCCGCCGCGGTCTCGGGGCGGCGGGACCCGGCACCGGGGCGCGAGATCAGCGCGACGTTCCGGTAGAGGACCATCGTGTCCTCGACGAAGACCCCGTCCGGGCACGCGTCGGCCGGTTCCGCCTCCACCGTCTCCCAGCCGTGCGTCCGCAGGGCGGCCACGTACGCCTCCCACTGCCGCAGCGCGAGCGCGGCGTCGACCGGCTTGCGGTCGATGTGCGTGACGAGCCCGTCGGCGAGGCGCGGGCTCGGGCGGCGGACCAGGGCGATGCGGCTGGTGGTCATGGCTTCCCCTCTTTTCGGGTCACTCACCGTACGCCGCCCGCAGCGCGTCCTCGACGGCGGCGAGCGCCGCCGCGCGGTCCAGGCCGAGCCGCCGCGCCCGCTGGGCGTACGTCTGCGCCGCCTCGGCGGCCTGGCGCCCGGCCGCGTCACCGGCCGCCGCGACGAACGTGCCGTGGCGGCCACGGGTCTCGATCACCCCGTCCGACTCCAGCGCGCGGTACGCCTTGGCGACGGTGTTCGCCGCCAGCCCCAGCTCCTCGGCGAAGCCGCGTACGGTCGGCAGCTTGAAGCCCACGGGCAGCCGCCCGGACCGTGCCTGCTCGGCGATCTGCGCGCGGATCTGCTCGAAGGGGGCGGTCGCCGCGTCGGGGTCGACGGTGATCTGCAAGGCCACGGGGGGCTCCTGGGGTGCGTACAGGCTTTGTCGCACCCATTGTGTGCCGCCCCGGGCCCGTCCGGAAATTCGCGGCGGCGAAATGCGGAGGCGGGCCCGGTGGGCAGGGCGTAATCTGCGCGCCCATGACCGTGATCGTGCGCGATTTCCGGGCCGCCGACGCGGCCGCCGTCGCGGAGGCGCGACGCTCCGCCTTCCCCTACCTCGTGACGACACCCCGGACCGTGGCCTGGGAGGTGGCGAGCGCGCCGGAGGCCCGCCGCTGCCGGCTGCTGGTCGCCGAGGCGGACGGCCGGGTGGTGGGCTCGTGCGAACTGGGCCTCTTCCCGGACGCGCACGGCGAGGGGCCGGGGGTGGCCTGCGCCAACACCTCGGTGCGCGCCGACGCACGGGGCCGGGGCGCCGGTTCGGCGCTGGTGACCGCGGCGGAGGAGTACGCGGCGGGGCTGGGCGCCGCCAAGGTGTTCGCGTGGACCCTGGACGAGCCCGCCTCCCTCGCCTTCGCCGAGCGCCGCGGCTACCGGCGCAGCCGGTCGTCCCGCATCCAGCGGCTGGACCTCACCAGGGCGGTCCTGCCGCCGCCGGCCGCCGACGCCCTGCCGGACGGCGTGGAGCTGCGGACCGCGGCGGACCTCGCCGGCGATCCGCGCCCGCTGTACGAGACGGACGTGGCGGTGATGGCGGACGAGCCCGCCGATGTGCTGGAGGGCCGGATGCCCTACGCCGAGTGGCTGGCCCGGACCTGGGAGCATCCCGCGCTGGACCACGAACTGACCTCGCTGGCCGTCGTGGACGGCAGGGTCGCGGCGTTCAGCCTCGCCCATACGGACGGCCGCGGCCGCTACTGGTCGGGCATGACCGGCACGCTGCGCGCCTACCGCGGCCGGGGCCTGGCGAGGCTGGCCAAGACCCACTCGCTGCGCCGGGCGCGTGCGGCGGGGTGCGCCGAGGCGTTCACGGGCAACGACAGCGAGAACGGCCCGATGCTGGCGATCAACGCCCGGCTCGGCTACGCCGTGGCCTCCGTGGAGCGGCGTTACGTACGCGAACTGCGCCCCTGAGCGGTCGTCTCCGGGGCGCGCCGGCCGTGGCGTTGGCCGCCGGGCCATCGTCGGGGGCGCTGAACGGGCGCGGCCGGATCCCGTCAGCGGCACGGCATCGCTCGCTCCGGGCGCCACCGCGTGACCGTCGCCCCGCAGCCGTCACCGCGCGGCCGTCCGTCAGCCCGACGCCTCCAGCACCACCAGCCGGTCCGGGCCGTCCGGGGCGAACGCGATGGCGTCCCCCGGTTCGTGCCAGTGCACGGCGAACCGCTCCCCCGCCCGGTACGCCTCCACGCCCGCCCTGCAGTACGCCACCATGTCCTCCGGCAGGGCCTCCAGCGCGAACCACCCGATCTCCGAGCACTTGTCGGGCTCCCGGTTCACCGGCTGCCGCGCGCCGTCCGCCAGCTCCGCCTCGAAGAACCAGCCCGTACGGGCCGCGCCGGTGGGCGACTTGTGCTGCATGACGAGGGCCACCCGCACCTCGTCCGGGGTGAGCCGGACGCCGATCTCCTCGGCCGCCTCGCGGATCACCGCGGTCCGTACGTCCTCGCCGTCCTCCACGTGGCCGGACGGCGCGTGCAGCAGCCCGTCCGCGTATCCCGTGCCCGCGCGGCGCGCGAGCAGGATCTCGCCGCCGCGCCGCAGCAGCAGATGGACGTCGACGATCTCGGCGTGCCGCCGGGGCGGGGCGAGGTGCGCGCGCAGCACATAGCGCTCGTCGCGCACCGGCCGCCCCCACAGCGCCGCGTCCGCCGCCAGCTGTTCGACATGCGTCCCGGACGCCAGCGGCTCGACCATGCGCAGCAGGTCACCGGCGGTCAGCCCGACCGGATCCGACTCGCCCCACCGCCCCTCGACCAGCACCAGCACCCCGCCCGGCCGCAGCAGCCGGGCCCACCGCCGCAGCACCGCCTCCTGATCCGGCAGCAGCCACAGCAGATGGCGCGCCAGGACGACGTCGAAGCCGCCCTCCCTCACCGGCGGCGCCGCCGCGTCCCCGACGAGCACGGTGGCGTCCGTGCCGGCGAGCTTGGCGCGGGCGCGCTCGGCCATCCGGGGCGACCGGTCGACGCCCGTCACCCGGTGGCCCTGCTCGGCCGCGAGGCGGGCCAGGCTGCCCGTGCCGCAGCCGAGGTCGAGCACGGCGCTGGGCTGCTCGGGCAGCCAGTCGCGCAATCGCCGGGCCCATGCCTCCCGCACGGCCGGATCGCGCAGCCCGTGATCGGGCTCGTCGTCGAATCCGGCCGCGGCGGCGTCCCAGTAGTCGGCGGTGGAGTCGGTGGTGGAGTCGGCGGGCCCCTGACCGGCGGTCGATCCCTCAACGCACATACGGCGCATCGTCGCATCCCCCACTGACAACGCCCGCTGCCGACCGCTGGATCGACGCGCACGCTGACAGCGCCCGGCGCGCGGGGGACCATGGGGGCATGTCCTCGCCGCCGCACGCCGCGCTCGCCTCGTCGTTCAACGCCGTCGCCGCGCAGTACGCGGCGGCCCGCCCCGGGTATCCGGCCACGCTGTTCGAGGCGGTGGAGGAGGTCACGGGCCGGGCGCTGGCCGGGGCGGAGGTGCTGGACGTGGGGGCGGGCACGGGCATCGCGACCCGGCTGCTGGCCGCGCGCGGCGCGCGCGTCACCGCCGTCGAGCCGGGCGAGGGCATGGCGGAGCGGCTGCGCGCCGCCGCCCCGGACGTCCGGCTCGTACGGGGCGACGGCGACGCCCTGCCCTTCCGCGACGGGGCCGCCGACCTGATCACGTACGCCCAGTCCTGGCACTGGACCGATCCGCGGCGCTCCGTCCCCGAGGCGCTGCGGGTGCTGCGCCCCGGCGGGGCGCTGGCGATGTGGTGGAACCAGCCGGACCTCGACGTCCCCTGGGTGGCACGGCAGGAGGAGCGGCTCGCCGCCCGCTGCCCGGCCTACCGGCCGCCGGGTTTCCCGGGCACCGTGGCCGGGCGGCTCGCGCCGTTCGGGGTGCGGACGACGGGCCGTAGGGTCCGCTGGTCGCGGAGCATCACCGTCGAGGACCGGCTGCGCTCCCTGAGCAGCCACTCCTATCTGGCGGTGATGGACGCCGGGGAGGCCGAGGCGGTGCTGAACGCGGAGCGGGCGGACCTGCTCACGCTGTTCCCGGACGGGGTGCTCACCGAGCCGTATGTCGTGGATCTCGTCGTGGGATGGGGCGCCGCGGCGGACTGACGCGGCCGGACATATCGGCGGCGGGTGTCTTGACGGCAGAAATGTTAGCGGTAACACTCCCCCTCGTGGACACTGCGGACAAGCACGTGGGCCAGGCCCCATCCCCTCCCGGACCACCGCTGTTCAGCCGGGCCGCGGTGGTCGCGTCGTGCGCCGGCTTCATCCTCATCGGCGCGCTGCAGGCCCTCTACGGCCCGGCGATCCCCGCCTTCCGCGACGACCACGGGCTGTCGCCGTCGGCCGCCGGGCTGGCCCTGAGCGCGCACTTCGTCGGCGGTGTCGCGGGTGTCCTCGGCTTCGACCGGCTCTTCGGCCGGGTCGGCAACCGCACGCTGCTCGGCTGCTCGTATCTGCTGATGGCGGGCGGCGCGGCCGGGTTCGCACTCGCCCCCCAGTGGCCGCTCGCGCTGGCTCTGGCGCTGGTCGCGGGGCTCGGCTTCGGCGGTATCGACTACGGGCTCAACCAGCTGTTCGCGATCGGCTTCGGGCGGCGCAGCGCCGCCATGCTCAACGTCCTGAACGCCCATTTCGGCATCGGCGCGATCCTCGGCCCGGCCCTCATCGGCCTGGTCGGGGCCGAGCACTACACGTGGGTGTTCCTGGGTTTCGCCGCGCTGACGCTGCCGCTGGTGCTGTGTCTGGCCGGGGTGCGGGACGAGGCACCGGCGCCCGGCGGCGCCGGGGCGGACCCCGCCCTCAGGAACGGGGTCCGGACCCGGAGCCTGGTCACCGTCCTGGGCGCGTTCGTGCTGCTCTACGTCCTCCATGTCGGCGTCGAGGCCGGGGTCGGGGGCTGGGAGCCCACCCACCTGGAGACCGTCGGGTACGGCGCGACCGCCGCCGCCTCCGCGACCTCCGTCTACTGGCTGATGATGACCGTCGGCCGCTTCCTGGCCGTCCCGCTCGCGCTGCGCCGGCCCGCCCCGGCGATCATCGCGGTCAGCTGTGCGGGCATGACCGTCTGTCTGCTGCTCGCCGCGATCCCGGCGCTGGCCCCGTACGCGTACGCGGGTGTCGGCCTGTTCATCGCGCCGGTCTTCCCCACCGGTCTGCCCTGGCTGGGCCAGGCGGCGCCGCGCGCCCGCCGGGCGGGGGCGCTGGTGATCGCCGCCTCGATGGTCGGCGGGGTGGCCGCGGGGCCCGTGCTCGGCAAGGCGATCGAGCTGTCGGGCATCCGTGCCGTACCGCTCGTCCTGGGCGGCGTATCGGCCGTCTGCCTGATCACCACCGGCTGGCTGATCCGCGCCACGTCCTCGTCCGTATCCCCTACGAACACCACCCCCACTGCACCCGCTTCCGCCCGTGCGGCCGAAAGGACTTCCGGCACATGCCCGCCCTGACGCTCACCCATGACGGCTTCCAGCTCCACGGCAAGCCCTTCCGGATCCTCTCCGGCGGCTTCCACTACTTCCGCACCCACCCCGACCAGTGGGCCGACCGGCTGCGCAAGGCCCGGCTGCTGGGGCTCAACACGGTCGAGACGTACGTCCCCTGGAATCTCCACCAGCCCGCCCCGGACGGCCCGCTCGACCTCGACGGCCTGCTCGACCTCCCCCGCTTCCTGGAACTCGCCCGAGCCGAGGGGCTGTACGTGCTGCTGCGCCCCGGCCCGTACATCTGCGCCGAGTGGGAGGGCGGCGGGCTGCCCTTCTGGCTGACGGCCGATCCGACCATCCGGCAGCGCAGCAGCGATCCGCGGTTCACCGGCGCCGTCGACGCGTACCTCGATCTGCTGCTGCCGCCGCTCGCCCCGTACATGGCGGCGTCCGGCGGCCCGGTCATCGCGGTCCAGGTGGAGAACGAGTACGGCGCGTACGGCGAGGACCGCGCCTATCTCGCGCATCTGGCCGACGCCCTGCGCAAGCGCGGCGTCGAGGAGCTGCTGTTCACCTGCGACCAGGCCGACAAGGCCATGCTGGCGGCCGGAAGCCTGCCCGGGGTGCTCTCCACCGGCACCTTCGGCAGCCGGGTCGGCGACGCGCTGGAGACGCTGCGCGCCCACCAGGAGAGCGGGCCGCTGATGTGCTCGGAGTTCTGGATCGGCTGGTTCGACCACTGGGGCGAGCCGCACCATGTGCGGGCGGCGGACGACGCGGCCGCCGATCTGGACGCGCTGCTGTCGGCGGGGGCGTCGGTGAACATCTACATGTTCCACGGCGGCACCAACTTCGCCTTCACCAGCGGCGCGAACCACGACCACGCCTACGCGCCGGCCGTCACCTCCTACGACTACGACGCGGTGCTGACCGAATGCGGCGACCCGGGCCCCAAGTACGCGGCGTTCCGCGAGGTCATCGCCCGCCACGCGGCCGTACCGGACGAACCGCTTCCACAGCCGTCGCCCAAGCTGCCGCCCACCGAGGTCCGGCTGACCGCCTCGGCGAACGCCCTGGTCTGCGCCGAGTTCCTGTCCCCGGCGGAGCACTTCACCGACCCGCCCACCATGGAGGCGCTGGGCCAGGGGTACGGCTTCGTCCTCTACGGCACCGAGCTGCCCGCCATCGGCGACCGCGTGCTGCACTTCACGGGCGGGGTCGGCGACCGGGCGCAGGTGTTCGTGAACGGCGCCCCGGCCGGTGTCATCGAGCGCGAGCGCCACGAGGACAGCCTGCACATACGCAGCCCCGAACACGGCGCCCGGCTGGACGTCCTGGTCGAGAACATGGGCCGCGCCAACTACGGTCCCCGCATCGGCGACCCCAAGGGCATCGCCGGCCCGGTCACCCTCGACGGCGAGCCGCTGGAGAACTGGACCTGCCACCGTCTCCCCCTGGACGAGCTTCCCGCGCTGCCCTTCCGCACCACGGACACCCCGGTCGCGGGCCCGGGCTTCCACCGCGGCACCTTCACGGTGGACACCCCCGCCGACACGTATCTCGCCCTGCCGGGCTGGACCAAGGGCGTGGCCTGGGTCAACGGAGTCAGCCTGGGCCGCTACTGGTCGCGCGGCCCGCAGCGGCGGCTGTACGTGCCGTGGCCGGTCCTGAAGGCGGGCGAGAACGAGCTGACCCTGCTGGAGCTACAGTCGGCGACGACCCGGGTGGCCCACCTCGCCGACGCACCGGACCTGGGCTGGACCGCGAAGGACTGACCCCGGAGCCCTGGGTGCGGGCCGCCGCCCGCACCCGGGGTGAACGCACACCAAGGAGCCGAAACCACATGGCGGAGCCACACCGCGCCCCCACCAGGCGCCGCCGCCCCGCCACCGGCGGCAAGGTGGTCATGGCGGATGTCGCCCGGCTGGCCGGGGTCTCCGACCAGACCGTCTCCCGCGTCCTCAACGACCACCCCCGGGTCCGCGCCGAGACCCGCGAACGCGTCCGCGCCGCCATGCGCGAGCTGGGCTACCGCCCCACGGCCAGCGCCCGCACCCTGGCCAGCGGCCGCAGCCGCACCCTCGGCGTGATCTCCTTCGACGCGGCCCGCTTCGGCCCGGCCGCCACGCTCGCCGGGATCAACGAGGCGGCGCAGGAGGCCGGTTACCTCGTCAGCACGATCGCGCTCACCGCCGCCGACCAGGCCGACGTCACCGGCGCGGTGGACCGCCTGCTCGGCCAGGGCGCGGACGGCATCATCGCCATCGCGCCCCAGCGGTCGGTCGGCCAGGCCCTGGTCGAGGCGGAGCACGGCGTCCCCATGGTCACCCTGGACAAGAGCTTCGGCGCGCACATCCCGGTCGTCGCGGGCGACTCCGCCTCCGGCGCCCGCCAGGCCACCGAGCACCTCCTCGGCCTCGGCCACCGCACCGTCCGCCACATCGCGGGCCCCACCGGCTGGATCGCCGCCGAGGCCCGCGTCGACGGCTGGCGCGCCGCCCTGAAGGCCGCGGGCGCCGAGGTCCACGAGCCGCTGCCGGGTGACTGGAGCGCGGACTCCGGCTACGACCTGGGCCGCCGCGTCGCCCGGGAGCCGGGGCTGACCGCGCTGTTCGTCTCCAACGACCAGATGGCCGTCGGCGTCCTGCGCGCCCTCCACGAGGCGGGCCGCCGGGTCCCCGAGGACGTCAGCGTGGTCGGCTACGACGATATCCCCGAGGCCGCCCATCTGCTCCCGCCGCTCACCACGGTCCGCACCGACTTCACCGAGATCGGCCGCCGCTGCCTGACCCTGATGCTCGACCAGCTCGACCGCTCCCCCGCGCCGGACGTCCGCGTGACCATCCCCACCGAGCTGGTCGTCCGCCACAGCACGGGCCCGGCCACGGGGGCTCATCCGCCCAGGTAGTGGAAGTCCGGCTTGGGGTGCATGAGGAAGTCGTGGTGCGAGATGTTCCAGGCGTACGCGCCCGCCAGCGCGAAGGCGACGCGGTCGCCGGCCCGTAGCTCGGCGACCGGGACGCCGCGGGCCAGGACGTCCTTGGGGGTGCACAGCTGGCCGGCCAGGGTGACCGGTTCGTCGCGGGCGGCGGGGCGGGGCCAGTCCCGGTCCCAGTCGGCGGTGGGGAGCACCTGGAAGGGGTGGTCGTGCTGTTTGGCGGCCGGGGTGCGGAGGTGGTGGGTGCCGCCGCGGAGGACCGCGAACGCCTCGCCGCGGCTGTGCTTGAGGTCCAGCACCTCCGTGACGTACCAGCCGCAGTACGCCGTCAGCGCCCGGCCCGGCTCGATCCGCAGGGTCAGGCCGGGGTTCCGGTCGGCGACAGCGGCCAGGCCCTCGCCGTACGCCTTCCAGTCGAAGCGGGTGCCGGGGCGGGTGTAGTCCACGCCCATGCCGCCGCCCACGTTGACCTCGGTGAGGTCCAGGCCGTGGCGGGTGGACAGCGCGCGCGTCCAGTCGGCGATCCGGGCGGCCACGGCGGTCTGGGCGGGGGCGTCGAGGCCGCTCGCGAGGTGGGCGTGGATGCCGCGCAGCCGGAGCGGGCCGCCCGGGGTGAACAGCGGCAGGCAGTGTTCGACCCGGTCGGGGTCGAGGCCGAAGGGGCTGGGGCGGCCGCCCATGGCGAGCGCCGCGCCGCCCAGCGCCTCGTCGGTCAGGGGGAGGTTGACGCGGAGCAGGACGTCCACGGGGCGGTGGCCCGCGAGGGAGGCCAGCAGCCGCAGTTCGTGCTCGCTCTCCACGTGGAACCGCTCCGTCCCCAGCTCCAGCGCCCGCCGCAGCTCCGTCTCCGTCTTGCCCGGTCCGCCGAAGGCGAGCGGCCGTTCGGGGACCGCCTCGCGGACGTGTGCCAGCTCGCCGCCCGAGGCGACCTCGTAGCCGGTGACGTACGGGGCGAGAGCGCGCAGGATGGGCGGTTCGGGGTTAGCCTTCGCCGCGTAGTACAGCTCGACGTCCGCCGGGAGCGCGGCGCGGACCTCCCGGGCGTGGTCGGCGAGGGCGGTGAGGTCGTAGACGTACGCGGGGAGGTCATCCCCGCTCAGGGCGGTGGCCAAAGCGGCCGCAGATGTGGTGAGGGGGGTGTTCAACGGGCGCTCCCGGGGGCGTTGACGCGGGCCGCCTCGGACAGCAGGTCGGAGGCGAGCGGGCTGGCGATACGGACGTAACCGGCGTCGCGGTCGGCCTTGCGGCCCCAGCGGGTCAGCAGGTTGGCCTTGGCGGGCAGGGGGACGCCCGCCACCAGGGCGCGCAGCGCGGGCGGGTCGTCGTGGGCCGCGGAGCGGGCCCCCAGGACGCGGCGGACCGCCGACCACAGGCCGGGCTCCAGGCGGGGGTGAAGGTCGGCGAGGGCGGCGACCATCTCGGCGAGGTGGTTGACCAGCAGGCAGTACACCACCCGGTCCCAGCCGCGCTCACGCCCGTACGTCATGGGGCGGGCCACCGCCTCGGGCAGCGCGGCGAGCGCGGCGGCGTGGTGGCCGGGGACCAGTTTGGTGCCCTCCAGGTCGCGGAAGAGCACCTGGCGCGGGGTGCCGGTGGCGTCCACGCCGATGACGACGTTCTGGAGGTGGGGTTCGAGGACCACGCCGTGGTCGAACCAGGCGGCCAGGACGGGCGGTACGAGGAGGTCGAGATACGCCTGCCACCAGGCGAGCGCGCGCTCGGGCCCGGCGCCGCCGAGGAGGTGGGAGAGCTGGGCGCCGCTCGTCGGGTACTCGTCGGCGACGGCCGCCGCCAGCAGCCCGGTCAGCCCCGGCCGCAGCCGGGCGGCCAACCCCTCGCGGACGATCACGCCGAAGCCCTCGGTCAGGTGGCGGTCGTCGAGGTCGAGGGTGCGGTAGCCGGGTTCGCGCAGCAGGTCGGCGCCGGGGAAGCGGGCGGCGAGGTCGGCGGCGACCGGCTCCAGCAGCCGGGTCAGGGCGACGGCGCCGGACAGCTCGTAGTCGGCGTTCTTGCGGAGGCAGTTGGTGATGCGCACGTTCAGGCTGAACTTGAGGAAGTCCCGGCCGTCGTAGAGCGTGCGGACGGAGGCGGTCGGCGCGAAGTCCGGTCCGCCGGGCCCCAGGTCGAGGACGTCGCCGCGGTCGAGCGCCGCCCGCAGCACCCGGTGCTCGCGGAGCATGGCGTACTGCCAGGGGTGGGCGGGCAGCAGCCGGTAGCCGTCCGGGACCGGCCGCTGCCGGTCCAGCGGCGCCAGGGCCCCGGCGTACGCGGTCTCCTCCCGTACGCACTCCCGGCGCACGGCGAGGTGGTGCAGCGGGAAGCGGGCGCCGGCCTCGGGCGCGAACAGCGACCAGGAAGCGGGGCTTCCGGTGCGGGCCTTGGGGGTGGGGTGGAAGCGGTGGCCGAAGAAGAGGGACTGCTCGGAGGCCAGATAGGGGTCCGGGGCCGGGCCCCCCGTGGCCTTCTCCCGCGCCTTAGGGGCCGCCCGCCCCTCCAGGGCGGCCGTCATGCCCGCGTGGCTGGAGGCGACCTGCGCCAGGAACTCGTCGTTCCGGACCCCGGTGCGCAAGCAGAGTTCCCGGTGGACGCGTTCGGCCAGGCCGCGCCAGGAGACCTCCGCCCAGGTGCCGTCGCGCTCTTCGCTGACCGGTCCGGTGAACCGGTGCGCGCCGATCAGCGACGTACGGCGCAGCCCCACCCGCAGCAGGACCCCGCTGCGCGGCAGCCGCAGCCGCAGCCGGCCGTCGGCCACGACGGTCTGGTGTTCCGGGCCCGAGACCTCGCGCAGCAGACAGTTGAGCAGGGTGTGGGCGGTCGCGTGGTCGGCGGAGACCAGCGGTGTGGCGGGTGAGGAGGTCGTTGGCATGGAGCGGCTCCAGCGGGTGCGGAGAGGCGAGCGGCGGAGGGATCAGGGGGTGGGGGCGCGGCCGTCATCTGCCGCGCCCCCGCAGGAGGTAGTTGGGCCCGGTCACGTAGTGCTTGTTGACGTCGGCGGCGCCCGACCGGGCCTTGGTGAACAGCGTGCCCGCGGTCACCATCGCCTTGACCGGCAGCCGGTCCGCCTCCAGCACCCGGGCGCGCAACAGGGCGGCGGCCGCCCCGGGGTATGCCGCTCCGAGCCGGTCGACGGCTTCGGTCAGCCGGTCGCGCAGCTGCCGCAGCAGCACGTCCCTGGGCGCGCGGCCGAGGGCGGCCAGTTCGAAGGCGAGCGCGGCGGCGCACAGATGGACGGTGATGGTGGTGAACACGTCCGCCACCGGGCCGTCGCCGCCGGTCAGGATGCGCCGGTCGTCGAATCCGCACAGATCCGCGGCGTCGGCCCCGCCGATCATCGCCGCGAGCCGTACGGCGTGGACGCGCGGCCCGTCGTGGTCCTTGATGAGCAGCCGCAGCCGGGGGGCGGCGGCCGGGGCGCCGGTGTCGTCGAAGACGAGGGAGGTGTTCTGCTGATGCGATTCCAGGGCGATGCCGTAGGCGAAGAGGGTGGTGTGGAAGTCGAAGAGGAGGGTGAGGTACGCGTCGAGCAGGGCGAGCAGGTCCCCGCCGTAGTGGCGCTCCGCGAGCGCGTCCGCCACCAGCCCGCCGTCCGGGGTGCGGGCCAGCAGCCCGGCCAGCGGCACGACCTGGGTGTTCTCCAGCCCCGGCGGATAGCGGCGGATCAGCGTGGCCAGCAGCTCGTGCCCGGCGTGGAGGTGGGTCGTCTCGTCGGCGGGCAGCACGGTGTCCGCGAACCGCGGCTCGCGCGCGATCACCGCCTCCACCAGGCGCTGCGCCACCTCTCCGTCGACGAGCGTGCCCGGTTTGACGGTCCGCCGGTTGCGCAGGCCCAGGGTCGCGGTGGTGAGCGGCAGCTTGAGGTGGGTCAGCGGGTCGTCGGTGACGGCGACGGTCCGCATCGACAGCGTGGGCCGTACCTCCAGCCACGGCCGCTCGGCGAGCCGCGCCCGCCCGCGCAGCCCGGCCGCGTCGAGGGCGGCGTCGAGGGGACGGCCGGCGGTGAGCGGATGCACGGGGAACGCGAGGTGGTCGGCGTCGAGCCGCCCGGACAGCCCCAGCTCCCCCGGGCTCGGCCACCACCCGGGCAGCCGCCCCGGGTCCCCGCCGACCGCCGCGCGCGGGAGCGCGAGCCAGCGCAGCGCGAAGCGGGGCGCGAACTCGGGGGCGTGGGCGCGCAGGGCGTCCTCGCCGAACACGGACCGGCCGCGGCTGGTCGGGTAGACGGGATGGTCGCGGAAGGCGGCCAGCGTGTCGTACGCGACGGCCCCGCCCATCCCGGCCCACTCCCCGGCCTCCCCGTACCGCGCGGCCAGCCCCCGGACGACGCCGGGCCGGATGCGGTGGTGCAGCCGGATGGCGTCCAGCGCCTGGTGGCACTCGTCGACGAAGGCGTCGTACAACTCCCGGTCCTCGCCCGCCACGACCCCCCGCAGCCGCCCGAGCACGGCCTTGAGCCCCCGCAGCACGACGCCTCCGGCCGGGGGCCACGGCTGCTCCCACTCCAGCCTGGCCGGTCGGCGGGCGCGGATGTCGCATTGGAAGCCTTCCGGTTCCACCGGCAGCAGCACGCTTCCGCCCTCCCTCAGCGCGATGCGCAGCCAGTCGCCGTCGGGGCGGCGCACGGTGCGGGCGCCGCTGCGCAAGCGGTACGCGTCCTCCCGGAGCAGGGTGTCGAGCACCCGGCCGAGAAGTTCCTCCTCCGCTTCCTCTTCCTCCCCTTCCGTACGGCTCATGACGCGATCTCCCAGCGGTGGGCGGCCAGGAACTCCGTCACGGCCGCGTCGATCCGGCGCTGGTCGGTGCCGGTCGCGCGCAGGACGCCGAGGAAGTCGCGGTTGGTGCGGTAGAGGGGGTGTTCCTCGCCGATGTCGCGCAGCGGGCGGTAGTCCAGCCGTACGCCGTCGCGTTCGGTCACGCTCGCCGCCGGGGCGGCGACGAGGCGGCCGGGGCGGTCGGCCGTGACGTACTCCATGCGGACCCGGCCGTCCGTGCGGGCGCCGAGGTCGGCCGGGAGCGGTTCGCCGAGGTGGGTGCGGAGGATGTGCTCGAAGAGCGGGATGCCGAGGAGTTCCGCGAGCACCAGGTCGCACTGGTCGCCGATGGCACGGTAGTTGACCTCGATGAGGCGGGCCCGGTCGCCCTGGACGACGTATTCCGTGTGGCAGGCGCCGAATCCCACTCCCAGCGCCCGAAGCTGGGCCAGCACCTGAGCGGTGTGGGGCTGTGGGAGCGGGGCGGGCAGGAGGCGCAGCCGTTCCTCGATGAAGTGCGGGGGTGGGGAGACGTCGGTGCGGAAGGCGCCGAGGACGTGGAGGGTGTGGCCGTCGCCGAGGGTTTCGAGGGTGCGCAGTTCGCCGTCCAGGTACTCCTCGATCACCAGCGCCGCGCCGGGCCGGTGGGCGCGTATGCCGTGGCAGCCGCGGACGAGTTCGGCCGCGTCGGCGACGAGGACGACGTCCTCGCTGGCCACGCCCTCGCGCGGCTTGACGACGCAGGGGAAGGGCGCGTCGAGGGCGGCGAGGGTGGACGGGTCGTCGCCGGTGCCGAGTTCGGTGGACCAGATGGTGTCGGCACCGTTCGCGGCGAGGGCGCGGCGCAGCTCGGCCTTGTTCTTGGTGCGGAGGGCGGCGCGCCAGTTTTTGCCGGGGAGGCCGAAGTAGGCGGCGGCGAGGGCGGCCTGGGTCTGGAGGTGGTCGCTGTTGGTGAAGACCGCCCGGGTCCGCCGGCCGTCGGGGGCGGCGGCGATGCGGCTGATGACCTCGCGGAAGTCCCGTACGTCGCAGGGCGCGATGTCGAGCGTGGCGGGGAGCCGCCCGCCGCGGGCCGCGTGGCGGGCGTACGCGCGCTCGTGCGCCTCGGGCTGGTCCGTGAGGAGGGTGACGGCGAGTCCGAGGCGGGCGGCGGCGGGGAGGAAGCCTTCGGTGACGGAGTCGGTGGGGTTGAGGGCGAGCAGGTGGATCGGCGCGGGGTGGGCAGGGGTGGGGGACGGCCGGGGTGCCGTGTCGAGATCATTCTCGTTCACGAGCCGAGATTAGGTTAGGCATTCCTAAGACTGCCAATTCGGCCGCCGAGTACGCCCGTTTGGCCCTGTTACGCCGTCAACCCGGCACCCCGATCCGGCGGTGCCGGGCCCGGCGGGCGGCGAGCCGCTCCTCGCGGTCCTGGGCGCGCAGGGCGGCGAGTTCGGCGCCGAGGATGCGCCCGAGACGTCCCAGGAACCCCTCCCCGTCGCCCTCTTCCACGACGCGGTCGACGATGCCGTTGGCCAGCAGGTCGGCGGAGCGCACCCCCTGCCGGTCGGCGACCTCGTACGCCCGCTCGGTGGTGCGGTGGAGGATGGCCGACGCGCCCTCGGGAGGCAGTGGCGACAGCCAGGCGTGCCGCGCCGCCACGACCCGGTCGGCGGGCAGCAGCGCGAGCGCGGCCCCGCCCGCGCCCTGGCCGAGCAGCAGGCAGCAGGTGGGCGCGGGCAGCGTCACCATGTCCGCGAGGCACCGGGCGATCTCCCCCGCCAGCCCGCCCTCCTCGGCCTCGCGGCTGAGCGCGGCCCCGGCGGTGTCGATGACGGTGAGCAGCGGCAGCCCCAGCTCGGCCGCGATGTGCATCCCGCGCCGGGCGGTACGCAGTCCGGCGGGCCCGAGCGGCTGGTCCTGGGCCGAGGCGCGCTCACCACCCCGCCGCCCGCCCCGGTTGTGCCCGAGCACCACGCAGGGCACCCCGCCGACCCGCGCGAGGGCGAGCAGCAGCCCGGGGTCGTGCTCCCCGGCGCCCGTCCCGCTGAGCGGGCTCACGTCCTTCGCGGCGACCCGCAGCAGATCCCGCACCCCGGGCCGGTCGCCGCGCCGCGAGGCCCGGATCGACTCCTCGGTCGAGGGCCCCACCGCCGTGGCCCCCACGCCGCCGTTGCCCGCCGAGGCGTCGGCAGCCCCCCGCCCGGCAGCGGAAGCCATCGCCCCGCCGCCCGCGCCCTCGGTGGCAACGGCCGACCCGGCTCCGGGCCCGGCCACGCCATCAGCGGATGCGGACGTCTCGCCGTCCCGCCCCGCAGGAGGCGCGGCCTCACCCGCACCCCCGCCCGGCCCGGAACCCGGCGCAGCCACGGGTGGCGAGGGCGGACCGCCCTCGCCCGTCAGGGCGTCGGCGGCCGCTCCGCCCGCTGCTCCGCCGGGCACGGCATCCGGCCCAGCGGCCGGCCGAAAACCGGCCCCGGCGGGGCCCGACCCGGCGGACCCGGGCGGCAGGTCCTGGTCGCCGCACAGAACCCGCAGCACCCTCGCCGCCACCTCCGCGAGGCGGCTCGTCGGGAGCACCGCGTCGATCAGGCCGTGGTTCATCAGGTTCTCGGCGACCTGCACGCCCGCCGGGAACTCCTCGCCGTACAGGGCCTCGTGCACCCGCGGGCCCATGAAGCCGATGAGGGCGCCCGGTTCGGCGGCGGTGACGTGGCCCAGGGAGCCCCAGGAGGCGAGGACGCCGCCGGTGGTGGGGTGGCGTACATGCACCAGATACGGCAGGCCCGCGGCCTTGTGGTCGGTTATCGCCGCCGCCACCTTCACCATCTGCAGGAAGGCGACCGTGCCCTCCTGCATCCGGGTCCCGCCCGAGGCGGGGGCGGCCAGCAGCGGGAGCCGTTCCGCGGTGGCGCGCTCGACGGCGCGGACCAGCCGCTCCCCCGCCGCGACCCCGATCGAGCCGGCGAGGAAGCGGAATTCGCAGGCCACATAGGCGACGCGGCGCCCGTCGAGGCGCCCCTCGCCCGTGATCACCGATTCGTCGAGCCCGGTGCGCTCGCGGGCCCGCTCCAGGTCGGCCCGGTAGTCGGGGTCGGTCGTGGTGATCTCGACCGGCTGGTCCCAGCCGCGCCGGCTGCCGGGGTCGAGGAGGGTCTCGACCAGGTCGATGGCGGACATGCGGGCGCCCGCGCGGGGATGGTTTCCGGTCATGCCTGACACCTTCCACACCGTCCACGCCCACAACACCACTCAACCATTCTCGGCATGTGCTAACTTTTTTTGGCATGTGCAGGGTTTCGCTATGACGGAAGAGCCCGAACCGGCGACCGGCGACGAGCTGGTGCGCGTGCTGGCCACGCTCTCCAATCCGCACCGGCTGCGGGTGATCGCGGCGCTGACCCGGGAGCGCGCGTACGTCAGTGAGCTGGCCCGTTCGCTGGGCATCAGCCGCGCGCTGCTCCAGGTGCATCTGCGGAAGCTGGAGGCCGCCGGGCTGGTGTCGGCGCGGCTGGAGGTCTCGGAGGAGGGAAAGGCCATGAAGTTCTACGAGGTGAACCGGTTCGCGATCCGGCTCACCCCGGAAGCCATCGAAGCCGCGGAACGGACGCTGACCTCGGAGCCGACCCCGAAGACGAAGGGAAACACGTGATGGACGGGCACGACTGGGCGGAGGCCGTCGGGGCCTTCGGCATATTCGCTCTGGTCACCACCGTACTGACCACACTCATCTGGCAGTTCGCGGCCACGCGCCGCACGAAGGTCCAGGTCGTACGGGAGCTGGAGTACCGCAAGATCGCGGAGCAGGCCGTGGCCACTCAGCAGAAGACCGAGATCCAGCTGCGGGAGATCGGCGAGACGCTCACCGCGCTCCAGGGCCGCATGGACGCCCTGGAGCGCATCCTCCAGACCGTGGAGTAGCGGGGAGGAGCGCGGCAGGGAAGACACCGCTGGGCCGCCGAGCGGCAACTCGACGGCCCAGATGAACGAAGCAGCGGCACCAACTCGCCCCGATGGGGCGAGCCCTCTTGTGGAAACGCTCCTTCTGCGGAAAGGACAGCAGCTCATGCTGCAGAAAAGCAAACCGGGCCCCGCGGGTCCCGCTCTCGTGGAGCGGATCGCCGGATGGTCGGTCCGGCACCGCGCGGCGGCCATCGCCGGGTGGTTCGCGCTGGTGGCCGTGGCCGTGCTCGCCAGCGCGCTGATGCCGGGCGGGACGGCGAGCAGCACCGACCCGGGGGAAGCGGGCCGCGCCGACCGGGCGCTCGGCGCCCAGCGCGTCTACGCCCCGCCCCAGGAGAACGTGCTGATCCAGCACCGTACGCCGGACCCGTCCGCGCCCCGCTTCACCGCCGACCCCGCCCTCCGGCGGGCCGCCCAGGACCTGGTGAGCACGCTGCGCGCGGCGCCGGGCACGGTGCAGGGCCTCCGCTCCCCGCTGTACGACGACCGGCAGGTGTCGAAGGACGGCCGCTCCGGTCTGGTCACCTTCCTGATCGCGGGTCCGGACGAGCGGATGGGCGCGCACTACGAGGCCGCGGTGCGGGCCGTCGAGGCGGTCCGGGACCGCCACCCGGGCGTACGGCTGGCGCAGGCGGGCGACCGGAGCCTGTCGCGGGTGGTCGACGACAGCATCAAGGGCGACTTCCAGCGCGCGGAGTTCTTCTCGCTCCCCCTGACCGTCGTGCTCCTGCTGGTGGTCTTCGGCTCGCTGATCGCCGCCGCGATCCCGCTGCTGCTCGCGGCGACCACCGTCATCGGCACCTTCGGCCTGCTCCAGGTGGCCGCCCACTGGGTGCCGATCAACAGCGCCACGTCCTCGATGGTGCTGCTGATCGGCGTGGCGGTCGGCATCGACTACTCGCTCTTCTTCCTGCGCCGGACCCGCGAGGAACGGGCCGCCGGACACGGCGTCACCGAGGCGCTGCGCATCACCGCGCGCACCTCGGGCCGGGTGGTGGTGGTCTCGGGCCTCACGGTCATGCTGTGTCTGAGCGGGCTGCTGTTCACCGGCGTGGACAACCTCCAGGGGCTGACGGTCGGCGCGGCGCTGGTGGTCGGGGTCGCGATGGTCGGCTCGGTGACCGTGCTGCCCGCGCTGCTGGCCCTGCTGGGCGGCTGGGTGGACCGGGCCCGCATCCCCTGGCCGGGGCGCCGCCGCACCGCCGTGGCCGAGTCCCGGCTGTGGTCGGCGGTGGCCCGCGCGGTGGTGCGGCGGCCGCTGGTGTGGGGCGGTACGGCGGCGCTGGCGCTGCTGGTGCTGGCACTGCCCGCGCTGGGGATGCGGCTCCAGGACGCCTCGGTGACGGACAGTCTGTCGCGGGACGTCCCGGCGGTGGACGCGGCGGCGCGCATGCAGCGGGCGTTCCCGGGCACGCCCGCCCCGGCGTGGGTGGTGATCTGGGGTACGCGGGACGGCGGCACCCCGGACGTGGTGGACGACCCGGCCGTACGGAAGGCGGTCGACAGCCTGCACGGGCGCGCCGCCGCCAGCCGCGGCGCGCTGCACGAGCCGATCACCACCGCCGCGGTCGACCGGGCGCTGGTGGTACGGGTCCCCCTGGCGAGCTTCGGCTACGACGACACCGCCAACCGCGCCCTCACGACCCTGCGGAGGCACACCCTGCCCGCCGCCCTCGGTCACCTCGACGGGGTCGAGTACGCGGTCGCGGGCAAGACGGCCCTCACGTACGACTTCACCCGGCAGGTCACCGACCGCACCCCGGTCGTCTTCGGCTTCGTGCTCGCGCTGGCCTTCGTCCTGCTGATGGTGTCGTTCCGTTCCCTGGCCATCCCGCTGATCTCGATCGCGCTGAACCTGCTGTCGATCGGCGCCGCGTACGGCGTGCTGACCTGGGTGTTCCAGGACGGTCACCTGGGCTCGGCGCTCGGCTTCACCGCGTACGGCGGGGTGATCGGCTGGCTGCCGCTGTTCATGTTCGTGATCCTCTTCGGGCTGAGCATGGACTATCACCTCTTCGTGCTCAGCCGGATCCGTGAACGCGAGCACGAGGGTGCGGAGCCGCGCGAGGCGATCGTGGGCGGCATCGCGGCCGGGGCGGGGGTGGTCACCAGCGCGGCCGTCATCATGACCGCGGCCTTCAGCGTCTTCGTGGTGCTGTCGGCGATCGAGTACAAGATGATGGGCGTCGGCCTGGCGGTGGCGATCCTCATCGACGCCACCGTGGTCCGCGGGGTGCTGCTGCCCGCCGCCATGGCCCTGCTGGACCGCGGCCGCTCCCGGCTCCGGTCCCGGTCCCGGTCCCGGTCCCGGGGAATGGTGACGACACCCCCCGGAACCGAACGCTCCAGTATCACCCCGGTCGGGTGATCACGTAGCGGTCGGCGGCGCTCTGGGACGGAGTGCGCTCAGGCCTCTTCGTCCGCCAGCGCCGCGTCGAGCGCCGCCGTCAGGCGCTGCACCCGCGACCGCAGATCGACCAGCTCCTCCTTGTCCAGGCCGGTCGCCCGGATCACCTGCAAGGGCACCTCCCGGGCGCGCTCCTTGAGCGCCACACCCTCCGCCGTCGGCCGGACCGTCACCGAGCGCTCGTCGTGCGCGCTGCGCTCGCGCTCGACGAGTCCGGCCGACTGCATGCGCTTGAGCAGCGGCGACAGGGTGCCCGAATCCAGCCGCAGGAACTCGCCCAGCTGCTTGACCGGCATCTCGCCGTGTTCCCACAGCACCAGCAGCGCCAGGTATTGCGGATACGTCAACTCCGTGTCGCGCAGCACCCGTCGGTAGATGCCGCCGAACGCACGCGAGGCGGCGTGCAGGGCGAAGCAGAGCTGCAGGTCGAGCCGGAGCGGATCGTCCTCCGTGGCGGCCCCGCTCTGCGCGGAAAGCGGGTCGGGCTGAGATGACATATGACCAGCGTACCTCTTAGTTGTGCACAATTTAATTGTGTGCTCTACTGAGGCCACTGCTGGACCCGGCCAACTCGGCCGGAATCCTCCGGCTCCTTGGAACTCGAAAGGGATTGGCCTTCATGGATGCGCTCTACACCGCGGTGGCCACGGCGAACGGCCGCGACGGCCGCGCCGTCAGCTCCGACGGCCGGCTCGACCTGCCCCTCGCGATGCCGCCCGCCCTCGGCGGCGACGGTGCGGGCACCAACCCGGAGCAGCTGTTCGCCGCGGGCTACGCCGCCTGCTTCGCGAGCGCGCTCGGCCTCGTCGGCCGCCAGGCCAAGGTGGACACCAAGGACATCTCCGTCACCGCCGAGGTCGGCATCGGCAAGGACGAGTCGGACGGCGGCTTCGCCCTCAAGGTGACGCTGCGCGTCGAGCTGCCGGCCGACCTGGAGAACGAGACCGGCCGCAAGCTGGTCGAGCAGGCGCACCAGGTGTGCCCGTACTCGAAGGCGACGCAGGGCAACATCGAGGTCGAGCTGGTCGCCGAATAAGCCGCGGCCCGTCCCGGTCCCGTCTCAGTCGTCCGAGGCGCAGGTCGTCGGGGTGGCGTGATCCGGGTCGAGGGCGTTGGCGGCCTCGTGGAAGGCGAGGCGGTCGGTCATCCCGATGGTCAGGTGCTCGGACAGATCGGACGCGCACAGGTCCTGGAGCACGACGTTCTTGACGTCCGGGCCGGACAGGAACTGGCTGCGGTACGGCGTGACCACCTCGTCGTACCGGGTGGAGATGACGGTGTACCGGACCCCGGGCACGGTGTCGCCGCCCGCGTTGAGCCGGTTCAGGAAGTCCGACCCGGCCACCTGGTCCATCAGCCCCGGGGCCGCCTTGGCGACGGCGTCGTCGAGGCCCGGGAAGAGGTCCAGCAGCTTCGTCAGCCCGGACAGGGTGGTGCCGTGATTGGACGGGGCGAGGCCCACCAGGGCGTTCACCTTCGCCGCGCCGCCGAGGAACTTCAGGTAGTAGCGGGGCATCATCCCGCCCTGGGAGTGGCCGACCAGATCGACCTTGGAGGTCCCGGTGGCGGCGAGCACCCGGTCGACGTACGACGACAGCTGCCCGGCGGATTTGTCGACGGGGCCGAGCCCGTGGAAGAGGGGCACGCCGGGGAGTTGGCCGTAGTCGAGGGAGAAGACGCAGTAGCCGCGGTCGACCAGGTACGGGGCGAGGCCGAGCCAGTTGTCGACGGAGTTGCCGAGGGTGCCGTGGACGAGGACGACGGGGCGGGGGTGCCGGGCGGAGGGCTTGCAGGAGTAGTCGTTCCAGCCGCTACTGGTGGCGGCGGTGGTCTGCGACGACTGGGCCGCGGCGGCGGGGGCCGCGGTCGCCGCCGCGACCGCCAGGGCCAGGGCGGGCAGTAAGGTGCGGATGTTCCTCCAGGGCAGCATCACATGAACTCCTCGCGGTGGGGGTGGAGTTGCACTGACAGCGCACCCTGTGACCCGGATCACAGGCGTGTGGCACGGGGATCAAATTACGCGTGAGTAGCGGAGACTTCCAGCCATCGGCCGGTGAAGAAAGGTTCACGTAGCCCTTACGCGACGTCCAGGAATCCCGCGGGCCGGACCGCGGACACGCCGAAGCGGGCCCGCGCCCGGTCGGCGGCGGCCTCCGCGCGGCGGGCCTTGTCCTCCGCGGCGTCGAAGGACAGCTGGTGGGAGGCGAGTTCGGCGCTCATCAGCCCCTCGGCCCGCAGGCTGACGGACCGCACCCGGGCCCGCTGCAGCCCGAGCGCGTCGTGCAGCGCGTACGCGGTGGCGGTCAGCACCGGGGTGTGGCCGGTCGGCTCGGTCAGGGCCCGGGAACGGGTCGTCGAGGAGCGGTCGGCGTACCGGACGGTGAGGCTGAGCCGGGCCGCGATCTGCCCGCTCGTGCGCAGCCGGATGCCGAGTTCGTCGGCGAGCGTCAGCAGCGCCCGGCGCCGCCGGACCGGGTCCAGCTCATCGCGGTCGAAGCGGTGTTCGGCGCCCATGGCGCGGGCGGGGGCGTTCGGGGTGACGGGCGCGGGGTCGATGCCGTGCGCCCACGCGTGCACCCGGCGCGCGGTCGCCGCGCCGAGGATCCGCTGCAGCGTGGACAGCGGCGCGGCGGCGATCCGCTCGGTGGTGTCGAGCCCGTACGCGCACAGGGCCCTGGCCGTCGCGGCGCCCACGCCGGGCAGGGCGATGGGCGGCTTACGGGCCAGGAACCCGGCGACGGCGTCGGGGTCGCCGGGGACCGTACGGACCGCGCCGGGCGTGTTCGGCGGGCTGTCGTGGGCGGCCATGCGGGCGAGCATGGGGTTGGCGGCGACGCCCACGGTGCAGTCGACGCCGTACCGGGCGAGCGCCCGTACCCGCACGATCTCCGCGAGCCCCGCCGCGTCCCGCCCGAAGTACCGCAGCGCGCCCCGGACATCGGCGAGCGCGGCATCGGGCGGCAACGCCTCCACGACGGGCGTCACCTCGCCGAGCAGCGCGAGCAGCCCCTGATAGACGTCCTCGGCGAGCACCCCCTCCCCCTGGAACCGCACGTACAGCACATGCGCCACGGCCTCGGCCGACTGGCCCGGCTCGTGGGGCTCGTGGGGGCTTTCGGCGGTCATCCCGCACTCCCCGGGCTCGCGTGCCACAGCTTGCGGCCGGTGGCGGACTGGTCGCCCGCGGGCTGGAGGTCGGCCCAGGGGTGCAGGGCGTAGCCGGTGGACAGCTGGATGCGGCGGCCGGATTCCGGTCCGGTCGCGTCCGCGTCCACGTCCGGGCCCGCGCCCGCGCCCGCCAGCTCGGCGGCCACCGCCTCCAGGCCGCCTTCGCTCCGCAGCCGGGCCAGTTCGGCGAGGTTCCACACGGCCGAGCCGACGACGCTGAGGCTGCGCGGGCCGCGGCGCTGGACGACGCCGCGCACCAGCAGCAGCCAGGAGTGGAAGACGGTGTGCGCGCACGTGGCGTGGCTGTCGTCGAAGAAGGCGCAGTCGACCAGGCCCGTACCGTCGTCCAGGGTGGTGAAGATGACCCGGCGGCCGGAGCGGATCGGCGGGGTCTGGGTGGCGGCCTTGGCGCCCGCGACGAGCACCGTCTCCCCGTGCCGCGCCGACCGCAGCCGCTTCGCCGGCATCGCGCCCAGCTCGTCCAGGAAGACCCGGTGGTCGGCCATGAGATGGCGGGAGACGTCCATGCCGAGGATGCCGAGTTCGGCGCCGAGGCGTTCGCCCTCGTCGAGGTCGGGCAGGCCGGCGGGCGCGGGCGGGCCGGTCTCGGCCAGCGGGAGCTGGCCCCCGTCGTGGGCCCCGCCCCGCTGCCGGTGCAGTTCGGCGATGTGCAGCAGCAGGTCGCGGCGGCCCGTACCGAACGCGTCCAACGCCCCGACCTGGGCGAGCCGTTCGGCGACGGGCCGCCCCGGGTGGGCGCGCAGCCACAGGTCCTGGAGCGAGGAGTAGGGCTGTCCGGCGGCGATGCGCCGGGTCTCGGCCTCGCTGATGCCGTGGACGTCGCTCAGCGCCAGCCGGATGCCCATATCACCATCCCCGGACACCAGTTCGATTCGACAGTCGGGGCCCGAACGGTTCACATCCAGCGGAAGGATCGGCACGCCCCGCCGCCGCGCGTCCGCCAGCAGCAGCCGCTTCGGGTACATCCCGGGGTCATGGGTGAGCAGTCCCGCGTAGAAGGCCGCCGGATGGTGCGCCTTGAGCCAGGCGGACTGGTACGTGGGGACCGCGAAGGCGACCGCGTGCGCCTTGCAGAAGCCGTACGAACCGAACGCCTCGACGATCTGCCAGGTGCGGCCCAGCACCTCCGCCGCGTACCCCCGCCGCCCCGCCTCGGCGTGGAACCAGGCCCGCACCCGGCCCTGCCGTTCGGGATCGGACAGCGCGCGGCGCGCCTCGTCGGCGAGGTCCCGCTCACACCCGGTCATGATCGACAGGATCTTGATGATCTGTTCGTGGAAGACGACGACCCCGTAGGTCTCGCGCAGCGCGTCCTCCAGGTCCGGATGCGGATAGCGGGCGGGGTGGCGGCCGTGCCGGGCGTCGATGAAGGGGCGCACCATGTCGGCGGCGACCGGGCCCGGCCGGAAGAGCGATATGTCGACCACGAGGTCGTGGAAGGAGGTGGGCTGGAGCCGGCCGAGGAGATCGCGCTGGCCGGGCGACTCGATCTGGAAGCAGCCGAGCGTCTCGGTGGAGCGGATCAGGTCGTAGGTCGCCGGATCGCCGGGCCGGACCTGCGCGGGGTCGTCGAGGTCGACGGCCCTCCCGGTGGCCCGCCGGATCTCGGCGACCGCGTGCGCCATCGCGGACTGCATGCGTACGCCGAGGACGTCGAGCTTGAGCAGCCCCAGCTCCTCGACGTCGTCCTTGTCGAACTGCGACATGGGGAAGCCCTCGCCGCTGGTCGGCACGATGGGGGTGCGGGCGAGCAGCCCGGCGTCGGAGAGCAGCACCCCGCAGGGGTGCATGGCGATGCCGCGGGGCAGGCCGTCGAGCGCCTCGACCAGCTCCCAGAACTTGCCGAACCGTTCCTGCTCCGCCGTCGCCTCTCGCAGTTCCTTCAGCTCCGGCAGTTCGGCGAGCGCCGCGCGCGCGTCGCGGGCGCGGATGTGCGGGAAGGACTTGGCGAGCCGGTCCACCTCGGCCGGGTCCATGCCGAGGGCCGCGCCCACGTCCCGTACGGCGTGCCGCACCCGGTAGGTCTCGGGCATCGAGACGGTCGCGACCCGCTCCGCCCCGAAGCGGTCGAAGATCGCGCGGTAGACGTCGAGGCGGCGCGCCGACTCCACGTCGATGTCGATGTCGGGCAGCGCGGCCCGCCGCACCGACAGGAAGCGCTCCATCAGCAGACCGCACGACACGGGGTCGGCGTGGGCGATGCCGAGCAGGTGGTTGACGAACGAGCCCGCGCCGGAGCCCCGGGCGGCCACCCGCACCCCGAGCGCGCGGGTGTCGTCCACGACCCGGGCGACGGTGAGGAAGTACGAGGCGAAGCCGAGCCGTTCGATGGTGCGCAGCTCGTCCTCGAGACGCTCCCAGCGCACCCGGTCGCGGTCGTAGCCCCGCAGCACCATGGCGGCGGCGCAGCGCGACCGCAGCACCCGCTCCGCGCTCCGCCGCCCGGCGCCGACCAGGCCCGGCTCGGGGAAGTGGACCGTGCCGAGGCCGATGTGGTCCTCGGGGTCGACCAGGCACGCGGCGGCGGTGCGCGCCGTCTCCTCCAGCAGCCGGTGCGCGCCGTCCCGCCGCTGACCTGCCGCCTCCGCGACGCGCTCGGCGGCGCGCGCCATGTCGCGCGGGCCCTTGAGCCAGCGCTCGCCGCTGTCGAGCGAGGCGGGGTCGCGCGGGTCGACGGGGACGAGGCGGCGGGCGGAGTCCAGGACGTCGGCGACCGGGCCCTCGCCGGGGTCGGCGTAGCGGACGGCGTTGCTGAGGACGGCCCGGACGCCCTGGTCGGCGGCGAAGCCGACGGTACGGGCGGCCAGCCGCAGCGAGCCGGGCCCGGTACCGGCGCGGCCGTGCCATACGGCCTCCAGCCGCAGCGCGTCGCCGAACAGCTCGCGCCAGGGGGCGATCAGCCGTGCGGCCCGGTCGGGGCGTCCGGCGGCCAGGGCGCGGCCGACGTCGGAGTCCGGACCGAGGAGCGCGGTCACGGGGGCGAGCGCCCCGGGGGTGCTCACCAGGTCGCGCCAGCGCAGCAGGGGTGGCCCGTCGCCGCCCGTGCGGGCGGAGCCGGGGTGGGCGAGCCCGGTGTGGGCGGCGGAGACCAGCCCGCACAGGGCGGCCCAGCCGAGGACGCCGTCCCGGGCGAGGAAGACCGCCCGGGGCGCGGACTCGTCGATGAACGCCCCGCCGCGCACCGGTGTGCGCCGCCGGGCCGTGCGCCCCGGGTCCGGGGGTTCCGCCTGGACGGCGAGGTCCACCCCGAAGAGCGGCCTGACCCCCGCGGCCTCACTCGCCCGCGCGAACCGCACCGCTCCGGCGAGGCTGTCGCGGTCGGTCAGCGCGATGGCGTCCATGCCGCGCTCGGCGGCGCGCGCCGCCAGCCGCTCCGGGTGCGCGGCGCCGTACCGCATGGAGAACCCGGAGGCGGTGTGCAGATGCGTGAAGCCTGGCATCCGCACCTCCCACTGCTCACACCCCCTGGCCGACCCTGCTCTGCTCGTCCTCCCCGGCCCCCACCTTAACCCCATTCTCGAACAAGCGTGCGAGTACCATCGCACGCCCCTCACCCCCCTTCACCTATCCACCATAAGCGTGCAAATCACCTCTTCATTCCGCGTGTCGCAGCCCGGGGAACCGGCCATCGGCGCACGTATTCTGATCACCATGACGGAGCCGACCCTGCTCGACCTGCTGCGGGAACAGCGCACCGGCGCGCTCGTCACCCTCAAGCGCGACGGCCGCCCCCAGCTGTCCAACGTCGCCTACAGCTACGACCCGGCCGAGCGCCTCATCCGCGTCTCGGTCACCGACGACCGCGCCAAGACCCGCAATCTGCGCCGCGATCCGCGCGCGAGCTTCTACGTCACCAGCGGCGACCGCTTCTCCTATCTGGTGGCCGAGGGCGACGCCGAGCTGACCCCGGTGACGACCGACCCCCATGACGCCACCGCCGATGAGCTGGTCGAGGTCTACCGCGCCATCCAGGGCGACCACCCGGACTGGGAGGAGTTCCGCGCCGCGATGGTGGCCGACCGCCGGCTGGTGGTGCGGCTGCGGGTCGGCCACGCGTACGGCTGGGGCCGCCACACCGGGCCGCTCAGCGGCGCGCTCGACTGACCCGGCACACCCGGCACCACCAAAGGCCACCGGCTTCGTCCCTATACGGTCGGCTTGCCCTGGCAGATTCTCGCTCTGGTGTCACTCACGCACCGCGACCCCCGGCACACCTCTCGGCCGAGCGCCCCTGAATCGATTCGGGCGGCGCTGAACTGTCGTTCGACGAGGAGGCGGCCCGCCCGCACTCCCCGGCTCCGCACATCAGCCCGCACCCGGTCGACACGCGGCGTTCCCCTGGGCCACACCGTGCACACGCGACAATGAGCCACCGAACGACTACTTGTAGCGACCGGAAGTGCTCGATCAACGTGCGTTCCCGACCCTCGGGGCGTAGAAATCCGTCCGGTATCTGCAAGCACGAGCAAGGGAGTGTTCGATATGCGGAAGTCGACAGGGGCGATCGCCGGTCTCGGTGCCGCGCTGGCCATGAGCGCCGCGCTCGGGCTGGGGGCGAGCGGCACGGCACACGCCGAACCCTCGACGCCGAAGAGCCTGTATCCGCCGTCCGCGCTGGTCCTCAGCGTCGGCTACGGGGACGACGCGTCCTCGCTGGCCGTACAGCGCGCGGTGACACTGAGCTGTCAGCCCACCCCCACGGGTACCCACCCGGCGCCCGCCCGTGCCTGCGCCGAACTGCGCGCCGCGAACGGCGAGTTCTCCACCCTGACCGAGTCCACCGAGTCCGGCCGGATGTGCACCAAGGAGTGGCGGCCGATCACCGTCACCGCGGAGGGCGTCTGGGACGGTCAGCGGGTGACGTACGAGCACACCTTCGCCAACAACTGCGTCAAGAACGCGGCCGTGACCCAGCTCTTCGAGTTCTGAGCGGGCCGCGCACACGGCGGGCCGAGCGAAGCGAAGGCCCCCGGACACCGTCCACGGGTGTCCGGGGGCCTGTCCCTGTGCGGGCGGATCCGCCGGTACGTCAGCCGATCTCGGCGCCGTACGCCTTCAGCGCCTCCGGCACCGGCTGGAAGAACGTCTCGCCGCCCGAGGAGCAGTCACCGCTGCCGCCGGAGGTCAGACCGAGCGCCGTGCCGCCCGCGAAGAGCGCGCCGCCGCTGTCGCCGGGCTCGGCGCAGACGTTGGTCTGGATCAGCCCGCTGACCGAGCCCTCCTGGTAGTTGACGGTCGCGTCGAGGCCGGTGACCTCGCCGTCGTGCACCTGGGTGGTGGAGCCGCTGCGGGTGACCTTCTGGCCGACGGTGGCGTCACCGGCCTTGGAGATGGCCTGGGTGTCGCCGTCGTAGAGGTCCACCGCGCTCGGGTGCGGGACGTCCTTGGTGTACTTGACCAGGCCGTAGTCGTTGCCGGGGAAGTCGCTGCCCTCGTTGGCCCCGATCTCGTCACCGCCCTGCGCGTCGGACCAGCTCTTGATGGACTCGGTGCAGTGACCGGCGGTCAGGAAGTACGGCTGACCGTCCTTGACCACGTTGAACCCCAGCGAGCAGCGCCCGCCGCCGCCCCAGATGGCGTCGCCGCCCGCGAGGAAGGTGGAGAACTTACCGGCCGAGCGCTTCACCTCGACCGTGTCGCCCAGGCTCTTGGCGACCTTGTTGAGCGTGGCCATCCGGCTGCCCGTGACGCTGCTGTCCGCGGTGACGACGACCTTGTTGGCTCTGGGATCGACCGACCACGAGGTGCCGGGAATGGTCGCCTTGTCCTTCAGGGTGGCGCTCGCCCGGCCCAGCTGGGCCAGCGTGTGCTCGACCACCTTCGCCTCGGCGCCCGCGTCCCGGACCCGCTCGGCGGCGGCCTTGTTCACCACGTTGACCACGAGCTTCTTGGCCTTGGCGTCGTAGTACGACCCGGCCGAGTCGCCCTTGAGCGCCGAGGTGAGGGTGTTCGCGAGCTTGCCCGCGGCGTTCACCGAGAGCGTGTGGGGCTGCGGTTCGGCGGGGGCGGCGTTGGCGTTCTGCAAGGTGAGGGCGGCGGCGACCAGAGCCACGGCTCCGGTCCCGGCGATGGCCACACGGCGCTTGGGTATGCGGCGGTGCTTCAACTCTCGGTCCTCCAGTGGGGGGTTGGGCCGTCAGGCAGTGGGGTGCCCGGCCCGGAGGGCGTACGACACGGGGCGCGCCTGCCCATGCGGGAGCGCGTCCATGCCAAATTGCGCCGCCGAGTATTCCCAGCGCCGCCGGGGGCGCACAAGACCGCGTTCACGACATCTGCGTGAAATTCAGAGAGCGTCGATCCTCATATCCGGACATGACGGTGCCCGCGCACCTCAAACGGGCACGCGGGCACGGGCTGATGGGATCAGCGGGTCACCGCTCCACGGCACGCTCCGGTTCGCGCTCCGTCAGCGTGGGAACGCCCGGAGCGGCCGGGGCCGCCGCCTCCTCCCTGATGGCGGGCGGGATCTCCGGCCCGGCGGACTCCGGCTGCCCGGCGGCGCCGGCCTGCTCCTTGGCGCCGCCGTCCGCCCGGGCCGCCTCCTGGGGCTGCTGGCCCCGCTCCAGGAAGCGCAGCAGCTCCACCGGTATGGGCAGGACCAGCGTGGAGTTCTTCTCGGCGGCGACCGCCATCACCGTCTGCAGCAGCCGCAGCTGGAGGGCGGACGGGGTCGCGGACATCTGCTCGGCGGCCGCGGCGAGCTTCTTCGACGCCTGCAGCTCCGCGTCCGCGTTGATCACCCGGGCCCGGCGCTCCCGGTCGGCCTCCGCCTGGCGGGCCATCGACCGCTTCATGGTCTCCGGCAGCGACACGTCCTTGATCTCGACGCGGTCGATATGGACGCCCCAGCCGACGGCCGGGCTGTCGATCATCAGCTCCAGCCCCTGGTTGAGCTTCTCCCGGTTGGAGAGCAGATCGTCCAGATCGCTCTTGCCGATGATCGAACGCAGCGAGGTCTGGGCCATCTGGGAGACCGCGAAGCGGTAGTCCTCGACCGCGATGATCGCCTCGGCCGGGTCCACGACCTTGAAATAGACGACCGCGTCGACCCGCACGGTCACATTGTCACGGGTGATGCCCTCCTGGGCGGGCACGGGCATCGTCACGATCTGCATGTTCACCTTGCGGAGCCGGTCGAAGGCCGGAGCGATCATCGTGAAGCCGGGCCCCCGGACATCCGAACGGAGCCTCCCGAGCCGGAAGACCACCCCCCGCTCGTACTGCTTGACCACGCGGGCCGCCGCCATGGCGCAGACGACACCGATACAGGCCAGAATCACCACCACTGTCACGATTGCACCGAGCATCACGGCCACCTGCCGTCCGTATCGCGAGCGATGCCCCACCCGGGGTATCGATGTCCACGATAGTCCCGCTCCGCCCGGCCTGGGAGGGTTGTGGAAAACCGGGAAACCCCCGCCCGGAAGGCCCGGGCGGGGGTGCGTCAGGTGGCGCGACAGCGGTGTCCGTATGTCTTTAGTAGACGCTCACGCCGTACGCGTTCAGCGCCTCGACGACCGGCTGGAAGAACGTGGTGCCACCGGAGGAGCAGTCACCGCTGCCGCCGGAGGTGAGGCCGAGGGCGGTGGAACCGGCGTAGAGGGGGCCGCCGCTGTCGCCGGGCTCGGCGCAGACGGTGGTCTGGATCATGCCGTACACGATGTCGCCGTTGCCGTAGTTGACGGTGGCGTTCAGCGCGGTGACCCGGCCGCTGTGGATGCCGGTGGTGCTGCCGCGCCGGGTGACCGTCTGGCCCACGGTCGGGTTGGCGGCGCTGGTGATGTCCTGGCTGCCGACCGTGCCCTGCGGGGTGACCGAGCCGCTGTACCGGACCAGACCGTAGTCGTTGGTCGGGAAGCTGGAGCCGGACGTGGGGCCGATGGTGGTGGAGTGCCCGGAGTTCGACCACCAGGTGCCCGCGCCGTCGGTGCAGTGACCCGCGGTGACGAAGTAGTTCGCCCCGCTGCTGTTGCGTACGTTGAAGCCGAGCGAGCAGCGCCAGCTACTCGCGTAGATGGCGTCGCCGCCGGAGATCAGTTTCTGGATCTTGCCCGGGGTGCGCTTGACCTCGATCGCGTCGGCGTTGGCGCCCGCCGCATCCTTGATCTTGGCTATCTCGCCCTGGGAGACGGTGCTGTCGGCGGTGACGACCAGGCCGCCGGTCGCCTTGTCGACATACCAGGCGGTGCCGGCGACATCGGCGTTCAGCACGGCCGCGCTCGCCGACTTGGTCTCCGCCGCGCTGAAGGTGCGGGTCGCGTCGCTCCCCGCGTAGGCGGCGGGAGCGGCGAGCGCCGCCCCGGTCACCAGGGCCGACGTGGCGGCGAGGAGTGCGATGCGTCTCGCCCGGGTGCCGTGGGGGGTAGTGCGCTTGATCCTCAACTCTTCCTCCGGGGGAATCGGGGGTCTGCCTGGGTGGGCAGGCCCGTGAGGCGCAGTCAGCGAGCACACCGGACGGAAATTCCCGACGTGCTCCTGACAAGCGCTGCCCGGAAGTATTCGCGGCCGCGGCCGGAAAGGGCAAGAGGACGGTTCGGAAAAACACCGGGCACACGCGCCATGGCCCCGGCGCCTTTCGGCCGCCGGGGCGGTGCGCCCGTCCCTTCGGGCACGTGGTGAGACGGGCACGACGGCGGCCGGGTTCCACTTCGGCCCCGCTCCGGTGGCCCCGCCCCCGTACGACCGGCTCCGGTATCGCTTATTCCGGGGCGTCCGGACGGGAAAGCCCCAGATGGTCGCGGAGGGTGCGGCCGGTGTACGCGGTGCGGAAGACGCCCCGTTCCTGGAGCAGCGGAACCACCCGGTCCACGAACTCGTCGAGCCCGCCGGGGGTCAGATGCGGCACCAGGATGAAGCCGTCGGCGGCCTCGTTCCGCACAAAACGCGCCATCTCCCCGGCGACCGCCTCCGGGGTGCCGATGAACGACTGCCGTCCGGTCGTCTCGATGACGGTCTCCCGGATGGAGAGTCCCTTCTCCTCCGACAGCGCCCGCCACTTGGCGGCGAGCGCCAGCGGATCGGCGTGCCGCACCCGGCCCTGGACGAGCTGGGAGCCGGGGTCCGGGTCGATGTCCGGAAGGGGGCCGTCCGGGTCGTAGCCGGACAGGTCGACGCCCCAGACCTGCTCCAGGGCGAGGATCGCGTTCTGCGGCGAGACCTGCTGCCGCCGGATCGCGGCGGCCTTCTCCTGGGCGTCGGCGGCGGTGTCGCCGAGGACGAAGGTCACCCCGGGCATGATCTTCAGATCGCCGGGCGCCCGGCCGTACGCCGCCAGCCGCCGCTTGACGTCGGCGTAGAAGGCGCGGCCCGCCTCCAGGGTGCCGTGCCGGGTGAAGACGATGTCGGCGGCGGAGGCCGCGAACTCCCGGCCCTCGTCGGAGTCCCCGGCCTGGATCACCACCGGATGGCCCTGCGGGGAGCGCGGTACGCCGAACCGGCCCTCGATGTCGAAGTGCTCGCCCCGGTGCGCGAACGGGCGCGGCGAACCGCCCTGTGGCCAGGAGTCCCACAGCTCGCGCGCGGTGGCGACGAACTCGGCGGCCCGGGTGTAGCGGTCGGCCCGGTCCAGGTAGCCGCCGCGCCGGAAGTTCTCGCCGGTGAACGCGTCGGAGGAGGTGACGACGTTCCAGGCGGCGCGGCCCCCGCTGAGGTGGTCGAGCGAGGCGAGGCGGCGGGCGAGTTCGTACGGCTCGTTGAAGGTCGCGTTGACGGTGGCGGCGAGGCCCAGCCGGTCGGTGACGGCGGCGAGCGCGTTCAGCACGGTGATCGACTCGGGCCTGCCCACCACGTCGAGGTCGTGGATGCGGCCGCCGTGCTCGCGCAGCCGCAGTCCCTCGGCGAGGAAGAAGAAGTCGAACAGACCGCGCTCGGCGGTGCGCGCCAGATGGTCGAAGGAGCTGAAGTCGATCTGGCTGCCGAGAGCGGGGTTGCGCGAAGCGCATCGGCCAGGGGTGGTGGTCGGGCTGGCGGGTGGGACGGCCCACACGGTGGTGTTGTTGACGCCGGGGAAGTGCGCGGCAAGATGGATCTGCCGGGGCCGCTGTCGATCGTTCACCGGGCTGCCTCCCTCGCGAGGGCGTAACGGTTGGCCGGGCGCGGCCGCCCCAGGTGCTCGCGGAGCGTCGTACCGGGATAGAAGGTGCGGAACAGTCCGCGGTGCTGGAGCAGCGCGACCGTGCCGTTGACGAAGCGCTCCAGGTCGCGCTGCGGGACGGCGGGGACGATGTGGAAGCCGTCCACGGCGCGGGCGTCATGCCATCCGGCGATCAGGTCCGCGAGGCCGACCGGGCCCCCGCGGTACAGCGGCGGAGCGCCGTCCCGGGTGGTCAGCGGGCCCCGGGCGGAGTCGGGTTCGCCGTCGCCCAGGTCCACCGCGAGGGCGGCGAGCACGGTGAGTGCGCCCGGGTCCCGGCCGTACGCCGCGGCGCGGCGGCGCAGTTCGTCCCGGGCCCGGCCCGCCGCCTCCGGGTGGGCGGCCCGTATCCAGGCGATGTCGGCGTGGCGGGCCGCGGTGTCCCAGGTCACCGGGTCGGTGGCGGCGACGGCGACCACCGGGTGGCCCTGCGGCGGCCGGGGCACGATGGCCGGGCCGCGCACCCGGAAGCCGGCGCCCTCGTAGTCGACGTAGTGCAGCTTGTCGCGGTCGATGAAGCGGCCGGTGGCGGTGTCGCGGATCTCCGCGTCGTCCTCCCAGCTGTCCCACAGCCGGGCGGAGACATCGGCCACCTCCCCCGCCTCGGCCCAGAGTCCGGGGGCGGGCGCGGCGGGGCGGCGGCCCACCAGCCGCGCCTCCGCCTCGGTGGCCGACACCTCGACGGTCCAGCCCGCCCGGCCGCGGCTCACCCAGTCCAGGGTGGCCACGGCGGACGAGACGTGGAACGGCTCGGTGTGGGTGGTGGTGACGGTCGGCACCAGGCCGATCCGCTCGGTGGCGGGTGCGACGCGCGCGAGGACGGCGAGCGCGTCGAGCCTGCCCTGCCCGTCTCCCGGCGGGCCGAACGTGTCGTCCAGGGTGACGAAGTCGAGCGCGCCGCGCTCGGCGAGCCGCGCCAGCTCGATGTAGTACGGCGCCTCGTACTGGCCGGCGCCGTCGATGGCGGCGGCCAGACGCAGGGGGCCGGTGGGCGTGGTCATGGGTTGGGTGCCCTTCCTCGGTCGGGGGATGGTCACGACGTGGGCAGACCGCGCGGGTTGACCTCGGACTTCTTCACGGCCTCGCTCGAGAGACCCCAGCGCTTCAGCACCCGGGCGTACGAGCCGTCCCGGATGATGTGGTCGATGGCGGCGGCGTACGCGTCGACCAGTCCGCTGCCCTTCTTGGTGGTGGCCGCGATCTTGCCCTGCACCAGGTCGCCACCGCCGGAGAGCGTGCCGATGATCTGGGTCTGACCGGCCGAGGCCACGTGGTAGGCGGCGGTGGGGTGGGGGCCGAGATAGGCGTCGATGCGCCCGGACTGGAGGGCGAGGTAGTAGTCGGTGTCCTTCTGGAAGTACGTGATGTCCACGGGCTCGCGGCCCGCCTTCTGGTTCTCCTTGCTCCAGTCGACGAGGATCTTCTCCTGGTTGGTGCCGGAGGAGACGGAGATGGTCTTGCCCGCGACGTCCTCGGGGCCCTTGACCCGCCACGAGGTGCCCTTCTTGGCTTCGAAGGCGAGGTTGTCCAGCCGGTAGGTCGCGAAGTCGTACTTCTGCTTGCGCTCCTCGGTGACGGTGACGTTGGAGAAGACGGCGTCGAACTTGGAGCTGTCCAGGCCGACGAAGAGGTTCTCCCAGGAGACCGGGTCGAAGGCGATCTTGAGCCCGAGGGTGTCGGCGACCAGGGTGGCGAGGTCGATCTCGACGCCGATCCGGGTCTTGTCGTCGGTCGCGTAGAAGCCGAGCGGCGGCGAGGCGTCGGCGCTGCCGCCGACGCGCAGCGTGCCGCGGCGGCGGATCGCCTCGGGCACCTTGGCCGCGATCGCGTCGGCCTTCGTGCCTCTGATCCGGTGCTGCCGGGGGCTGACGTTGAAACCGGCCCCCTTCTTGCCGCCGGCGCCCACCGTCTGCTGGGCGTCGCCGTCGCCGCAGGCGCCGAGCAGGGCCGTGGCGGGGACGGCGGCGAGGGCGGCGGCGAGCAGGGTGCGGCGGCTGGTCACGGGGGTGCTCCTTGGATGCATGGGGTGGTTCACGGGGCCCTCTTCACAGGACCTTGGAGAGGAACGCCTTGGTGCGTGTCTCGCGGGGGTGGTCGAGCACGTCGGCGGGCGGTCCCTGCTCGACGATCCGGCCGTCGTCCATGAAGACGACGGTGTCGGCGACCTCGCGGGCGAAGCCGATCTCATGGGTGACGACGATCATCGTGGTGCCCTGGTCGGCCAGGTCCTTGATGACGTCGAGGACCTCCCCGACCAGCTCGGGGTCGAGGGCGGAGGTCGGCTCGTCGAACAGCAGCAGCTCCGGCTCCAGGGCCAGCGCGCGGGCGATGGCCACCCGCTGCTGCTGCCCGCCGGAGAGCTGCCGGGGGTACGCGGACGCCTTGTCCGCGAGGCCGACCCGGGCGAGCAGCCGCTCCGCGCTCTCCACCGCCTGCTTCCTGGGGCGGCGGAGGGCGGATATCGGGGCCTCGATGATGTTTTCCAGCACGGTCAGATGCGGGAAGAGGTTGAAGTTCTGGAAGACGAAGCCGATCCGGGTGCGCTGCTCGAGGATGTCGCGCTCGCGCAGCTCGTACAGCTTGTCGTGCCGCTTGCGGTAGCCGACCAGCGAACCGGCGACGCTGATCCAGCCGCTGTCGACCTTCTCCAGGTGGTTGATGGCGCGCAGCAGCGTGGACTTGCCGGAGCCGGACGGGCCGAGCACGACGGCCACTTCCCCGGCGCGCACCTCCAGGTCGATGCCGCGCAGCACCTCCAGCGACCCGAAGCTCTTGTGGACGGAACGGATGTCGACCATGGCGGTCATCGGGTGGCTCCCCGGGAGAAGTGGCGCTCGACGAAAGCCTGGGCGATCGAGAGCAGCGTGGTCAGGATGACGTACCAGACGGTCGCGACCATCAGGAGCGGCACGACGCGGCCGTTGCGCCCGTAGACGACCTGCACCTGGTAGAAGAGTTCGCCGATCGCCATGACGGAGACGATCGAGGTGCCCTTGAAGAGGGAGATGACCTCGTTGGCGGCGTTCGGCAGGATCGAGCGCATCGCCTGCGGCAGCACGACGCGGCGCAGTTGCCGCAGCCGGGGGATGCCGAGGGCGGCGGCCGCCTCCAGCTGTCCGGCGTCGACGGCGAGGACGCCGCCGCGCACGATCTCGGCCGCGTAGGCCGCCTGGTGCAGGGCGAGTCCGAGGACGGCGGCGCTCATCGCGCCGACGAGCCCGGCGGTGTCGAAGGAGAAGAAGCCGGGCCCGAACGGGATGCCGAAGTCGAGCCGCTTGTAGAGGTAGGTGAGGTTGAACCAGAAGAGCAGCTGGACGATGAGCGGGATGGAGCGGAACGCCCAGATGTAGGTGAAGGCGACCGACTTCAGGAACGGGCTCCTGGAGAGCCGCATGAAGGCGAGCACGATGCCGAGGGCGAAGCCGAGCGCGGTGCCGTAGAACGTGAGCTGGATGGTGATCCAGACGGCCTTGAGGATCGTCTCGGTGGTGAAGAAGTCGGCGAAGACGTCCCATTCCCAGCCGGGGTTGGTGATCAGGCCGTGCGCGAACTGGGCGACCAGGACGGCCGTCACGGCGACGGCGGCCCAGCGCCAGGGGTGGCGTACGGGCACGACGGTGAGCGCGGAGTAGTCCTCGGGCGCGGCACGTTCGGACGCTTCGCGGAGAGGTGGATCGGAGGTCAGAGACACGGGAGGTCCTTGGGGAAGCGGGATGTCGGATGAGTACGGGGGCGTACGGGTTCAGGCGGTGAGCGCGGCGCGACAGGACAGGTCGCGCAGCGCGAGCAGCAGGGCGCGCGCGGTCGCGTCGTTCTGCCGGAACGCGGGGGCGCCTGTACGGGGCCGGGCGAAGGCGCCGGAGGAGCGGCCGTCGGTGTGCGGGCCGAGCGCGAAGCGGCGCGGGTGGGGGCGTCCGCCGCGGTCCAGGATCCGGGCGTCGTCGGGGCTGACGGCGAGCAGTCCGGCGGAGGTGGCGGCCGCGCCGTCCCGGTGGAGGGCGCGCAGCAGCGGATCGCGGGAGCGGCGCACGGTCGGCTCCGGCAGCCGTGCCTCGACCAGCGCGCGGGCCTCGACCTGACTGCCGGGGACGCTCGCGCCGCCCGCCCGGAACACCCCGCGCCGGGAGTCGGTGGTCACGGTCATCCCGGCGCCGAGGAACCGGACGACCCCGGCGCGGGAGAGCGCGAGGAGCTGCTGAAGGCGCGGGCCGGGCGGCCCGGAGGCGAGGTGGCTGAAGAAGCCGTGCCACCAGCCGCCGTCGCCGAGGTCGCCGAGCCGGGTGAGCTGGCCGTAGACGGAGAGCAGGGCGAGGAAGACGGCCAGGTCGGTGCTGTGCGCGGGGTCGTGGCGGCGGGCGAGGTCGGCCTCGATGTAGCCGCGCAGGCCCTCCTGGAGGGCGTCGGGTCCGGGGTGGCGCAACCCGTCGAGCGGATGGTCGAGGGCGTCGAGATCGAGCCGGTCGGCCGGGTCGGGGACGGTGGCGGCCACCAGGGCGCGCAGTTCGGCGCTGCCGGGCGGGCAGGCGGCGTACCGCTCCTCGAAGTCGGCCCAGTCGGCGGCCGTGCGCTCCGGGTGGACGGTGAACAGCCGGTGGTAGTGGGCGAATCCGAGTTCCTTGTCGATCAGCGGCCGGATGTCGCGCCGGAAGTCGGGCGGTGTGGGGCGTCGCAGCAGCTGGTCGACCTGGGCGGGGCCGAAGAAGCGGGGCACCGGCGGCCGTTCGCCGGTCAGGCCGTAGCCGATCTTGGCGTGGTACGGGACGCCGCGGCGCGAGCCGACGTACAGCACGGGTTCGCGCCCGGAGGGCCGGTAGACCGGCCGCCCGTCGGGCCCGCGGTCGTACCGTCCGCCGCGTCCCTCGGTGAGCAGCACCATGAGGTCGACGAAGGCGAGGCCGAAGCCGCGGACGATGACCGGCTCGCCGGGCCGCAGCCGGTTCAGCTCGCTGTCGGCGGTGAACTCGGGCGGCAGGTGCACCAGCTGGTGCTCGGCCGCGAAGGCGGACAGCGCCCGCTGTTCGGGGTCGGGCTCGGCGTCGAGATGGCCGAGGGCGAGGACCACGGCGTCGGCGAGGAGCGGGGTGGCACGCCCTTCGAGCCACACCCGCTGGCGTCCGTCGCGCGGCCCGGTGACCCGCACGGCACGGCAACGGTGCTCCTGGACGGTGATCCCGGGCGGCAGGGCGGCCACCGACCGCTCGTACACCCAGCGCAGATAGGCGCTCTGCAGCCGTCGGGTGGCGAAGCTGCGGCCGGTGAGCGAGGCGGCCTCGGCGACGGCTTCGGGCGGCAGGGCGGCCAGTTCGGCGGCGGGCAGCGCGCCGCGGCGTACGCGGTCGGCCCACTCGGCGAGGGAGGGGCCGGGCCGGACCGGGCCGTCCCGTTCCACCGACTCGTCGGTGAACATGGTGACGTCCTCGGCCATGGAGTTCATCCACAGCAGCGGGGACTGGTCGGGGCGCCAGACGCGGCCGCCGCCGGGCGGATGCGGATCGACCAGGTGCAGGGTGAACGGGGCCGCGGCGGTGTGGAGTTCCGGCGCGTTGGCGGCGATCCGCTCCACGAGCCCGGTGGCGCGCGGGCCCGCGCCGACGATGACGACGGCGTGCGGCGATGGGGAGGGGAGGTCCGGGGTGGCGGACATGCGAAGACTCCGTGAGTTCGTGAAGGAACACACGCGTTGCCCGCACACACGTCGCCGCGCCCCTCAGCACGGCATGGGGCCGAGGTTAAGGCGTGGCCACGGCCCGTTGTCAAGGCTGTCCACACTGTGAGCGAGGTGTCTCGCCCCGGTTGACGCGGATCCGGAAGGCTGCTCCACTTACCCCATGCATTCATGGCAGCGACTGGTCACGCGCGACCACATCGACTTCGGTCGGGTGTGGTCGTCGTCCTGTTCGGGCTGACTCCGCCCGCCTCCGCTGCCCTTCGGCTTCGAGGTTCCGGGCTTCGCCCGCCCGCCGGCCGTGCCGGTGTGGCCGCCCCCGTCCGCGTCGTCACGCGTCTCATCGCGCCTTCACACACGCTTCAGCGCTTCGCGCCTCCCCTCGCGCACGGCCTGTTTCGGAGCGTCGGCTAGCAGCCGCAATCGCAGCCGCAGTCGCAACCGTCACAGCAGTTACCGCAGCAGTCACCACAGTTGCTGCAGCAGTCACAGCAATCACAACAGTCCGAGCAGTCATCGCACTTGTGGCACCAGCCCTCGCGCGGCTGCCCCGACCACGGGTCGTGGTACGGATCCCGGCAGCACACCTGGCAGGTGCAGAAGAGCCCGGCCCATACCGCGCACCCGGCCATCAGCCCGCGCCGCCTGCCCCGGTCCGGCGGCTCGGGCGGCGTGCCGCCGGGGCCACCGCCGGGTCCGTGCGGCGTGATCCACGGCGACTGCGGCGGCGGCGCGCCCCGGGACGACTCGGGGGCGTCCGCGGTCTGCCCGGTGTGGGCACAGGCGGTGGTGCCGAACGCCCGGTCCACCGCGCGCGGCAGCTCGTGCGCCAGCAGCACATGGGCGAGCTTGCCGGACCCCTTCCCGGCGAAGGCGACGTCCTGGAGCGCGAGCCGCACCCCGTGCACCGCGTCGTCGCACAGCCGCCGCACCTCGGCGAGGTCCGCGCCGGTGGCCGTGATCGGGTTCCAGGCACCCTTCTCGGCGTCCTCGGCGAGGTCCTCGACCGCGTCCAGCAGATGCGCGAGCCTGCCGAAGAGCCGTCCCGCCTCCTCCAGCGGCGCCCGGTTGCCGGGCTTTCCGGCCAGTACGGCGGTGTGACCGAAAGCCGCGGCGGTCGCGGTCTCGGTCGGCTCCGTGACCGTCAGCAGCGAGGTGCCGGCACCCGCCAGTTCCTCGATCTGCTGCTGCCGCCCGACCGCGTCCAGCAGCACGGCGGTGTCGAAGCCGATCTCGGCACCGCTGCGGGCGCCCGCCCGGTCCCACCGACCGGCCACCCGGCGGGCGGCCGCGGCGACCGGCCGCCGGGCCAACGCCCCGTCGCCGTCCGCCACATGGTCCCGCATCTTGGCGGAGGCCAGCACCAGCGAGACGGTCGCCGCGAGCCGGGCGCCCTCGCCCCGGGCCACCGACGCGGTGCGCATCCCGCGCAGCGGGCACGGCCCGGCGGTGCGCCGCCGGCTGTCGGGGCGACCGGCCTGAGCCTCCACCAGAACCGATATGACCAGCCCGTCGTAGTTGGTGGCCATGCGGGCGAACTGACCGTGGTCACCGCGCAGCGCGAGGCACAACCCGCACAGATGCGCCATCCATTCCGTCCGGAGATTTTGCGACAGCCGGTGCCGACAAGGCCGGATAATGCCAAACAAAACTGTCCCCGTTCACCCGTACGTCCCCGGTGTCACCCGTCCGGCCTGCGGAGTCTACCCAGTACACCGTCAGCCCCCGTCATCAGGCGCGACCCTGATATGGCGCCAAACGTTGTGCACCGGTAACGTCACAAATCCGCTGTGCGGCCGCAATCCACGTGGCACATCATCCGCATCATGGACGACCATAGAGGGGCGGACAGTACACACCGTTAAGAGGAGAGGAGGCGTCCATGGGATCGGTGCGCAAGGCGAGCGCTTGGCTTGGCCTCGTCGACGACAGCGATGACGAGCGCTACTACGACGACGACTACGCCGAGGGACCCGAGCCCGGCGACTCCTGGGTGACCGACCCGCGGGTGCGGGTGGCCGACCAGGCCGCGCAGGACCAGGGCACGCGGATCGCGACGGTCACCCCGGACGGATTCCGGGACGCCCGCGGAATCGGTGAGATGTTCCGGGAAGGCATCCCGGTCATCGTCAACCTGACGACCATGGAGCCCGCCGACGCCAAGCGCGTGGTGGACTTCGCCGCCGGACTGACGTTCGGGCTCCGCGGCTCCATCGAGCGCGTCGCCAACCGCGTCTTCCTCCTCACCCCCGCCGACTACCAGATCGTCAGCGGGGACCCCAGCCGCGGGATCGGCGGCTTCTTCAACCAGAGCTAGGGCCGGCGGGGCGGCTCACCGGAAGGCATCGAGACCGGTGAGCGCCTTGCCGAGCACCAGTTGGTGCATTTCGACGGTGCCCTCGTAGGTGAGCACCGATTCCAGATTCGTCGCGTGCCGCATCACCGGGTATTCCAGTGAGATCCCGTTGGCGCCCAGGATGGTCCGGGCCGTGCGGCAGATCTCGATCGCCTCGCGCACGTTGTTCAGCTTGCCGAAGCTGACCTGCTCCGGCCGCAGCCGCCCCGCGTCCATCCGCCGCCCGAGATGATGGGCGAGCAGCACGCCCTTGTGCAGTTCCACCGCCATGTCGGCGAGCTTGGCCTGAGTGAGCTGGAAGCCCCCGATGGGCCGCCCGAACTGCTCCCGGCTCCGGGCGTACTCCAGCGCCGACGCGAAGGACGAACGCGCCGCGCCCAGCGCGCCCCAGATGATGCCGTAGCGGGCGTGGCTCAGACAGGACAGCGGTCCGCGCAGCCCGGTGGCCTCGGGCAGTACGGCGTCGGCGGGCAGCCGCACCTCGTCCAGGACCAGTTCGCTGGTGACCGAGGCGCGCAGCGACCACTTGTGCTTGATCTCGGGGGCGGAGAAGCCGGGCGTATCGGTGGGGACGGCGAAGCCGCGGATGCCCTCGTCGGTGCGGGCCCACACCACCGCGACCCCGGCCACCGAGCCATTGGTGATCCACATCTTACGGCCGGTCAGCACCCAGTCCGTGCCGTCCCGCTTGGCGTAGGTGCGCATACCGGCCGGGTCGGAGCCGTGGTCGGGTTCGGTCAGCCCGAAGCAGCCGATGACCTCGCCGGCGGCCATCCGCGGCAGCCACCGCTGCTTCTGCTCCTCGGAACCGAAGCGGTGGATGGCGTACATGGCGAGCGAGCCCTGCACCGAGACCAGGGAGCGGATGCCGGAGTCGGCGGCCTCCAGCTCCAGGCAGGCCAGCCCGTACTGGACGGCGCTGGCGCCCGTGCAGCCGTAGCCGCTGAGGGACATGCCGAGCGCGCCGAGGGAGCCGAGTTCGCGGGTCAGCTCGCGGATGCCGGGGAGTTCGCCGCGCTCGTACCAGTCGGCGATGTGGGGCAGGACGCGGTCGGCGGCCCACTGCCGCACGGTGGCCCGGACCGCCAGGTCCTCCGGCTCCAGCAGGTCGTCGATGCCCAGCGGGTCGTCGGGGTCGAACGGCGGCAGGGTGCCAGCGGACATGAGCAGCGACCTCCGGTTCGGTGTGGCCTTCGGTTCGATATGGCTTCCGGCCGCTGACGCTACGGCCGGGTAACGCCTGCCGTCCAGACCGTGTGGATCAGCGGGCCGCGGCGCCCAGGGAGCGGCCCCGTCAGCTTCCGGACTCGGCGCCGACGGCGGTGGCGGGATCGCGGCGCGGCGGGGCGCCCGGCGCGCGGGTGGCTTCCGGGGTCCCGGGGGCGTTCGCGGACCCGGCGGAAGCCGTGCCGTCCAAGCCCTCGGCGCCGCCGGAGGCGCCCGTGTCGTCCGTACCGTCGGTGTCGTCTTCGTCGGCGGGCGCGCACTCCATGGTCTTCGGCAGCCGCAGCGCGGCCACCGCGCCCAGCAGCAGCAGACCGGCGCTGACGGCGAGCGTCACGTGCAGACCGTGGACGAAGGAGGCGCGGGCCGCGGCCAGCAGCGCGGCCCCGGGCTTCCCGCCGAGATGGGAGGAGACGTCGTACGCCGCGCCCAGCGACTGGCTCGCGGCGGAGCTGGCCCGCTCGGGCACCCCGTCCACCGAGGCGACGCCCGGCTTGTAGGCGGCGTTCATGACGCTGCCCAGGAGGGCTATGCCGATCCCGGCGCCGAGCTGGTAGGAGGTCTCGCCGATGGCGGCGGCACCGCCCGCCGACTTGGCGGAGGCCTCGTTGAGCATGGACTCGTACGCGCTGAACAGCGTGGTCTCCAGGCCGAAGCCGAGGACGACGAAGCTGATCACGAGCACCGCGGGCCGGTCGGACTGGCCCATGATGGTGAGCGACAGGACGCCGGCGGCGGTGAGCACGAAGCCCAGCGCCACCATCGCGCGGGGGCCGAGCCGCTGGAGCATCCGGGAGCCGACGAGCCCGGCGGCCATGGCGGCGAAGGTGAGCGGCAGCAGCCTCAGCCCGGTCTCCAGCGGGGTGAGCCCGAGGACCAGCTGAAGGTACTGCGCGGCTATCAGCTCCAGGCCGACGAGCGCGAGCAGGGCGACCACGATGCAGCCGACGGAGATCGAGAAGGCGGGCCGGCCGAACAGTTTGAGGTCGACCAGCGGATGCGTACGGCGCCGCTGGCGGCGGACGAAGAGGAACAGCACCACCAGCCCGAACAGGACGGGGGCGGCCGTGGGGGCGTCCAGCGGCCACGCGCCGCTGCCCATCCTCTTCACTCCGAAGACCAGGCAGAACAGCCCGCAGGCGGCCATGACCGCGCCCAGCACGTCCCAGGGGCCGTCCCGGTCGCCGGTGGACTCCGGCAGCAGCCAGCGGCCGACGGGCAGCGCCACGGCCATCAGCGGGAGGTTGACCAGGAAGACCGAGCCCCACCAGAAGTTCTCGACCAGGAAGCCGCCGAGCAGCGGGCCGACCGCCGCGCCGACCGCGGCGACCGCGCTCCAGATGCCGATGGCCAGGGCCCGCTCCCGGCGGTCGGGGAAGACCTGGCGCAGGATCGACAGCGTCGCGGGCATGATCATCGCGCCGCCGACGCCCAGCAGTGCGCGGGCCACGATGAGGATCTGGGGGGTGGCGGCGAAGGCCGCGAGCGCCGAGGCGGCGCCGAAGAACGCGTAGCCGAGCAACAGCACCCGGCGGCGGCCCACCCGGTCGCCGAGAGTGCCGAAGAGGATCAGCAGAGAGGCGCAGACCAGCGGGTAGACGTCCACGATCCACAGCAGTTCGATCGCCCCGGGCCGCAGGTCCTCGGTCACGGCCGGAACCGCGACGTGCAGCACGGTCGCGTCCACGGCGACGAGCAGCAGGCTGACGCAGAGCACGAGGAGGACGATCCAGCGGTTCGCGCCGCCGCCCGCCTCGGTACCGCGCCATTGCCGGGGAACGGCCGCCGTCCGCCGAGTGCGGGCCGTGGTCGTCCCGGACATGTACGCACCTCCCTGGTCTTGCGCTCGCGTCGCGCCGGGACGGGACGAACGTCACTTCGTAGGGACGTCCGGCGGCCCGGCGGCGAAGGCACGAGTGGAGAGGTCAGGGTACGCGAGTCGCCGCGCGGGACGTGTGCCGCAGGTCATGTTATGGGCATCACCGCAGGCCAGGTCGGTGGAATACGTTCCGCCGCTCCCCTTTTGTCCGCCGTCCCTCCCTCGTCCCCCTCCCGTCCGTCCGCCGTACGCCGACCGTTCCGCCGGCGGCCCTCCGGCCGTCCCCCGGCCGTCCTCCCGCCGTCCCCGGCTGTTCGTCCGCCGGTTGTCCACAGGCCCGGCGGGCCCCGGAATCATCCTCGATAATCGTCGCCGTGACTGATCTCGCCCAAGCCGACACCGCGCCGCCCGGCGCCGGGCTGCCGGGCGGCGTGGCGCTCGCCGCGCTGCGCCGGGCCGCCCCGGCGCTGATGCTGTATGCCGGGACGCGCGCGCTCGGCCTCGTGGTTCTCGCGGGTTGGGGGGCGGTCGCCGGCAAGAGTCCACACCAGCTCCTCACGGCCCGCTGGGACTCGCTCTGGTACTCCCGCATCGCCGAGGAGGGATACGGCTACACGATCCATCTGGCCGATGGATCGGTCCATTCCAATCTGGCGTTCTTCCCGCTGTTCCCCGGGCTGGAGCACGCCGTATCGGCCGTGACGCCGCTCAGCGCGCCGGACGCGGGGCTGGCCGTGAGTTCGGTCACCTCGCTGTTCGCCGCGTGGGGGATCTTCGCGGTCGGCGATCTGGTGTACGGGCGCCGGGTGGGGATCGCGCTGGTGGTGCTGTGGGGGGTGCTGCCGGTCGGGATCGTGCAGTCCATGGCGTATTCGGAGTCGCTCTTCACGGCGCTGGCCGCCTGGTCGGTGTACGCGGTGCTGACCCGGCGCTGGGTGTGGGCGGGGGTCCTCGCGGCGCTCGCGGGGCTCACCCGGCCGGTGGGGGCTGCGGTGGTGGCCGCGGTGTGGATCACGGCGGCGGTGGAGCTGCTGCCCGGTGAGCGGTGGCGGCGCGCGTTCCACACCCACCGGCGCGTGCTGGCCGGGGTGGTGCTCGCGCCGCTGGGCTGGCTGGGCTACGTGGTCTGGGTGGCGGCGCGGACCGACAGCCTCACCGGGTACTTCGACGTCCAGAACGGCTGGGGGAACGGGTTCGACGGCGGGCTGGCCTTCGCGGCCTTCGTCGGCGGCCTGTTGGTGCATCCGCCGTTCATCGCCGGGATCGCGCTGCTGCTCGGCGTGATCGCGCTGCTGTGGCTGTACGTGGCGTGCGTACGGCAGCGCCAGCCGCTGCCGTTGCTGGTGTACAGCGGCTCGGTGCTGGTCCTCGCGCTGGCCGCGAAGGGGTATTTCGGCTCCAAGCCGCGGCTGTTGATACCCGCCTTCCCGGTGCTGATCCCGCTCGCGATCGCCCTGGTCCGGCTGCGTCCGGCGCGCAGCGCGCTGCTCCTGGGCTCGGTGGGGCTGGCCTCCGCGGCGTACGGGGCGTGGTGGCTGCACGGCTCGGGGCCGCCGTGATCCGGCCGCCCGGTCCGGCCGGGCGGCGGGCCGCCGGTCCCGGCGGCGGGAGCCCGGCTGTCGCCCGGGCGACGCCCCGGGAAACGGTGAGGAACGCCACGGCCAATCGCCGATAAACACCCCTGTAAGAATTCCATAAAGAGATCTCGGATCACTGATAGGAAGGCCAGGGCACAAATGCGCCGGGGCCTCGTGCATTCCGTGGAAAGGGGCGGCCAAAAGCCGACCGACGAGACACACCCCACATCACATCGTCATCACAAAGCGACCTGATCGACTGAACCCACCTGTCACGCAATGTAACGTCGATTAGGTGCGTACCGAAGACAAGCTCCTCAAGGAGGAGCGACCCACCGATCTCGCGCGGCGCGATCCCGCGCGACCGCGGATGACCCGGACACGCTTCTGGCTGCTCGGAACCACCCTCGCGGTCTACGCCGCGACCGTGATCGGCGTGCTCACCACCTCCTGGCTGGTGGAGTTCGACTGGCAGGTCATGCTGTTCCGGCCCTACAAGCAGTGGCCGGAGTTCCACATGTTCCTGGACTACTTCGTGGTGATGGGCCAGCGCGGCCCCACCGCGGTGGCGGTCGCCGCGTGGCTGGGGTGGTGCTGCTACCAGCAGCGCACCCTGCGCCCGGGGCTGGTGCTGGGCACCTCACTGCTGCTGCTGAACATGACCGTGGGCGCCGTGAAGATCGGCTTCGGCCGGCTCGGCCCGCACTACGCGACGAGCGTCGGCTCCAATGAGATGTGGCGCACCGGCGATATATTTCCTTCGGGTCACACGGCGAACGCCGTGGTCACCTGGGGTGTGCTGGCCTATCTGGCGACCACTCCCCTGGCCCGCAGGATCGCCTCGCTGATCGCCGCGGGCTTCGCCTTCGGCGTCGGCATGACGACCGTGTACCTGGGCACCCACTGGCTGAGCGACGTGGTGCTGGGCTGGGCCGCCGGCGTGCTGGTGCTGCTGGCCCTGCCGTGGCTGGAGCCGGCGATGGCCCGTGCCGAGATGCTGCTGCTGAGCCTGTACCGGCGGCTGCGCGACGGCCGGGCACCGGTGCCCCTGCCCTCCGCGCGACCGGCACCCGGCGGCCCGGCCCTGGGCACGCCGCGGGCCGCGCGCGACGACGAGGCTCCGGTCCGCGAGCCGGTGAGCATGGTCGGCCGGCCGGGCTCCACCGGGCGGGTGCCCGAGGCGCGCCCGCACCACGCGGGGCGGCAGCACACGGTCCGCTCCGAGCGCACCCCGGTCACCCCGGTCGGCAGCCGCCGGCCGCCGCACGCCGACCGCGTGCCGCGCTCCTCGACCCCGTTCGGTCCCTCGGCCGGGCGCGGCCGCACCCCGGCCACCGGCGGCTAGCCGCCCGGCCCACCGCGGGCCGGTACGCACACCCCCGCGGCCCGCACCCAGCGCAGACGACGGCCCCGGAGGCTCCCAAGGGAGCTCCGGGGCCGTCGCCGTGCGCGTCGTGCCCGCCCGAGCGGGCGGTCAGCCGCGCCAGCAGCGCCGCACGGCGTCGTCGGCGACCTCGAAATTGATGCGGCCGCGCAGGTACTCCATCGTGATGATCGCGCCCGGCGGCAGCGCCCGCACGGTGGTCCAGCCGCGCTCACGCGCCACGTCCTCGGCGGTCCGGGCGTCGAGCCCCACATAGCTGTCGAGGTCGTCGTCGGGTTCGGCCGGAAGGTTCGGTACAGGTCCCATGACACCCACCGTAGGCGCGGCCGAACGGGTGGGAAAGGAACACCTTCCGGCGTGCCGCGGAGCACACCGACAAGCCTCATCCGCCCCGCGTCCGCCATTCGTCACACTTGTGTCACAGAAAACACGCCCGGGTTTGTCATCGACTTTGTCACTCTTACGAGCCGCGTGTTGACGCCCGGAAGATGACGGATAGTTTTCGCCGGTATCCCCTGGCAAAGACGTGGTTCTGGTATAGGCGCGGGGCTTGCCCATGACATGCCCCGGGGGAATTCAACGGCCGCAGGAATATGCCACCGCCGATCGGGCACCCGGCTTCCGGAGCGCACAATTCCGACACAAATCGGGGAATTCGAACCCCGAGGTTTACCCCGCCGGGACCGCGGTACCCGGCGCATCGAGGCGAACATGACAGACACATCCGATGGAACCCGCGAGAAGACGACGGCGACCAGTGGCCCGAGCCCACTGGCGCTCCTGCGATCCGCCCGGGAACAGCTCGTCGAACTGACGGGCCTGTACCCCGAGTCGCTGCCCCGCCTGGAGCAGACCGACGACGGCTGGGTGCTGGACGCCGAGGTGGTGGAACTGGCCCGGGTCCCGGAGTCGATGAGCCTGATGGCCTTGTACGAGGTGACTCTCGACCCGGACGGCCAGCTCACCGGCTACCGGCGCATCCGCCGTTACGAGCGCGGGCGAAGTGACCGCGGCTGACCGGCAGGGGGAAACGGCCGGCCCGGCCGGACACGAGAGGACACACACGACATGACCACGGTTGTTCCAGCACAGCAGAGCAGGGGTGGGGGCGGCACCAGCGGTCTCTACGACGTCCTGGAACTGATCCTCGACCGCGGCCTGGTGATCGACGCGTTCATCCGCGTCTCCCTGGTCGGCATCGAGATCCTCAAGATCGATATCCGGGTCGTGGTGGCGAGCGTCGACACCTACCTCCGGTTCGCCGAGGCGTGCAACCGCCTCGACCTGGAGGCCGGCCCGAACAAGTCCCCCGGCATCCCCGAGATCCTCGACGGCGCCACCGAGAGCGGTGCCCGCAGCAAGACCAAGGGCGCGCTGTCCGGGGCCGGCGAGACCGTCTCCAAGGCCGCCCACTCGGTGGCCGAGGCGCTCCGGGGCGACGAGGAGCCCGAGCCGGAGGAAGCGCCCGCCCGTACCCGGTCCCGGCGCCCGGCGGCCAAGAAGTCCGCGCCGAAGAAGGCCGACGAAAGCTGAGGAGAGAGAGCTGATGAGCACCTATGTGTACGGGATCGCCCGCGGCACCCTCCCGGACCTCGGCGACACGCTGCTCGGCATCGGTGATCCGCCGCTGCCGGTGCGCGCCCTCAACGAGGGCGAACTGGCCGCGATCGTCAGCGACTGCCCGCCGGAGCTGAAGCCCCGGCGCCGCGACCTGCTGGCCCATCAGCACGTGCTGACCGAGGTGAGCGACAAGCGCTCGGTGCTGCCGATGCGGTTCGGCTCGGTCTCCGCCAGCGACGATGACGTCCGCACGGTGCTGAGCCGGCACGCCGACCGCTACGAGGACCAGCTGCGGCGGCTGGCCGACCGGGTCGAGTACAACGTCAAGGCGGTGCACGACGAGGACGCGGTGCTCCACCAGGTGCTCTCCGAGGAGCCGGAGCTGCGGCTGATGGCCGAGGCCAACCGGGCCGCGGGCGGCGGCACCTACGAGGAGCGGATGCGCTTCGGCGAGCGGGTGGCGAACGCGGTGCGGGCCCATGAGGTGCGCGACGCGCGGACCGTGGAGGAGGCGCTGTCCCCCGCCGCCGAGGCGGTGCGCCCCGGCCCGGAGGGCGGCGGCTGGTTCCTGAGCCTGTCGGTGCTGCTGGCCAAGGACGGCTCCGAGCCGCTGCTCGAAGCGGTCGCCGGCCTGGAGAAGAACCACCCCTGGATGAAGCTGCGGGTGAACGGCCCGCTGCCGCCCTACAGCTTCGTCGAATCCTGATGCTGCTGATCGGCTGGGTGCTCAGACAGGTGCTCGCCGCGGCGGAGCGCGAGTACTACGACCCGGCCGCGATCCAGCGCGAACTGATGACCCTGGAGCAGCGGCTGGAGGACGGGGAGATCGACGAGGCGGAGTTCGAGCGGCAGGAGGACGTGCTGCTCGACCGGATGGAGGAGGCGCAGCAGTGGGCGAACGGGACCCTGTGACCACCGCGTACGGCTCCGCGGCGGGGTACGGCTCGCGGGCGCCGTACGGTGCCTCCGGCTCGTCCGGGCTCGCCACCCATGGTGATTCGGCCAACCTCGCCGACATCCTGGAGCGGGTGCTCGACAAGGGCGTGGTCATCGCGGGCGACATCCGCATCAATCTGCTCGACATCGAACTCCTGACGATCAAGCTGCGGCTCATCGTGGCCTCCGTCGACAAGGCCAGGGAGATGGGCATCGACTGGTGGGAGCACGACCCGTCGCTGTCGTCGCGCGCCCGCCGCGACCCGGCGCCGGCGCCCGCACCGGCGCCGCCGGTGGAGAACGGCACGAGCGAGGAGGCGGCCGGATGACCGACGCGACCCATGTGGCCGACGCGAGGAACACCGCGGAAGCGGCTACGGCGACCGGAACGCTGGAGTACGCGTACGCCGTCGTCCGCGAGGACGACATCCCGCGCAGCGCCCTGGAGCGGGTGCGCGGGGTCGCGGGCGAACCGGTGCGCGCCGTCCGCCATCTGGGGCTCGCCGTGCTGGCGGGCCCCGTCCCGGCCGCCGACTTCGACGAGGGGCCGCTGCGCGAGCGGCTGGAGGACCTGACGTGGCTGGAGGGCGTCGCCCGCGCCCATCAGCGGGTGGTCGACACGGCCGGGACGGACACCTGTGTCATCCCGGTCCGGATGGCCACCGTCTGCCGCGGCGAGGAGGGGCTGCGGCGGCTGGTCGCCACCGGCCGGGACCGGTTCGCGACGGCGCTGGACCGGCTGGAGGGCCGGGTGGAGTGGGGCGTCAAGGTGTACGCGGCCCCCGCCCCCGCCGAGGAACCGTCCGCCGAGCCCTCGGCCGCCACCTCGGGCCGCGACTACCTGCGCCGCCGCGGCGCGCAGCGGCGCGCCTCCGAGGAGCGCTGGGGGCGTACGGAGGAGGGTGCGCGCCGGGTGCACGAGACGCTGGCCGCGCTCGCCGAGGGCGCCCGGCTGCATCCGCCGCAGGACGTACGGCTGTCCGGCGAGCCGGACCGCAATGTGCTCAACGCGGCGTATCTCCTGCCGCGCGAGGACAGCGAGCTGTTCGCGGAGCGGGTGGGGCAGCTGGCCGGGCGGGAGCCGGGGCTGCGGCTGGAGCTGACCGGACCGTGGGCGCCGTACTCCTTCGTCGCCGCCGAGGGCAACGAGCGGGCTGAACCATGACGACGAGCCCGCTCGCCCACCGGCAGATCGCCCTGGTGGACCTGCTGGACCGGCTGCTCGCGGGCGGCGTGGTCATCACCGGCGATGTGACCCTGCGCATCGCGGACGTCGATCTCGTACGCATCGATCTGCGCGCGCTCATCAGCTCGGTGAACGAGAACGTGCCGTCGCCCTGGGAGGAACCGTGAGCCGGAAGCTGGAGCTGGACCAGGACACGGTCGAGCGCGATCTGATGAGGCTGGTCCTGACCGTCGTCGAGCTGCTGCGGCAGCTGATGGAGCGGCAGGCGCTGCGCCGGGTGGACCAGGGTGACCTGACGGAGGACCAGGAGGAGCGGATCGGGCAGACCCTGATGCTGCTGGAGGACCGCATGGGGACGCTGTGCGACCGCTACGGCATCAAGGAGTCCGACCTCAACCTCGACCTCGGGCCGCTCGGCCCGCTGCTGCCCCCGAGAGAGTGACGGCGCCCTGAGCGCGTGACACCCGGGGACATGGCCTCGCGCCCCTCCACAAACTGCCCCGGGGAGCCCCGAGGGCACCCATGCTGGACGAGCGCCCCGGCCCGGATCCTCAAGGGCCGGGGCGCGGTCGGCCCGGGGCCCGGTCGGGGCCCAGGGAACGGTCCAGCCGGTCCCTGATCGCGCGGATGTGCTGGGTGAGTTCGGCCGGTTCGCGCACCTCGAAGTCGAAGCCGGTCAGCGCGATGTGGACCACCAGCACGTCGAGGGCGTGGGCACCGGTGTGCAGCAGACAGCTGTGCTCGTCGACCGGCTCCACCACCCCCACCAGGGGCGAGATGCGCTCCGCCGCCCGCTCGGCGGGCACCCGCAGCAGGACCGTGGCCCGCTCCCGGTAGACGGCGTGGGACACGCCCCGGGAGACGTACTCCGCGAGGTCGTCCGCGGGCGGGCGGCGCGGGGTGAAGCGGGGGCCGTGCGGCGGGGTGGGGGTGATGCGGTCGGCCCGGTACGTACGCCAGTCGTCCCGGTCCACGTCCCAGGCGACCAGGTACCACCGGCGCTGCGCGGCGACGAGGCGGTGCGGTTCGACGGTGCGGCGAGTGACCGCACCGCCGTGGTCGCGGTATTCGAAGCGCAGCCGCTGGGCGTCCCGGCAGGCGCCCGCCAGCTCGGTCAGGACGGCCGGGTCCACGCCGGGTCCCCGGGCCGCGCCGGGCATCGGCACGGTGAACGAACTCAGCGCGCTCACCCGGCGGCGCAGCCGGTCCGGCAGCACCTGTTCCAGTTTGGCGAGGGCGCGCACCGACGTCTCCTCGATGCCCTCGACGCCGCCCGCGGCCTGGCGCAGCCCGACCGCGACCGCCACCGCCTCCTCGTCGTCCAGCAGCAGCGGCGGCAGCCGGGCGCCCGCGCCGAGCCGGTAGCCGCCCGCCGTGCCGGGGGTGGAGTGCACGGGGTAGCCCAGCTCGCGCAGCCGGTCGATGTCGCGGCGCACCGTGCGCGGGGTGACGGCGAGCCGGTCGGCGAGGTCCGCGCCGGACCATTCGCGGTGGGCCTGCAGCAGGGAGAGCAGACGGAGCAGCCGGGCCGAGGTCTCCAACATGGGGCCGAGTCTGCCAGCCCTTGAGGACAGGTGCTGTCCTCAAGGGGCACCTCAAGGGTCGCTCAGTCCGGGTCGGCGACCTTCACCGACAGATCGTTGTCGACGGTGTAGTACGGACGGACCGTGGCGGTGCCGTGCGGGGCGTCGACCGTCCGCGCCGGGTAGGTGAAGATCTCCTTCTTGTCCGCGACGTCGTCCAGTATCCGGGCGAGCCGGACCGGGGCCGCCGTGTCGTCCGCCGGGCGCAGCCACAGGTCCCACAGGTCCGTGCCGCCGCCCCAGCTCTCCGCGAGCCGCGCGTAGGAGAGGGTGAAGGAGAAACCGGCGCCGTCCGCCGTCACCGGCGCGGTGCGCACCAGGTCCGGGTCCCGGCGGCTGCGGGCCTCCACCGCCGCGCCGTCCAGCCAGTCGGCCGGCGACTCCACCCGGTACAGCCGCCCGCCGGTCGTCATCGCACCGTCGTCGAGCCGGATCTCCCCGGCCTCGGCGTGCGGCACCCGGCGCCAGGTGCGCAAGCTGAGGTTGCCGTGCTTGGTGGCGTAGGGGATGCGGACGGACAGCGGCGAGGTGCTGGGGCCGGGCCTTCGGTCGACCAGCGAGCGCAGATCGTGCAGCCCGGGGGCGAGCCGCCGCGGCTCCTGGTCCCCGTACGCCACGAACACGTCCCAGCGGCCCTCGGGCAGGGCGACCGTGCCGGGCAGCGCGGCCTGCAGCCGCCCGTCGGCGGTGGGGCCGAGCGGCAGCCGGACCTCGCCGTCCTCGGCGGGGCCGGCGCCGCGCCGCATCAGCACCAGCGCGCCGTTCCAGTCGTCGTAGCTCCCCGGCTCCGGGCGGACCCAGTCCGCGATGTGGAAGGTGAGTCCACCGGCGGAGTCCGCGACGCAGTCGGCGCGCGTCGCGGCGACCTCGGTGGCTTCCCTCATGCTGTCCCCCTCGATGGGCTGGGTGGGCTCGGCCGATCTCGCTGTCACGCTCCCGGTTCCCCTCATGCCGCGCGCACCCTTCGCATCGCCTCGGTCGTCGCCAGCGCCCCGCCGACCAGCGAGCCGCGGGCCCGGTGCAGCGAGCCGCGCAGGCCGCCGCGCGCCCTCAGATCGGTGAACAGTGTCTCGTAGCGGCCCGCCACCCGGGACGGGTCGAAGCGGGCGGAGTCCTTCAGCGCCGCCTGGCCCATCTGCTGCCGCAGCTCGTCGTTGTTGATGAGGTCCAGCAGCGCCCCGGCGATCGCGTTGGTGTCGCCGGAGGGCACGAGGCGGCCGTCCACGCCGTTGTCGATGATCTCGGCCGGGCCGTGCGGGCAGTCGGTGGCGACCACCGGCAGGCCGCAGCGCATCGCCTCCACGATGGTCATGCCGAACGACTCCAGGCTGGAGGTGACGGCCGCTATCGAACCCTTGGCCCACTCGGGGTCCAGGGGGTTGGCGGGGCCCATGAGGAAGACGTGGTTGTAGAGGCCGAGCTTGTCGATGAGGGCGCGCAGCTTGGCGCGCTGCTCGCCGCCGCCGTAGATCCGCAGCCGCCAGTCCGGGCGCGCCTCGCTGACCTTGGCGAACGCCCGTATCAGCAGGTCGTACCGCTTCACCGGGGCGAGCCGGCCGGCCGCGACGACCCATTTGCCGGTGCCGTCGGCCGGTTCCAGACCGGGCGCGGGGACGCTGTTGGGCACGGCTTCGATCCGTACGCCCGGCAGCCGCATCTGTCCCCGGTAGTCCTTGGCGTCCGCCTCGGTGACGGTCGTCACCGCGTCCAGCCGCGGGTAGAAGCCGCGCAGGGTCCGCGTCAGCCCCGGGGAGTGGGTGCTGAGCGTCAGGTGCTCCTGGCCGACCCGGACCGGGCCGCGGCGCGCCTCCCGGGCGATGTGCACATTGAGGCCCGGGCGGGTGCCGACCACCACATCGGCCCGGAGCCGCCGCAGATGCTCGCCGATGCGGCGGTCGGTCAGCTCGCTGTACTGCTGGTACCGGCCCTCGGTGGCCGGGAAGTTTTTCGCGGGCCGCGTGTACGCGGGGTCGTCGCCCTCGTAACCCGGGCTGTTCTTACGGATGTCGACGAGATGCGCGAGCCGCACGTTCGGGCCTGGGTCGAAGATCGGCCGGTCCCGGTGGCGGAACACCGAGACGATCTCCACGTCGTGCTGCTCCCCCAGCGTGCGGGCGAGGTTGTACGTGGTCCGGATCGTCCCGCCGATCCCGTACGCGTTGTGAATCAGGAATGAGATGTGCATCCGTCCCGTATCCCACCGTTTCCCCGCGGACGGGGTGTCTCGTCCGCCTACCACGACGTAAGACAACGAATGGGGCCGCGGGGTTGGGCCCCATCACCGTCTTGTTCCCCAACAGATAGGAAATCGGTAGCCAATTCAGGGAACTTCCACGGGAACTCCCGCATCACAGGTGTGGCGGGCGGTGGCCGCGTGACCCCCGCCGTGGATGGCCGTTGTCTACGTATGAGCCGGGGACCGCCCGGCCATGGACCGAGACCGAGGAGCCACCCGTGCCGCGCATGCTCGACGTCAGCGATGACGTACGCGCCGAGATCGGCGACGAAGAAGCCGACCGGCTGCTCGCCGGCGACAACGCCCCGGGCGCCTACGACTGCACGTCCTGCCGCACCCCCGGCAACTCCGATCAGGAGCGCACCAGCACGGTGCTGTTCGTGGGGCAGGAGACCGCCGTGCTCGCGTTCGCGCACGCCACCTGCGTCCCCTCCCAGGTCGTCCCGGTCTCCGAGGAGCAGCTGGCCGGCGCGGTACGGTCCATCACCGCCGAGGAGTCCTCGCCGTACGCGGCCGGGCCGCCCCCCGCGCAGCCCGCGGCCTACCCGCACTCCGCCCCGCCGCCGCCCCAGCAGGCGGTGCTCGGCGTCACCAGCGGGGTGGTGCTGGTGGGCGGGGAGCAGCGCCCGGCGCTGGTCGTCGAGCCGACCGGGCCGATCACCCGGCCCGGTGCGACCGGGCACGGCGACGACTTCCTGCCGCTCCTCACCGAGCAGGGCTTCCTGCCGGTGGTCGACCTCGCCCGGCCGCCGGTGGCCATTCCCGGCTGGTCGGTGCTGCTCGCCATGGGGCAGCTGCACGCGGTGCTGATGCCGGCGGCGAACGGCGGCTCCCCGGTGGCCTGGTGGCAGGCGCACAGCCCGATGCCGCTCAGTGAGGGCTGGCGCAGCGCGGTGGGCCGCTCCCAGCAGGTCCTGGTCTACGCGGCGGCGGCGGGCACGATCGGCACCCAGCCGCGGGAGGACCAGCTGCGGGCCGCCCTGGACCGGGCCGCGGCGCGCGGCGCGCTGGTCGGCGCCTCGATGCCGCTCGCGGGCACCTGATCCGGATGACCCACCCCGTTCCGGGCTGCCGCTGCCTGACCCAAGCGGCCCATTCGCCGCCGATGCCGCATCCGAAGGGCGGCCTGGTCGTTGGCACATACGTGCACGGATACGACCTCCCCTACCGCTCCCCCTCGTACGCCCACATCCCGGCCATGCGCCCGGCGCTGGAGGCGTCGCCCGACCCGTGGCGGCACTCCGCGACGCCGATCTACGACGCGCTGTACGCGGAGTACCGGCGGCTGTTCCGGGCGCTGCCCGGCGACCGGTCGGACGAGGAGGATCTGGGGTTCGTCGCGTTCAACGCCATCGGCCAGCCCCGCGGCCTGACCAGCGGCGGCCACGGCGGGGCCTGGGACACCGGCGGGCTGTACTACCACACGTACCTGCCCGCCCTGCCGCCCGGCCGGCGCGACGGGCGGTACTGAGCGCCCCGGAGCCGTGGCGGCACCGGTGGCGCCACCTCTTTCCCGGTGGCGCCCCCGCGGCCGCTCCCGCTACCTCTTGCGGCCGCGCTTCTCGCGCACCCGCACCGAGATCTGGATCGGGGTGCCCTCGAAGCCGAACTCCTCGCGCAGCCGCCGCTCGACGAAGCGCCGGTAGCCCGCCTCCAGGAAGCCCGAGGCGAAGAGGACGAAGCGCGGCGGCCGGGTGCCGGCCTGGGTGCCGAACAGGATGCGGGGCTGCTTGCCGCCGCGGATCGGGTGCGGGTGGGAGGCGACGATCTCTCCGAGGAACGAGTTCAGCCGCCCGGTCGGCACCCGGGTCTCCCAGCCCGCCAGCGCCGTCTCGATCGCCGGGACGAGCTTCTCCATGTGGCGGCCGGTGCGGGCCGAGACATTGACCCGGGGCGCCCACTGGACCTGCCCCAGCTCGGTCTCGATCTCGCGCTCCAGGTAGTAGCGGCGCTCCTCGTCGAGGGTGTCCCACTTGTTGTACGCGATGACCAGGGCGCGCCCGGCCTCCACGGCCATCGTGATGATCCGCTGGTCCTGGACGCTGATGGGCTCGCTGGTGTCGATGAGGACGACCGCGACCTCGGCCTTCTCCACGGCGGCCGCGGTGCGCAGCGAGGCGTAGTAGTCGGCGCCCTCCTGGAGGTGGACCCGGCGGCGGATACCGGCGGTGTCCACGAACTTCCAGGTGATCCCGCCGAGTTCGATCAGCTCGTCGACCGGGTCGCGGGTGGTCCCCGCGACCTCGTTGACGACCACGCGCTCCTCGCCCGCCACCTTGTTGAGCAGCGAGGACTTGCCGACGTTCGGGCGGCCGATGAGCGCGATGCGGCGCGGGCCGCCGACCGTGGCCCCGAAGGTCTGGGCCGGGGCCTCGGGCAGCGCCTCCAGCACCGCGTCGAGCATGTCGCCGGTGCCGCGGCCGTGCAGGGCGGAGACCGGGTGGGGCTCGCCGAGGCCGAGCGACCACAGCATCGCCGCGTCCGCCTCGCCGCTCGGGCCGTCGACCTTGTTGGCGCACAGCACGACCGGCTTGCCGGCCCGGCGCAGCAGCTTGACCACGGCCTCGTCGGTGTCGGTCGAGCCGACCGTGGCGTCCACCACGAAGACGACCGCGTCGGCGGCCTCGATGGCGAACTCCGCCTGGGCGGCCACGGACGCGTCGATGCCGAGCACGTCCTGTTCCCAGCCGCCGGTGTCGACCACCTTGAAACGGCGGCCCGACCATTCGGCCTCGTAGGTGACCCGGTCGCGGGTGACGCCCGGCTTGTCCTCGACGACCGCCTCGCGGCGGCCGATGATCCGGTTCACCAGGGTCGACTTGCCGACATTCGGGCGGCCGACGACGGCGAGCACCGGCAGCGGGCCGTGCCCGGCGGCGGCGAGGTCGCCCTCGACCTGCTCCAGGTCGAAGCCCTCCTGCGCGGCGAGCTCCATGAACTCCGCGTACTCGGCGTCGCCCAGCTCTCCGTGCTCGTCGCCGCCGCTGTGGATCTGGTCGTTCATGAAGTGATGTCCTCGTCGTCCCTCAGTGCCGCGCGCCCTGGTGGGCACGCGGGTCTATGTCTCGTTGTGGCGGCCTGTGAGCCGCCGGGCGCTCCCCAGGTGCTCGCCCAGACGCTTCTGGATGAGCACGGTCGCCTCGTCCAGCGCCGCCCGGGTCCGCCGGCCGCTGCCGTCCCCCGCCTGGAACGGCTCGCCGTAGACCACGTCGATCCGGCTGCGCAGCCTCGGCAGGGCCCGGGCCCGACCGTCGGCGCGGCGCTGCTCGCCGGTGCCGAGCACGGCCACCGGCACGATCGGGGCGCCGGAGCGCACCGCGAAGTACGCGAGCCCCGAGCGCAGCGACGCGAAGTCGCCCTCGCCGCGGGTGCCCTCGGGGAAGATCCCCAGCATCCCGCCGCGCTCCAGCACACCCAGCGCATGGGTGATGGCGGTGCGGTCGGCGGTCGTACGGTCCACCTTCAGCTGGCCGATGGAGCGCAGGAACGGGTCCAGCGGACCGACGAACGCCTCCTTCTTGACCAGGAAGTGCAGCGGCCGGGGCGCGGTCCCGATCAGCATCGGGCCGTCGACGTTGTGGGAGTGGTTCCCGGCCAGGATGACGGGCCCGGCGGAGGGGATCCGCCACGCGCCCAGCACCCGCGGCCGCCACAGCCCGTACATCAGGCCGATGCCGATCCGGCGTCCCACCGCGGCGCCGGCCGCGCTCGGCAGCGCCGGGTCGGCGGTGGCGGTCATGCGGCGGCCCGCTTCTCCTCGACCAGCGTGACCACGCATTCGATGACCTGGTCGAGGGTGAGGTCGGTGGTGTCCACCTCGACCGCGTCGTCGGCCTTCGCCAGCGGCGACGCCTTGCGGCCCGAGTCGGCGGCGTCCCGCTTGGCGAGCGCCGCCTGGGTGGCGGCCAGGTCGGAGGCGTCCTTGCCCTTCAGCTCACCGCTGCGGCGGGCGGCCCGCGCCTCGGCGGAGGCGGTGAGGAAGATCTTGAGGTCGGCGTCCGGGAGGACGGTGGTGCCGATGTCCCGGCCCTCGACGACCATGCCGCGCGGCGCCTCGGTGGCGATCGTCCGCTGCAGCTCGGTGATCACCTGGCGCACCTCGGGCACCGCGCTGACCGCGCTGACCCGGGAGGTGACCTCCTGGGTGCGGATCGGCACCGAGACGTCGGTGCCGTCGACGGTGATGGTCGGGGCGGCCGGGTCGGTGCCGGAGACGATGACCGGCTTGCGGGCGGCGTCGGCCACGGCGACGGCGTCCTCGACGTCGATGCCGTTGTTCACCATCCACCAGGTGATCGCCCGGTACTGGGCGCCGGTGTCCAGGTAGCCGAGGCCGAGCTTGGCCGCGACGGCCTTGGAGGTACTGGACTTGCCCGTGCCTGCGGGGCCGTCGATCGCGACAATCACTGCTGCCGGGGCGGTCCGGGCGGCGGTTTCCACGGTGACAGACACCTTTCGTATGCACGGGGCTGGGTTGAACGGAGCTTTTTTGAGCCCCGGACAAGGTTACTGGCTCATCCGGGGCGCCCGGTCACGGCCGGACGTCACTGCCGGATGGACCAGCCCCGCTCGCGGAGGGCCGTGGTCAGACCGGGGGCGGCGGAGGGCTCCACCATCAGCTGGATCAGGCCCGCCTGCTGGCCGGTGGCGTGCTCGATCCGTACGTCCTCGATGTTGACGCCCGCCCGCCCCGCGTCGGCGAAGATCCGGGCCAGCTCGCCCGGCTGGTCGCCGATGAGAACGGTCACGGACTCGTAGACGGCCGAGGCGGCGCCGTGCTTGCCCGGCACCCGCTCGCGCCCGGCGTTGCCGCGGCGCAGCACGTCCTCGATGCCGGCCGCTCCCCCGCCGCGCTTGGCCTCGTCGGCCGACTGCAGCGCGCGCAGCGCCCGTACCGTCTCGTCCAGGTCGGTGGCGACCGCGGCGAGCACATCGGCGACCGGGCCGGGGTTGGCCGACAGGATGTCGATCCACATCGCGGGGTCGGAGGCCGCGATCCGGGTCACATCGCGGATGCCCTGGCCGCACAGGCGCACCGCGGTCTCGTCGGCGTCCCGCAGCCGCGCCGCGACCATGCTGGAGAGCAGGTGCGGGGTGTGCGAGACGAGCGCCACGGCCCGGTCATGCGCTTCGGCGTCCATCACCACGGGCACGGCGCGGCACAGCGCGACCAGTTCCAGTGCGAGATTGAGCACTTCGGTGTCGGTGTCGGTGCCGGGTGTGAGCACCCATGGCCGCCCCTCGAACAGGTCCGCGGTCGCGGCCAGCGGCCCGGAGCGCTCCCGCCCGGCCATCGGATGCGTGCCGATGTACCGGGTCAGGTCGCAGCCCAGCTCCTCCAGCTCACGCCGCGGCCCGCCCTTGACGCTGGCCACGTCCAGACAGGCTCGCGCCACGCCCCGGCGCAGCACGTCGGCCACGGTCCGGGCCACGTACGCGGGCGGTACGGCGACGATCGCCAGGTCCACGGGCCCGTCCGGCTCACTTTGCGTCCCGGCCCCGAGCGCCTCGGCGGTGCGGACCGCGTCCGCGTCGTGGTCGGCGAGGTGGACGTGGACGCCACGGCCCGCGAGGGTCAGCGCGGCGGAGGTACCGATCAGTCCGGTACCGATGACGAGGGCTGTTCTCACTGGGCGATGTCCTTGCGGAGGGCCGCCGCGGCGCCGAGGTACACATGGGCGACGTCGGTCTTGGCGAGGTCGGTCTCGACATGCGCGAGTATCCGGACGACCCGCGGCATGGCCCCGGTGATGTCCAGCTCCTGCGCGCAGATCAGCGGCACGTCGGTGATCCCCAGCTTGCGCGCGGCCACCGCGGGGAAGTCGCTGTGCAGATCGGGCGTGGCGGTGAACCACATGCTGATCAGGTCGTCCGGCGCCAGGCTGTTGCGCTCCAGGATCGCGGTCAGCAGCTCGGAGACCTGCTCCCGCATGTGCCCCGCCTCGTCCCGCTCCAGCTGAACCGCCCCGCGGACCGCTCGTACCGCCACGTCTGTGCTCCCTGCCCGTGCTGTGCCCGTGCCGCGCCCGCCGCGTCCCCGCGCGCCGTACGCGTCCCCAGTGTCCCCGATCAGCCTAACCAGCCGGTACCGCCGCCCGCTCGGGCGTCCCGCGGGTGCCTCAGAGGTCGACCTCGCGCATCAGCATGCCGACCTCGGTGTTGGTGAGGCGGCGGAGCCAGCCGGACTTCTGGTCGCCCAGGGCGATCGGGCCGAAGGCGGTGCGGACCAGCTTCTCGACCGGGAAACCGGCCTCGGAGAGCATGCGGCGCACGATGTGCTTGCGGCCCTCGTGGAGGCTGACCTCGACGAGGTAGTTCTTGCCGGTGTTCTGGACCACCTTGAAGTGGTCCGCGCGGGCGTAGCCGTCCTCCAGCTCGATGCCGTTCTTGAGCTGCTTGCCGAGGTCGCGCGGCAGCGGGCCCTGGATGGCGGCGAGGTAGGTCTTCTTGACGCCGTAGCGCGGGTGGGTGAGGCGGTGGGCCAGCTCGCCGTGGTTGGTGAGCAGGATGATGCCCTCGGTCTCGGTGTCGAGGCGGCCGACGTGGAACAGCCGGGTCTCGCGGTTGGTGACGTAGTCGCCCAGGCACTGGCGGCCGTCCGGGTCCTCCATGGTGGAGACGACCCCGGCGGGCTTGTTCAGCGCGAAGAACAGGTACGACTGGGTGGCCACGGTCAGGCCGTCGACCTTGATCTCGTCCTTCTCGGGGTCGACGCGCAGCCCCTGCTCGGTGACGATCTTGCCGTTGACCTCGACCCGGGCCTGTTCGATCAGGTCCTCGCAGGACCGGCGCGAGCCCATGCCCGCGCGGGCCAGGACCTTCTGCAGCCGCTCGCCGTCCTGCTCGCCGAAGGTCTTGGGCAGCTTGGTCTGCGGCTTGTTGTGGCGGGCCCGGTTCCGCTCCTCTATCTGCGCCTCGTACTCGCGCGGGCGGGCCGGGGCGTTGGGCTTCCGGCCGCGGCCGCCGACGCCCTTGGGGGCGCCGCTCTTGGCCGCGCCGCCCCGGGGGCCGCCGCCGCTCTGCTTCGGGGCGCCCGCGTCGTAACGGCGCTCCTCGGGGCGGGGGCGACCGGTGCGCTTCTGCTTGTCGTCGCGCCCGTTCCCGGCCCCCCGGTAGTTCCTGCCGCCGCTGCTGCCGCTGCCGCTGCTGCCGCCGCTACCGCTGCCCCTGCTGTTCCTGCCGCTGCTTCGCATCAAGTTTCCGTCTGAGAGTGGCTGCTGTCGTGTACGTCTGCGTCTGTGTCCGGTGCGTCCGGGTCGAACGACGGCACGCCCTCCTGGGACTCGCCCTCGACCGCGTCCACCTCGGGGAGGAACGGTGCCAGCTCGGGAAGCTCCTCCAGGCCGCGCAGGCCCATCCGCTCCAGGAAGTAGTTCGTCGTCCTGTACAGGATCGCACCTGATTCGGGTTCCGTGCCCGCCTCCTCCACCAGTCCGCGCTGCAGGAGGGTGCGCATCACGCCATCGCAGTTCACGCCACGGACGGCGGAGACGCGGGAACGGCTGACCGGCTGACGGTACGCGACCACCGCGAGGGTTTCCAAAGCGGCCTGGGTGAGCCGGGCGTGCTGGCCGTCCAGAACGAAGCCCTCGACCGCCGCGGCGTACGCGGGCCGGGTGTAGTACCGCCAGCCGCCCGCGACCAGCCGCAGCTCGAATCCGCGGCCCTGCGCCGTGTACTCGTCCGCCAGCTCCCGCAGCGCCTCCGCGATCGCGCGGCGCGGGCGGTCCAGCACCTTGGCGAGGTGTTCCTCGGTGGCGGGTTCGTCGACGACCATGAGGACGGCCTCCAGCGCGGGCCTGAGGTCCAGCGCCGCGACCTCGGAGGGCTCCGCCTCGGTCGAGGTGGCCGGTTCGCTCATGTCCGTACCTCCTGTGCCTGGTGCTTCTGCGGTTCGTCGAACTCGTCGGTGACCAGCGGCCGCTGTCCGTCCTCCGCGCCCGTCCAGCACACCATGAGCGCCCCCAGCGCCTCCGGCTGCTCCAGCCGGACCGCGCGCTCCCGGTACAGCTCCAGCAGGGCCAGGAAGCGGGCCACGACGGTGAGCGTGTCCGGCGCGTCCTCGGTGAGCGCGGCGAAACTGGCCTCCCCCAGCTCCCGCAGCCGCCCCACCACCACCTCCGCCTGTTCCCGCACGCTCACCAGCGGGGCGTGGATGTGGTCGACGTACACCTGCGGCTTGGGCTTGGCCTGCATCGCCTTGACGGCCAGCTTGGCGAACCCCTCCGGGCCGACCCGGATGACGACATCGGGCAGCAGGTCGGCGTGGTGCGGCTCCAGGCCGACGGTGCGGGGGTAGCGGCGGGCCTCCTGGACCAGCCGGTCGTGGAAGATGTCCGCGACCTGCTTGTACGCGCGGTACTGGAGCAGCCGCGCGAACAGCAGGTCCCGGGCCTCCAGCAGCGCCAGGTCCGCCTCGTCCTCCACCTCGGCGGCGGGCAGCAGCCGGGCCGCCTTCAGGTCGAGCAGGGTCGCCGCGACCACCAGGAACTCGGTGGTCTGGTCGAGGTCCCAGTCCGGCCCCATGGCCCGGATGTGCGCCATGAACTCGTCGGTGACCTTGGAGAGGGCGACCTCGGTGACGTCCAGCTTGTGCTTGGAGATCAGCTGGAGGAGCAGGTCGAAGGGGCCCTCGAAGTTGTCGAGCCGCACGGTGAACGTGCCGTTGCCGTCCTCGGTGCCCTCGCCGTCGCCGGCATGCTCGCCGTCCGTGCCGGTGCCGCCGTCGCCGTCGCCGGAAGGGTCCGTGGCGGCGTCGGGCGGCGCCCCGTGGCCCCGGGCGGCGCCCTCGTCCGCCGCGTCCTCGCCCCCGGCGCGCTCGTGCGCGGGCTCGGACTCCCCGCCGGGCTCCTCCGGCGCGACCGCGTGCCCGGGCGGCGCCTCGGCGGCGCTGCCGGGCGTCGGGTGCGCCTCGGGTGCCGCGAGCCCGGCGGGCGGGGGCGCCCCGGGGCCTCGGCCCAGGGGGCGGCGGCGGGGCGACGGGTCGTTGGTCGGCATCGCGGTCCAGGGTGCTCATCGAGGCCGGGCGGTCAGCCCGCGATCGGGGCAGGCTATCGCCCGGCCCGGTCAGCGGCCGCGCAGGCGGCGCACCAGAATGCTCGCGTCGCCGCGCGACTCGAGGTCGGCGAGGACGACCGCGACCGCCTCGCGGACGATCCGGCCGCGGTCGACCGCGAGTCCGTGTTCGCCCCGCAGCACCAGTCGCGCGTGTTCGAGGTCCATCAGCTCCTCGGCGGAGACGTAGACCGTGATCTTCTCGTCGTGGCGCTCGCGCCCGCTGGGCCGCCGGTTGGCCGCGCGGGCGCGGCGGCGGGCGGGGCCGCCCTGCGCGGGCGGGGACGTGCCCTCGGACGCCTGGCGGCCCTTGGCGGACCGCTCCCCGGCCCCGGTGCCGTTCGCGGCCGCCGCCGCGGCGGGGCGTCCACCGGCCGCGTCCTGGGGCGTGCTCTCGCGTCCCGTGTGTTCCGCGGCGCCGGACCGCTCGCCCCCGTCGGCCGGTGCACCGCCCGGCGCCGCCTCGCCGCCCGGGTCGGACTCGGAGGCGGGGGCGGGCACCCGTGGGGCCTCGCCGTTCGCCTGGCGGCGGCCGGACGCGGGCGAGGAGGACTGCAGCCCCATCCCTCCCGTGGTACGGAACAGTTCGTCGGCTCCCGGCAGACTCACTCGGCGTGACACCGGGCGAGCACCTCCCTGGCGAGCTGGCGATAGGCGGCGGCACCGACGGAGTTGGACGCGTACGTGGTGATCGGCTCACCGGCGACCGTGGTCTCCGGGAAGCGGACCGTACGGCCGATGACCGTGTGGTAGACGTGATTGTCGAACGCCTCGACCACGCGGGCGAGGACCTCACGGCTGTGCACGGTGCGCGAGTCGTACATGGTGGCGAGGATGCCGTCGAGCTCCAGGTCGGGGTTGAGCCGCTCCTGGACCTTCTCGATGGTCTCCGTGAGCAACGCCACACCGCGCAGCGCGAAGAACTCGCACTCCAGCGGCACGATCACCTTGTGCGCCGCGGTGAGCGCGTTGACGGTGAGCAGGCCGAGCGAGGGCTGGCAGTCGATGACGATGTAGTCGTAGTCCGCCATCAGCGGCTTGAGCGCCCGCTGCAGCGTGGACTCGCGGGCCACCTCGCTGACGAGCTGCACCTCGGCGGCCGACAAGTCGATATTGCTGGGCAGCAGGTCCATGTTGGGCACGGCCGTTTTCAGCAGCACCTCGTCGGCCGACATGCCCCGCTCCATGAGCAGGTTGTAGACGGTGAGGTCCAGCTCCATGGGGTTGACCCCGAGGCCGACCGAGAGCGCGCCCTGCGGGTCGAAGTCCACGAGCAGGACCCGGCGCCCGTATTCGGCGAGGGCCGCGCCCAGGTTGATCGTGGAGGTGGTCTTGCCGACGCCGCCCTTTTGGTTGCACATCGCGATGATCTTCGCGGGGCCGTGGTCGGTCAGCGGCCCCGGGATCGGGAAGTACGGCAGCGGCCGGCCGGTGGGGCCGATGCGCTCGCGTCGCTGGCGGGCCGCGTCGGGGGCGAGGGTCGCCGCGTACTCCGGGTCGGGCTCGTACTCGGCGTCCGGGTCGTAGAAGTGCCCGTCGGGCAGGTCGTCGTAGTCGGCGAAGCGGGCGGGTTCGTTGCCCCCCTGGTCGCCGGCCATGGCGTTCACGTGATGGCCGTCCATGCTGTGGCTCTGGTGGGCTGTCGTCATGCTCGTCACGCTCTGCTGGGTTGCGAAGGTACGGACAGCGACGGAGCCGACAGCCTCCAGCCCCGAGGGGCCCTGGCCCCGCGCAGCCGGTCCTGGTTGACCACCCCCGGGAGAAAATGTCGACTCATTCACAAGTCGTCCTACCTCCTTGGTGACCAGGAAATTTCTCGATAGGTCAGCGTGACACCATGCCGACGGTTGGCGACTCTATGGCGTGTCGGCGGTCCTCAGCAACACAATCCACCGGAGACGGCACGATGTGTCGGCAATCGAACACCCCGATGTCAAGGGCGTATGGGCGGCGCCGCGGAGATTTCACCACCCCCCAAAGCGTCTGGATGGTTACATTCAGGGCGAGTTGGCCGAAGCCCGAGCCAGGCCTGATCCGGGGCGTTCCGGACACACCCGCGGCCGGGCCCCGTCCCTCGACAAGACCCGGCCGGATGCCCGGTGTTGACCCGGTGTTGACGGCCCGCGTTGACCGTCCGTCGACCGGAGTTGACCGGCCGCGCGGCCTCAGCCGATCAGCGAGGCCAGTTCGACGGAGGGCAGCCCGTGGGCCTCGGCGACCGGCCCGTAGACGACCTGGCCCTCATGGGTGTTGAGCCCCTTGGCCAGCGCCGCGTCCCGGCGCACCGCCTCCCGCCAGCCGCGGTTGGCCAGCTCGACGATGTACGGGAGCGTGGCGTTGGTGAGCGCGTGGGTGGAGGTGTTGGGCACCGCGCCCGGCATGTTGGCCACGCAGTAGAACACCGAGTCGTGGACCGTGAAGGTCGGCTCCGCGTGGGTGGTGGGACGCGAGTCCTCGAAGCAGCCGCCCTGGTCGATCGCGATGTCGACAAGGACACTTCCCGGCTTCATGCGGGACACCAGCTCGTTGGTGACCAGCTTGGGCGCCTTGGCGCCGGGGATGAGCACCGCGCCGATGACGAGGTCGGCGGCGAGGACCGCCTTCTCCAGCTCATACGCGTTGGAGGTGATGGTCTGCACCCGGTTGCCGAAGATCCGGTCGGCCTCGCGCAGCTTGTTGATGTCCTTGTCCAGCAGGGTCACGTGGAAGCCCATGCCGATGGCGATCTGCGCGGCGTTCCAGCCGGAGACGCCACCGCCGATGACGACCGCGCGGGCGGCGGCGACGCCGGGCACACCGCCGGGCAGCGCGCCGCGGCCGCCGGCCGAGCGCATCAGGTGGTACGCGCCGACCTGCGGCGCGATCCGGCCCGCGACCTCGGACATCGGGGCGAGCAGCGGCAGGGTGCGGTTGGCGGACTCGACGGTCTCGTACGCGATGGCGGTGGTGCCGGACTCCAGCAGCGCGTCGGTGCACGCGCGGGAGGCGGCGAGGTGGAGGTAGGTGAAGAGCGTCTGGTCCTTGCGCAGGCGGTGGTACTCCTCCGCGATCGGCTCCTTGACCTTCAGCAGCAGGTCGGCGGTGGCCCAGACCTCGTCGGCGGTGGCGAGGATGCCGGCGCCGGCGGCGATGTACTCCTCGTCGGTGATGGAGGAGCCCAGACCGGCGCTCTGCTCCACGAAGACCTCGTGGCCGTTGCGTACCAGCTCGTGCACGCCTGCGGGGGTGATGGCCACGCGGAACTCGTTGTTCTTGACCTCGCGGGGGATGCCGACCTTCACGTCGATCACGGTCCTTGAAATGGGGGGACTAAGGGCTTGACCGGCCGGAACCGGCCATAGACAGGCAAAATGGAACTTGTCCGCATGCCCGTGACGATCGCAGCGATCGCGGTACAGCCAGTGTAATGAAGGACGCCGCGCTGTCTAGCCTTGCATTGCTTCAATCTTTAGCGAGACCACCACTTGTTTCGTAGGTCGACTCGCGATCTCCCTTCAATCCCGGGATGCGCGGCCCTCGACGTCATGGAACCTCACCCCGCTGTGACCTGGCCCACTCGTCCGCCCGGCGCGCCGCCGCGGCCGCCTCCGACCACGTGCGCAGCGCCTCCTTCGACCGGCCCGTCTTCTCCTGGGCCTTCGCCGTGCCGGTCAGCGCCCGGGCGTACCCCTCCAGGTCCCCGGCCCGGCGGCAGGCGGCCGCGGCGGCCCGCCAGTCGCGCAGCGCCTCGGCCCAGCGGCCCGCGTAGCCATGGACGGTGCCGAGACGGGCGTACAGCCGGGCCTCGGCGGCCAGGTCGCGGCGGCTGAGCCGCAGTTCCAGGGCGCGGCCGTACCAGTCGGCGGCCCGGTTCCAGTCCTCCAGCTCCTGGTACGTCGCGCCGATGGACTCCAGCGCCCGCCCGGTCGTGTACGGATCGTCCGCCGTCCGGGCCGCCTCCAGCGCGCCCTTGTAGCGGGCGAGCGCTTTGTCGATCCGGCCCGCGCCCGCGTCCAGGTCGCCCAGGTTCAGCAGCGCCGCCGCCCGCTCCACGGGCAGATCGCGGCGCCGGGCCACGTCCAGCACCAGCTGGTGGAGCCCGTACAGTTCGGGCGCCGCGCCCTCGGCGCCCCGGTGCGCGGTCAGCGCGTGGGTCAGCGCGGCCACCAGCCGTCGCGCCAGGGTGTCGACCTCGCCCGCCTCGACGGCCAGCCGGGCGGCCTCCACCAGCGCGGGCAGCCGGCTCTCCAGCCACTCCCCCGCCGCCTCCGCCGACGGGAACCTCAGCGACCCCGGCAGCGCCGCCAGCTTCTTGCGGGCCGGGGAGCCCGGCGGCTCGGCCGCCAGCCGACAGGCGTGCAGCTGCCGTACGGTGCGCTCCAGCATCCGCGCGCGGGCCAGCTCCACCTCCGCCGGGCGCTCCGTCGCCTCCAGCAGCGCGCGCAGCAGCGGGTCGAGGCAGCCGGGCACCTCGTACCGGCCCTTCTCGCGCGGCCGCAGCATCCCGTACGCGGCGAAGCCCTCCAGCGCCGCCCGGCCGTCCGCCACCGAGCATCCGGCCAGCGCGGACGCCGTGTGCGCGTCGGCCGAACCGGCCGGTGCCAGCGCCAGCAGCCGCAGCATCCGAGCGGCGGCCGGGGGCAGCGAGCCGTACGCCAGCCGGAAGGCGCGGGCCAGCGGGCGGGCGCCGCGGTCCACGTCCCCGTCGGCCGGGGGCAGTGCGCGCAGCCGCTCGATGACGTCGGACACCGAGTCCTTGGGCCGGGCGGCGAGCCAGCCGCCGACGAGCACGAGTGCGGCGGGCTGACCGCCGCACTCCTCGACCAGGGTCTGCGCGGCCACCGGGTCGCAGGTGATCCGGGTGGGCCCGGCGTACTGCGCCAGCAGCCCGACCGCCGCGCTCACATCCAGCCCGCCGAGGGTGCACGGGCGGACGTCCGGGACGCCGGTCAGCGGGCCGCGTGAGACCGCGATGACCAGGCAGTCGGGCTCGTCCGGAAGCAGCGCGTCCACCTGTTCGGCGCCCGCCACGTCGTCGAGCAGCAGCAGGACCCGCTTGCCGTCCAGCGTGTCGCGCAGGGTCTCCCCCAGCTCGTCCTCGTCCGCGCCCGGCGGGGCGGTCACGCCGAGCCTGACCAGCAGGTCGCGGGCGGTCCGCTCGGTGGGCACGGGGTCGCCGGAGGACGTCATCAGCCGGGCCCGCAGCACCCCGTCGGGGTAGTCGTCCGCCAGCCGCCGGGCCAGCTCCTCGGCCAGCGCCGTACGGCCCCAGCCGGGCCGCCCCGCGATGAGCAGCACCCGGCTGCGGGCGGCCTTGCGGCCCGCGATCGTGTCGAGCCCCGCACGGTCGATGTCGGCCCGCAGCGCCAGCAGCTCCCGGCGGCGGCCCGCGAACCCCCGGCCCACGGTGGCGGCCGCCGCGAACAGCACCGCGCGCGTCGCGCCGCTCCACACCCCGCCGTCGGCCGCGCCACGGGCCGGAGGCACTCCGTCCGCATCCACGTCCGCGGGTTCGCCCAGGGGCTCCCCGTCGGTGTCGACCGCCTGCTCCGCCACGGGCCCCACTCCCGTCCACCTGCGCATACGAGCCCGCCGCGGCTGCGGTCAGGGTTCGTACGAGCGTAGTTCACTCCGCGTCAGGTCCCGGGCACTCCGGGCCGGTGACGCGGTCCGAAAATCACCCCATCGGATGGTGAGACGGTTTGTTCCCCAGCGCCTCGCCGACGACCGGGCGGGCCGGGGCCACCGGCGGGGAGCCGCCGTCGCGGCGGGAGGGGGCGGGGTCGCAGGGGTGGGGTCCTGGACCCACGCACCCCAGGCGCACCACCCGGCCGGCGGCTACGCCTCGAAGGGCCGGGCCGGCCAGGGGGCGTCGGCGGGGCGGAGGGCGTCCACGCCGTCGCCCGTCAGCGCGGCGTGGAGGGCCAGGACGCCCACCGCGAGGCAGTTGTTGTGCAGGTCACCGGCCAGCACGCGGCGCACCAGCTCGTCCAGCGGCACCCGGGCCAGCTCCATGTCGGCCTCCTCCTCGGAGACCTCGTACCGCTCCCCGTCCGCCGCCGAGATCTCCCGGGCGAGGAAGATCCGTACGGCCTCGTCGCAGCCGCCGGGCGTGGTGTAGACGTCCGTCAGCACGCGCCAGTCCTCGGCCTTGACGTGGGCCTCCTCGTACAGCTCGCGCTGCGCGGCGCGCAGGGGGTTCTCGCCGGGGATGTCGAGGAGGCCGGCCGGGATCTCCCACAGCCGGTGGCGGACCGGGTGGCGGTACTGGCGCAGCACGATGACGCGCCCGGTGTCGTCGAGGGCCAGGACGGCGACGGAACCGGGGTGGACCTGGTAGTCGCGGGTGACCGTCGTGCCGTCGGGCATGACGACCTCGTCGGTGCGCACGCTCGTCTTCTTGCCGGTGAACGGCGTGGCGGTGGCGACGGTCCGCCACTCCTCGGGGGTGTCCTGGATGCCCATTGCTCTGCCTCAGCGTCCTTTCCGCATGCGGTTGGCCGGGGGCGGCGGGCCGCTCGCGCGACGCCCGCGCCCCCGTCCCAACCGTAGCGGTCAGGCTCCGGCGGCCTGCCCCTGAGCAGCGGTCTGTCGCTCGACCGCCGCCTTCACCAGACCGGCGAAGAGCGGGTGCGGGCGGGTCGGCCGGGAGCGCAGCTCGGGGTGGGCCTGGGTGCCGACGAGGTAGGGGTGAACCTCGCGCGGGAACTCGACGTACTCCACCAGCTTGTTGTCGGGGGAGGTTCCGGAGAAGACGAGCCCGGCCTTCTTCTCCAGCTCACCGCGGTAGGAGTTGTTGACCTCGTAGCGGTGGCGGTGCCGCTCCTCGACGTACGGCTGGTCGTCGTAGACCTCGCGGACGATCGAGCCCTCGGCGAGCTTGGCCGGGTACATGCCCAGCCGCATGGTGCCGCCCATGTCGCCCTCGCCCGCGACGATGTCCAGCTGCTCGGCCATGGTGGAGATCACCGGGTCGGTGGCGGCCGGTTCGAACTCGGTGGAGTTGGCGCCGGTGATGCCCGCGAGGTTCCGCGCGGCCTCGATGACGATGCACTGGAGGCCGAGACACAGACCCAGCAGCGGGATCTTGTTCTCGCGGGCGTAGGTGATCGCGCCCACCTTGCCGATGACGCCGCGGTCGCCGAAGCCGCCGGGGATGCAGACCGCGTCGCAGTCCGCCAGCTGCTGCCGGGCACCGGCGACGGTCTTGCAGTCGTCGGACGTGACCCACTTGATCTTCACGCGGGCGTTGTTGGCGAAACCGCCCGCGCGCAGCGCCTCGGTGACGGACAGATAGGCGTCGGGCAGGTCGATGTACTTGCCGACGAGCGCGACCGTGACCTCGTGGTCGGGCTGGTGGACCCGCTTGAGCAGGTCGTCCCACTGGGTCCAGTCCACATCGCGGAAGGGCAGGTCCAGCTTGCGGACGACATAGGCGTCCAGCCCCTCGGCGTGCAGCACCTTCGGGATGTCGTAGATCGACTTGGCGTCGATGGCGGCCACCACCGCGGCGTCGTCCACGTCGCACATCAGCGAGATCTTGCGCTTGATGGAGGTGGGGACCTCGCGGTCGGCGCGCAGCACGATGGCGTCCGGCTGGATGCCGATGTTGCGCAGGGCGGCGACCGAGTGCTGGGTGGGCTTGGTCTTCAGCTCGCCGGACGGGCCGATGTACGGCAGCAGGGAGATGTGCACCACGAAGACGTTGTCCCGGCCGACCTCGTGGCGGACCTGGCGGACGGCCTCCAGGAAGGGCAGCGACTCGATGTCGCCGACGGTCCCGCCGACCTCGGTGATGACGACGTCCACGTCATCGGTGGCCATGCGCCGGATGCGGTGCTTGATCTCGTTGGTGATGTGCGGGATGACCTGCACGGTGTCGCCCAGGTACTCGCCGCGCCGCTCCTTGGCGATCACGCTGGAGTAGACCTGGCCGGTGGTGACGTTGGCCGATCCGTCGAGGTCGACGTCGAGGAAACGCTCGTAGTGGCCGATGTCCAGGTCGGTCTCGGCGCCGTCGTTGGTGACGAACACCTCACCGTGCTGGAACGGGTTCATCGTGCCCGGGTCGACGTTCAGGTACGGGTCGAGCTTCTGCATGGTGACCCGCAGACCCCGCGCCTTCAGCAGCGCACCGAGGCTGGAGGCGGTCAGGCCCTTGCCGAGTGAGGAGGCGACACCCCCGGTGACGAAGAGGTGCTTGGTCGTCATGGGCTTAGCGGCAATGGCCAAAAGGGGGCTCCCGTGGTCGCGTCGTGAGGGTGCGGTCCGGCAGCTGCCCCGCTGTCGCGGGGGTGCCGTCGCTGAGGTTCGGGGGGTTTGTGCCCGCCGCTCCACGGGCTACCAGGGTATCAGTGCCCCGGAGCGGCCGCTGGAGGGCGTCAGCGTGACACCGCCCGCCGCACCTCCGCCGCACCGTACGCTGTCATGACAACAACGCGTATCGTCCGCACCTCGCGTATCGCCACAACTACCCCGCGTACGCGACCCCTGGACACGACGAGCCCCACCCATGATCCGGCCACCCGATCGGCGGTCGTGACGCGAGCCACGATATGGACGGGCTCAAGCGGATCACTGTCCTGCGTCGTATCCTGCTCGGACGAAACGCTACGAGCCCCGGCACGGCACCACCAGCTCGCCTCCGGAACAAGAGCTCGTCCAAAATTTTCCGGAGACCGTAAGCACGCCCGCAGGGGCATACGGCCGTTCGAATGGGGAAGCACGTGGCCGGGCGTATCGAGGACTACGCACTCATCGGTGATATGCAGACCGCCGCCCTCGTCTGTAAGGACGGGACGGTGGACTGGCTGTGCCTGCCTCGCTTCGACTCCCATGCCATCTTCGCCGGTCTGCTGGGCACCGAGGAGCACGGATTCTGGCGGCTGGGCCCCGCGCACACCGCCGGGAGCGAGCCCCCGGCCGCCGACCGGCGCCGCTACCGGGGCGACTCGCTGGTGCTGGAGTCGGAGTGGGACACCCCGCGCGGCACGGTCCGCGTGATCGACTTCATGCCGCCGCGCGACGGCGCCCCGCAGCTGGTGCGGATCGTCGAGGGGGTCAGCGGCCGGGTGCCGATGCGCTCCGCGCTGCGGATGCGCTTCAGTTACGGCTGGGTCGTGCCGTGGGTGCACCGGGTGGACTCGCGGACGGTCGCCGTCGCCGGTCCCGACTCGGTGTGGCTGGACACCGAGGTCGACACCTTCGGCAAGGACCTCACCACCTACGCCGACTTCACGGTGGCCCCCGGCGACCGGATCGCCTTCACCATCAGCTGGCAGCCCTCGCACAAGGAGCCGCCCGCCCTGCCCGAGCCGGAGGCCGCGCTGGAGGCGACCGAGGATTTCTGGCGGGAGTGGGTCGAGCACTGCACGTACCACGGCCCCTACCGGGACGCGGTCGTCCGCTCGCTGATCACCCTCAAGGCGCTCACCTACGCCCCCACCGGCGGCATCGTCGCCGCGCCCACCACCTCGCTGCCCGAGGAGATCGGCGGCGTACGGAACTGGGACTACCGCTTCACCTGGCTGCGGGACGCCGCGATCACCCTGTCCTCCCTGCTGCGCACCGGCTACCGCGAGGAGGCGCGCGCCTGGCGCGAATGGCTGCTGCGCGCGGTCGCGGGCGACCCGGAGAACCTGCAGATCATGTACGGCATCGCGGGTGAGCGGGAGCTGTCCGAGGCCGAGCTGACCTGGCTGCCGGGCTACGAGAACTCCCAGCCGGTCCGGGTCGGCAACGGCGCGGCGGGCCAGCTCCAGCTGGACGTCTACGGCGAGGTCACCGAGGCCCTGCACCTGGCCCACATGACGGGCCTGGCCCGCAACGACTACGCGAGCGTGCTCCAGCTCAAGCTGATCCAATACCTGGAGGAGCACTGGGACGAGCCCGACGAGGGCATCTGGGAGGTGCGCGGCCCGCGCCGGCACTTCGTGCACTCCAAGGTGATGGCCTGGGTCGCCGTCGACCGCACCGTCAAGCTGATCGAGTCGGGCGACGTGGACGGCCCGCTGGACCGCTGGCGGGATCTGCGCGACGAGATCCACCGGGACGTGTGCGAGAAGGGCTACGACGCCGAGCGCAACACCTTCACCCAGTCCTACGGCTCCAAGGAGCTGGACGCCTCCCTGCTGCTCATCCCGCAGATGGGCTTCCTGCCGCCGGACGACAAGCGGGTCATCGGCACCATCGAGGCGATCCAGCGCGAGCTGTCCACGTCCGACGGTTTCGTGATGCGCTACCCGACCGCGGGCGAGGACGCGGGCGTGGACGGCCTGGAGGGCGACGAAGGCGCCTTCCTCGCCTGCTCGTTCTGGCTCGCCGACGACCTGGCGATGATCGGCCGGGTGGACGAGGCCCGCAGGCTCTTCGAGAAGCTGCTGGGGCTGCGCAACGACCTGGGCCTGCTGGCCGAGGAGTGGGACCCGCACCACCAGCGCCAGGTGGGCAACTTCCCGCAGGCGTTCAGCCACGTCCCGCTGATCGACACCGCCCTGCGCCTGACCGCCTCCGGCGCGTACGGCGGCTGACGCGACGGCCCGCCGGGGCGGCCGGGACCGGATGGAAACTCAAGGAACGATCACCGTGGCGCGGGCCCTGGACCTGCCCGCCCTGCGCCGCGGCCTCCCCGAGGTGGTGACCGGGGCCGAGCTGCTGGACCGGCCGGTGCGCTGGGTGCACGCCGGTGAGGCGCCGAACATCGCCGCCCTCCTCAAGGGCGGCGAGCTGCTGCTGACCACCGGTCTCGGCGTCGGCCCCCGCCCCGCCGAGCAGCGCGCCTTCGTCCGGCGGCTGGCCGAGCGCGGCATCGCGGCGCTGGTGGTGGAGCTGGGCCCGCGGTTCCGTACGCTCCCGGTGGCGGTGGTCGAGGCGGCGCGCTCGTGCGGGCTGCCGCTGGTGCAGCTGCACCGCGAGGTGCCGTTCGTGGCGGTCACCGAGGAGATCCACACCGAGATCGTCAACGAGCACTACGCCCTGCTGCGCCAGGCCGACGTCGTCCACCGCCAGGGCACCGAGGTACTGCTGCGCGGCGGCGGAGTGCCGGAGATCCTGCGGAACTTCGCCGAGTTCGCGGGCAATCCGGTGTTCCTGGAGACCCCCGACGGCCGGCTGCTGTACGCGGCCGGGCCCGCGGGCGTGACTCCTGGCGCCACCGATCCGCTCCAGGCGTGGGAGGGGCTGCGTGCCCGCCGCGCGGACCGCAGGCCGCCCGAGCCGCCGGCGGGCAGCGTGCTGGCCGATGTGCCGGGCGGCGGCCGGGGGCCGGGCGCGGTGCGGGCCCGGCTGACCGTACTGCCGGTGGCCGCGCCGCTCGCCCCGGTCCACCGCATCGCCGCCGAGCGGACCGCGGATCTGCTGGCGGTGGTGCTGCTGCGGGCGCGCCAGGAGGAGGAGCTGACGGCGCGCGGCCGGGGCGACTTCCTGACCGATCTCGCGGAGGGGCGGGTGGAGCCGTCGGACGCCTCCGCGCAGGCGCGGGTGCTGGGGTTCCGGCCGTCCGGCGACGGCCCGCTGCTGCCGATGGTGATGCGGCTCGCGGAGGACCCGCATCCGCTGAGCGGGAGCGGGGGCGGAGGCGGGGCCGCCGGGGGCGCCGGGGCGGAGAGCTGGGCGGAGCTGGCCCACGCGCTGCGGGAGGAGCTGGCGTCGGTGGGCGTGCCGGTGCTGCTGGGCGTACGGCTGCCGGAGGCCCGGGTGCCGCTGCTGGTGGGCTTGCGAACCGCGGCGGACCGCGGCGCGGTGGCGATGCGCGTCGCGGCGGCCCTGCGGGCTGGGGTGGGGCGGGCCTGGCCCGACCGGCCCGCCGGGGCGCATCCGCCGGTGGTGATCGCCGGGCTCGCGGCGGGCTGGGAAGGGGTCGGCGGCGAGCTGCGGCACGCGGCGGAGGCGGCGCACGCGGCGCACGGGCTGGCGGACCGGGACTGGTACGACGTCCGCAGCCTGGATGTCGACCTGTTGCTGTGGCGACTGCGTGAGCACGGCGACCTCGCCGCCTTCGTCGACCGGGTGATCGGCCCGCTGCTCGCCCACGACCGTGACGCCCGTCCGCCGCTGGTGCCGACGCTGGAGGTCTATCTGCGGCACGCGGGCCGCAAGGCGGAGACGGCCCGCGCGCTGCACCTCAACCGCCAGACGCTGTACGACCGGCTGGCCCGGATCGCCCGGCTGCTCGGCACCGACCTGGAGGACCCCCAGACGGTGCTCGCCCTGGGGGTGGCCCTCCAGGCCCGCCGCCATGTGCGGTGAGGCGTCCGGAACGGGGGCGTCTAGAACGGGGTCAGGGTGAGGGTGATCCCGGTCGGGGCGGTGTCCTGGATGTACGACGCGAAGTCGGCCACGTCGTCGAAGGCGAAGCCGTACGCCTTGCCGTCGGCGGTCGCCGCGTGCATCGCCCTGGCGTAGTGGTGGGTGACCGGCTCCCCGTAGAAGGCGGCCGGGTCGGCGGTGGGCTGGGCGGCGGTGTCGTGCAGCGTGGTGCGGTTGAAGCCCGCGCCGAGGATGGCGGCGACCGGCCCCGTCGTACCGTCGTTGGGCGCGGCCAGGGCGCCGTCGCAGAACAGCACGTCCTTGGTGGACGGCTTGTCGAAGGCGACCGCGGCGGGGCCGGTGAAGGAGAGCCTGCCGCCGCTGACGCGGCCGGTGAAGGTGCCCGCGTTGGTGGTCACCTTGAGGTCCTTCGATCCGTAGGTGTCCCAGACCCGGTCGATGTACGACGCGAAGTAGTCCGGTGCGAACAGTCCCGCGCCCATGCCGTGGCCGGGCGCGATGACCCGTAGATCGTCGCCGACGATCAGCTTCTGATAAGCGTCGACGGCGCGGAGGTCGGAGAAGACCTTGGCGCGGGCGCCGTCCTTGAGGGCCCCGGTCGTCTGGTCCTTCGCGCCGGTGAGGCGGATGGCGAGCGGGACGCTGAACATGTCGACCATGGTGGTGTTGCAGAACATCCCGGCGGCGTTGAAGGTGAACTCCGCGCAGTCGTGCATGACCTGGTAGTTCGGGTCGCCGGACACCCAGCCCGCCGGGTACTGCAGCGCGGCCTTGCCCGCCCCGTCCGTCACCACCTTGAACTTGAGCTTGGCGCCCAGCGCGACATAGATCCGGCCGGACATCCGGGGCAGCGTCAGCCTGGTGTCGCCGTTCGCCGCGAGCGGGATCGCGTAGTCGGCGAAGCCGTCGGCGCCGTTGTCGGAGGCCGCGACGGGGGCGAGTGCGCCGTCGGGGGTGACCCGGACCTGCTGGTGGCCGTCGTTACCGACGATGTAGAGCCACACCGACGCGTTGCCGAACTGGCCGGTCTTGTTGACGACCGTGAGGGGAAGCGTCTCGGCGGCGCTCGTCGGGCGCTGGGCCGCGCCGGCGCGGCCACTGGCGAGTGTGAGGCCGGTGCCCGCGGCAGCGGCGGAGGCGGCGATTCCACTCAGCAGCATTCTGCGCGTGATCATGACAAAGTACTCCTCGGCGTAGTGGGGGTTGCCGGGACATGGCACAGCACATGCCATGGGGAAAGACGGAGGTCGCCTCGCAGGAGAGCGCTCTCTCCGTCCACCGCGCAGCACCCTGCCGATCGGCGCCGGGGGCGTCAACCCCTTGCGCGCATAAAGGTCTGCACCAATTCGTCGTAGACGCTGAGGACATGGGCCACCGTGTCGTCCTCCGACGGCCACTCCGCCGTCCGCGCCCGCCCCGCCGCGGTCAGCTCCGCGCGGCGCCCGGGGTCGGCCAGCAGCCGGGTCACGGTGCCGGCCAGGGCGCCGGGGTCGCCGTACGGGACGAGTTCGGCGGCCTCGCCCACCAGTTCGGGCACCCCGCCCACCGCCGTGGCGACCAGCGGCACCCCGGCGTGCAGCGCCTCCTGGGCCAGCAGCGAGCGCGCCTCCCAGCGGCTGGAGAGCACCGCGACGTCGGCGACGGCCAGCAGCCCGGGCACGTCGTCCCGGCGGCCGAGCAGCCGCACCGGGAGCCCTTCGGCGTCGATCCGGCGCTGCAGCAGCGCACGATCCGGCCCCTCCCCCGCGATCGCCAGCAGCGGCGGCGGGTCCAGGGAGCTCCAGTGGCGCGCCGCGTCCAGCAGCGGGCCGAGGCCCGCGGCGGCGTCCAGACGGCCGACCGCGAGCAGCAGGGCCCGCTCCACCGCGCCCAGTTCCGCGCGCGCCTTCTGGCGGGCGCCGTCGTCCGTCTCGGGCGCGCGGCGCGGCGCGGGCACCGCGACCGGCGCGAGCCGGGCGTCGCGCGCCCCGCGGTCGCGGGCCCGGTCCACCAGGTCCGAGGAGACGCCCAGCACGACCGCCGCGGCGCGCGCCACCCGCCGCTCCATCAGCCGTACGACGCGGGCCCGCGGCCCTTCGGCCTCCCGCTTGGTGTGCCAGGTGACGACGAGCGGGACGCCCCGGCCGCGCAGCGCGAGCGCGGCCAGCAGACCGGGCCACAGCCCGTGCGCGTGCACCAGCCCCGCGCCGACGGAGGCGGTACGGATCGACGCGATGCTCCCGGCGTCCGTACGGCCGTCGAGCGGTGCGAACCGGGCGCCCGCCTCCGTGAAGCCGTACCCGTGCTCGGCGCTCCAGGGCCCGCAGACCGTCACCCGCAGCCCGCGCGCCACCAGCCCGGCCGACAGCGACCGCACGTGCACCCCGCTGCCCGAAGTGCCTTCGCCCAGCACCTGAACGGCGTGCAGCGACGGCTGCCCGTGCGGCGGGACCGGGGTGTTGCTCACGGTACTGCTCACTCGGGCGGAGCTCCTGGGGCGATGTCGGAGGTGCGGTGACGCGCTGCGGGTGCGGTGCGGACGCGCTGCGGGTGCCTGCGCCAAGAATGCCAGCACTCGCGGTGCGCTCGCCGCAACGTTCCCATGTGACGCCCGCCCGGCGCTCGCCCGTACGTCCGTGGCACCACCCGCACGGGTGAATCTCGCGGGTTCCGCCCGATCGCCGGGGAATTCCGGGGCGCCGAGGTCAGCGGCCCGTGCGCGCCGCCTCCAGCAGTTCCTCCGCGTGCGCCCGGGCCAGCTCCGAGTCCTCCTGTCCGGCCAGCATCCGGGACAGCTCCCGGACCCGGTCCTCGCCCTCCATAGCCTTCACGCCGCTGCGCGTCACCGCCCCGTCGTTCGTCTTCTCCACCACCAGGTGCCGGTCCGCGAACGCGGCGACCTGCGGCAGGTGGGTGACGACCACCACCTGGGCGGACCGGGCCAGCCGGGCCAGCCGGCGGCCCACCTCGACCGCGGCCTTGCCGCCGACCCCGGCGTCCACCTCGTCGAAGAGGTAGGTCGGTACGGGGTCGGAGCCCGCGAAGACGACCTCGACCGCGAGCATCACCCGGGACAGCTCACCGCCCGAGGCGCCCTTGGCGATGGGGCGCGGCGGTGCGCCGGGGTGGGGGGCGAGCAGCAGCTCGACCTCGTCGGCGCCGTGCGGACCGTACGTCACCGCCCGCCCGTCGACCTCGATCCCGGCCGCTTCGTCCGCGGCCTCGGTCTGCCGGATCGCGAAGGTCACCCGGGCGTGCGGCATCGCGAGGGACGCCAGTTCCTCGGTGACGGCCTCGGCGAAGCGCGCCGCGGCCTCCGTACGGGCGTCGGTGAGCGCCTGGGCCAGCCCGCCCAGGTCGGCGCGGAGCGCGTCGCGTTCGGCCGTCAGCTCGCTGATGCGGTCGTCGTCGCCGTCCAGTTCGGCGAGCCGGGCGGCGCCCTGCTCGGCCCAGGCCAGCACGTCGCTGATGTTCTCGCCGTACTTGCGGGTCAGCTGGGCCAGCGCGGCGCGGCGCTCCTCCACGGCGGCGAGCCGCAGCGGGTCGGCGTCCAGATCGTCGGCGTACCCGGCGAGTTCACCGGCCACGTCGGACAGCAGGATGCCCACCTCGCCGATGCGGTCGGCGAGGGCGGCGAGGGCGGGGTCGTGGGAGCGGACCGCCTCCAGGGCGCGGTGGGCGCCACCGACGAGGGTGGCGGCGTCCACGCCCTCGGGGTCCTCCGGGTTGCCCGCGAGGGCGGTGTGCGCGAGGGCGGCGGCGGACGCGAGGGCCTCGGCGTGGCCCAGCCGCTCGGCCTCGGCGGCGAGTTCGTCGTCCTCGCCCGCCCGTGGCTCGGCGGCGGCGACCTCCTCCAGGCCGAAGCGGAGCAGATCGGCCTCCTGCTCCCGCTCGCGGGCCCGTGTGGTCAGCTCGTCCAGTTCGGCGGCGACGGCGCGCAGCCGCCGGTAGGCGCCCGCGTACTTCTCCAGCGGCCCGGCGACGGCGGCGCCCGCGTACCGGTCCAGCGCCTGGCGCTGCCGGGCGGGCCGCATCAGGCCCTGCTGGTCGGTCTGTCCGTGGACGGCCACCAGGTCGTCGGCCAGTTCCCCGAGCAGCCCCACCGGCACGGACCGGCCGCCCACATGGGCGCGGGACCGGCCTTCGGCGGAGAGGGTACGGCTGATCAACAGCGCCCCGTCGTCGAGTTCGGCCCCCGCCTCCTCGGCCCGTACGGCGACGGCCGAGCGGGCGTCGACCGTGATCCGGCCCTCGACGACCGCCGCCTTGGCGCCGATCCGCACCAGGGCCGCGTCGGCGCGCCCGCCGAGCAGCAGCCCGAGGCTGGTGACGACCATGGTCTTGCCCGCGCCGGTCTCGCCGGTTACCGCGGTGAAGCCCGGTGACAGCTCGACCACGGCATCGTCGATGACACCCAGCGCACGTATCCGCATCTCCTCCAGCACGTGCAAGACCATACGAGGTTTACCGGCCACCTCGCGACGGCCACCCCCGGGGACCGCCGCGCCGTCGCTCCGGGTGATCGCCCGGTGGCCGCACCACCTCGTCTTCCGCGCGGCGGGGAGGGTTCCGGACGTACCCCCTCGAAAGGGTTTTCCCGGTTCCCTCCCCCTGCCGGACGACCCGTCGGGCGGGCGGCTAGTGCGGCGCGCCGCGCCAGCCCGCGACCGGCAGCGCGAACTTCGCCACCAGCCGGTCGGTGAACGACGCGTGGTGCAGCCGGGCCAGCCGGACCGGCACCGCTCCCCTGCGCACCTCCACCCGCGCCCCGGCGGGCAGCTCCACGGTGCGCCGCCCGTCGCACCACAGCACCCCGTGCGGGGTCTGCGGCTGCACCTCGACCGCGAGCACCGACTCCGGCGTCGTCACCAGCGGCTTCGCGAACAGGGCGTGCGCGCTGATCGGGACCATCAGCAGCGCCTCGACCTCGGGCCACACCACCGGGCCGCCCGCCGAGAAGGCGTACGCCGTCGAGCCGGTCGGGGTCGCGCACACCACGCCGTCGCCGCCGAAGCGGGAGACCGGTCGGCCGTCGACCTCGGTGACGACCTCCAGCAGCCGCTCGCGCGCCGCCTTCTCCACCGATGCCTCGTTCAGTGCCCAGTCGGTGTGCACGATGTGCCCGTCGTTGCGGACCAGCACATCGATGGTCATGCGCTCCTCGACCTCGTACTGGCGGCTCACCACCCGGTCCACGACCTTGTCCAGGTCGTCCCGCTCGGCCTCGGCCAGGAAGCCGACCCGGCCGAGGTTGACGCCGAGCATCGGCACGCCGGAGATGCGCGAGAACTCCGCGCCGCGCAGCAGCGTCCCGTCCCCGCCGAGCACCACCAGCAGTTCACAGCCGTCGAGCACGTCCCGGTCCGCGTCGACCAGTTCGACCTCGGGCGGCAGCGGCAGGTCCGCGGCCTCGGCGGCGAGGACCCGCACGCCGATGCCGCTGCGCACCAACCCCTGGACGACGAGTTCGGCGCTGCGGATGGCCGCCGGGCGGCCGGTGTGCGCGAGGAGGAACACGGTGCGGTCAGCGGTTGACTCCGACGTCGGCTTGAACGCTGTCTCCGCCGCCGACTCCGCCTTTGCCGCTGCTTCTGAAGTGGTCAACTGGGCCCCTCCGCCACTGCACGGTCAACATCGTCCGGGTCCAGTGCCGGCGCCCCGGCGCGCATCCACAAAAAGTACTCGACGTTCCCCGACGGCCCCGGCAGCGGGCTGGCGGTCACGCCGAGTACGCCCAGCCCCAGGTCCGCCGCCTGATGAGCCACCGTCCGCACCGCCTCGGCGCGCAGCTCGGGGCTGCGGACGACTCCACCGCTGCCGAGCCGCTCCTTGCCGACCTCGAACTGTGGCTTGACCATCAGCACCAGATCGGCGTCGGGAGCGGTGCAGCGCACCAGGGCGGGCAGCACCAGCCCGAGCGGGATGAAGGAGAGATCCCCGACGACAACGTCCACGGGCTCGCCTCCTATCTGCTCCGGCGTCAGCTCGCGTACGTTCGTACGGTCGAGAACGGTCACGCGTTCATCACTTTGCAAAGACCATGCAAGCTGCCCATAGCCGACGTCGGCGGCGACGACATGGGCGGCGCCCGCGCGCAGCAGGACGTCGGTGAAGCCGCCGGTGGACGCCCCCGCGTCCAGCGCCCGCCGCCCGGCGACGGTCAGCCCGGAACCGGAGACCGGGGTGGGTCCGGTCAGCCGCCCCGCCCCGGCGCGGTACTCCTCGCTGAACGCGTACAGCGCGCCCGCGAGCTTGTGGCCGCCGCGCGAGACATAGTCCGGATCGCTGTCGTCGTCGATCACCACGACCGCGGCACTGGTCTCGACCTGCGTCGCGGCCTTGGTCGCGGTGGCCCCGCCGACGGTCACACGGCCCGCCGCGATCAGCTGGCTCGCGTGCTCACGCGAGCGGGCCAGCTTGCGGCGCACCAGCTCCGCGTCGAGTCGTACGCGTCGTGGGCGGGTCACTGCCACGGGTCGTTCAGCTCCTGGGGTCGGGGCGGATCGTCGTCATGAGGAGGGGACGGGCGGGGCCGGGGGGCCGGGCCGCCGGTCGAGTGCCGTCAGCGTGTCCCGCAGACCCCGGTGCACATCCTCGTACACCTCCAGGTGACCGCTCACGGGGAGGTCGTCCGCATCGGCCAGCCGGTCGAGCCGGGTGTCGACGTCGGGGACGCCGGTGGGCGTACGGCCGACCCCGAGCGGAGCCGGGTCGGCGGGCCCGGACGGCGCCGCCACGGGCGCCCCGGAGGGCCCGGGGGCCGCCTCGGCGGGTTCCGCCGCCGGCCCCGCGACGGGCTCCGGCTCCGGCTCTGGCAGGGGCCGCCCGCCCGGCATCGGCTCGTTCATGCACCCGACGCTACCGCGAAGCGCGCGTTCTCCGACGGGGCACGACCTGCGGTACCGTCATCGGCGATGGCCACCTTGGAACAGTGCCGCGACGCACTCGACAAACTGGCGGAGAACCTCGCGGGCGCGGACGGGGACCTCCGCGGCGCCGCCGCGCTCGACCGCTCCGTGAGCTGCTGGATCACCGACCTCGACACGACCTTCCTGGGCCGTCTCGTGGACAGCCGCATCGAGGACGTGACGGCCGCCCCCGGCCCACCGGCCGAGCGCGCCCAGATCCGGCTGACGATGTCCGGCGACGACCTGGTGGCCCTGGTCGACGGCGAGCTGCACTTCGCCCGCGCCTGGGGCAGCGGCCGGGTCAAACTGGAGGCCGGGCTGCGCGACCTGCTGCGGCTGCGGAAACTGCTCTAGGCCCTGCCCGGGGTCTCCGCGGCTCAGGACTCCGTCGCCGCCGCGGCCAGCGGCTCCACCGCCGCCTCCGCCTCCGTCCGGGCGGCCTTACGGGACTGGCGGGCGGCCGGTATCACCAGCGGCGTCCCCGTCTCCGGATCGTCGATCACCTGGCAGCGCAGCCCGAAGACCCGCTCCACCAGCTCCGCCGTGACGATGTCCCCCGGTGCGCCCTCCGCGACGACCTCCCCGCCCCGCATCGCGATCAGATGCGTGGCGTACCGGGCGGCGTGGTTCAGGTCGTGCAGCACCGCGACGAGGGTGCGGCCCTGCTCCTCGTGGAGCTGGGCGCACAGGTCGAGGACGTCGATCTGGTGCTGGATGTCCAGGTACGTCGTCGGCTCGTCCAGGAGCAGCAGCGGGGTCTGCTGGGCGATGGCCATGGCGATCCACACCCGCTGGCGCTGCCCGCCGGACAGTTCGTCGACATAGCGATCCGCCAGCTCCGCCACGCCGGTCGCCGCCATCGACTCCTGGACGATCCGCTCGTCCGTCTCCGACCACTGCCGCAGCAGCCCCTGGTGCGGGTAGCGGCCGCGGGCGACGAGGTCGGCGACGGTGATCCCGTCCGGGGCGATGGAGGACTGCGGCAGCAGGCCGAGGGTGCGGGCGACCTTCTTGGCGGGCAGCGAACCGATCGCCTCGCCGTCCAGCAGTACCGATCCGGCCGCCGGCTTCAGCATCCGGGACAGGGCGCGCAGCAGGGTGGACTTGCCGCAGGCGTTGGGCCCGACGATCACCGTGAAGGAGTGGTCGGGGACGGTGACCGACAGATCCTCGGCGACGGTGCGCCGGTCGTACGCGAGGGTCAGTCCCTCGGCGGTGAGCCGCTGCCGATCGGTCGTCTTGCTGGTGCTGGTGCTGGTGCTGGAAGCCACGGTGTGCCCGGTGTCCTTTTCTCTGTAGCCCTTGTCGCCCTTGATGCCCTTGCCGCGCTCACGTTCCGTCATATCCGCCCCGCCTTGCGCTCGGTCACCAGCAGCCACAGCAGATAGCAGCCGCCCAGCATCCCGGTCAGCGCCCCGACCGGCAGCTGGTCGGCGCCGAAGGCCCGCTGCGCGGACCAGTCGGCGGTGACCAGCAGGGCCGCGCCCATCCAGGCCGAGGGGAGCAGGTTGGGACCGGGGGAACGGGTCAGCCTGCGGGCCAGCTGCGGGGCGACGAGCGCCACGAAGGCGACGGGCCCGGCGGCGGCCGTGGCGGAGGCGGTCAGCAGGACGGCCGCGAACATCAGCACCAGCCGGGTCCGCTCGACCCGCACCCCGAGGGCGTACGCGCTGTCATCGCCCATCTCCAGCATCCGCAGGCCCCGCGCCTGTCCGAGGATCACGGGCAGCAGGACCGCGCAGACGCAGGCCAGCGGCCAGACCTGGCTCCAGTCGCGTCCGTTGAGTGAGCCGGTCAGCCACACCACCGCGCGGGTGGCGTCGGGCAGGTCGGCCTTGGTGAGCAGATAGCCGTTGACGGCGGCGAGCATCGCGGTGGCGCCGATGCCGACCAGCACCAGCCGGTAGCCGTGCACGCCCCGCCGCCAGGCCAGCGCGTACACCCCGAGCCCGGTCAGCAGACCGCCGCCGATCGCACCGGCGGCGACCTCGGCCGGGTCGCCCTGGAAGAGCACGATCACGGCGAGCGCCCCGGCCGCCGAGCCCTGCCCGAAGCCGATCACGTCCGGACTGCCCAGCGGGTTGCGGGAGATGGACTGGAAGACCGCCCCGGCCAGCCCGAGGGCCGCGCCGACCAGCAGCCCGACCAGGACGCGCGGCAGCCGCAGATCGTGGACGATGAAGTCCTGGGCCATGGTGCCGTTCCCGGCCAGGCTGCGGAGCACATCGGCGGGGCCCATGGGGAAGTCGCCGGTGCCGATCAGGACCACGCTCATCGCCAGCGCCACGGCGAGCAGCAGCAGCCCCACGACCGCGGCGCGGACGTCCAGGCGCAGCGAGAGGCCACCGGTGCGCAGCGTGACTCCGCCCGCCCTGGGCGTGGTGCGCTTGCTCGCGTTCACAGTTGGGCCATCCTTCGGCGGCGTACGAGGTAGAGGAAGACGGGCCCGCCGACGAGCGAGGTGACGACGCCGACCTGGAGTTCGGCGGGCCGGGCGACGAGCCGCCCGATGACATCGGAGCCCAGCAGCAGGACGGGCGACAGCACGGCCGCGTACGGCAGCGTCCAGCGCATATCGGGTCCGGTGAGCGCCCGGACCAGGTGCGGAACCATCAGCCCCACGAAGGCGATCGGCCCGCAGGCGGCGGTCGCGGCCCCGCACAGCAGGGTGACGGCCAGCATGGACAGCGCCCGGGTGCGGCCCAGGTGGGTGCCGAGCGCGCGCGCCGTTTCGTCGCCGAGCGCCACCGCGTTCAGCGAACGGCCGAGCAGCAGCGCCAGCACCGCGCCGACCAGGAGGAACGGGGCCACCTGGCGGACCACGGTCATATTGGCGGAGGCGAGCGAACCCACCGTCCAGAAGCGCATCTTGTCGAGCGCCGCGCTGTCCAGCAGCTGCACGGAGTTGATGTAGCCGTAGAGCGCCGCGTACACGGCCGTACCGGCGAGCGCGAGCCGCACCGGGGTGGCGCCCCGAGTGCCGCCGAGCGCGTACACCAGCACGGAGGCGACGGCGGTGCCGAGGAAGGCGAACCACACGTATCCCGTCAGGGAGGTGACGCCGAGAAAGCTGATCGCGGAGACGACGGAGGCGGACGCGCCCGCGTTCAGCCCCAGCAGCCCGGGGTCGGCGAGCGGGTTGCGGGTGAGGGCCTGGATGACCGCGCCCGCGAGCCCGAGGCCGAGGCCCACGAGCAGCCCGAGGAGGGTGCGTGGCAGCCGTACGTCCTTGATCACCACGTCGGTGTCGCCGCCGGTGTAGTGGAACAGCCCGTGCCAGACGTCCCCCAACGCGATCGGCTTGGCGCCGATCGCGACACTGGCGGCCGCGACGGCCACCAGCAGGCAGAGGGAGACGCCGAGCCCGGCCGCTCGACGCGCGGTGTGCCGGCGGGGTGGCGGGGCCGCCGTCTCGGTCGCCGTCTCGGGTCCGGTTTTCGCCGGACTGACCAGGGTCACGCGGAACTCCACCTCACAGCACGGCCGGTCAAGACTTAGGTTAGGTTACCCTAAGCCGTGCTGGTGTCGCCCGGACGGGCCGCGTCCCGGTCACATCACCCCGGGTCCTGGCGCTCTCTCACCATCCGAGCCGAGCCAACGCCTTCCCCGCGTCCGCGTCGCTCACACCCTCCCCCGCCGCGTTCCAGGCCGCCGCGCACAGCGCCCGCAGCCCGTCCAGCGGCTCATCGCCGTCCCCCTCCAGCAGCAGCGCGCCGTCGCCCACCCGCGCGGTCCAACCGCCGCACCGGAAGCCCCCGTCGACCGGCTCGACGACCGGCTGGGGCGTCAGCAGCCCCCGCAAGTCGCGGTCCACATAGGCCGGACGGTGCTTCGGCTCCGCGGCCAGCAGCTGCGCCGGGGTCGTCACCCCGGTCAGTACGAGGAGCGAGTCGACGCCGCCCGCGTACGCCCCCTCGATATCGGTGTCCAGCCGGTCCCCCACCACCAGCGGCCGCCGGGCCCCGGTCCGCAGGATCGTCTCCCGGTGCATCGGCGGCAGCGGCTTGCCCGCGACCTGCGGATCCCGGCCCGTCACGATCCGTACGACCTCCACCGCCGCACCGTTGCCGGGCGCGATCCCGCGGCCGCTCGGAATCGTCAGATCCGTATTGGACGCGTACCACGGCACCCCGCGCGCCACCGCGTAGCCCGCCTCCATCAGCCGCGCCCACGGCAGGTCCGGCCCGCCGTACCCCTGGACCACCGCCGCCGGGTCGTCATCGGCGGACTCCACCGGCAGCAGCCCGCGCTCGCGCAGCGCCACCCGCAGCCCCTCCCCGCCGATCACCAGCACCCGCGCGCCCTGCGGCAGCTGCTCGGAGATCAGCCGGGCGACCGCCTGCGCCGAGGTGATCACGTCCTCGGCCCCGGCGGGCACCCCGAGCCGGGTCAGGTGCTCGGCGACGGTCTGCGGCGTACGCAGCGCGTTGTTGGTCACATACGCCAGCCGCATCCCGCCGTCCCGCGCGGTGACGAGCGACTCCACGGCGTACGCGATGGCCTCGCCACCCGCGTACACCACCCCGTCGAGGTCCAGCAGCGCGGTGTCGTACGCCTCGTTCAGCGACCGCTGGCTGCCCTCGGGCGCGATCCGGACGGTCTGGTTCATGGGGGCACACTCTCCTCGCAGATCCATGCGTTCTCGCCCCGATCATGGCGCATCGCCGGCCGGGGCATAACATTCTCTAATGAGCACTTCAGGGCCTGGCGGGCAAGGTCTCCAGCTCACCCCCTTCCGGGGGCTGCGCTACGTCGCGGAACAGGTCGGCAGTCTCGCCGCCGTCACCTCACCGCCTTACGACGTGGTCGTACGCCCCGACGGTCTGCGCGAACTCGAGACCGCCGATCCTCACAACATCGTCCGGCTCATCCTCCCGCAGGCCGGCACCCCCGCCGACCGCCACCGGCAGGCCGCGGACACGCTGCGCCGCTGGCAGGCCGACGGCATCCTCGCCCCCGACCCCGAACCGGCCCTGTACGTCTACGAACAGCGCGACAGCCACAGCCTCCAGCGCGGGCTGATCGGCGCCCTGCGGCTGAGCCCGCGCGAGGAGGGCGTCGTCCTCCCGCACGAGGAGGTCATGCCGCACATCGTCGAGGACCGCGCCGACCTGATGCGCGCCACCGCTGCCAACCTCGAACCCCTGCTGCTCGCCTACCGCGGCAACGGGAACGGCGGTGCGGCGGAGGTCATCGAACGCACCATCCGGCACGAGCCGTTGCTCTCCACCACCACCGAGGACGGCTTCGCCCACCATCTGTGGCGGATCACCGACCCGGCCGACCTGGTCGAGATCGCCGCCGATCTGCGCGACCACCAGGCCCTCATCGCCGACGGCCACCACCGCTGGGCCACCTATCTGCGGCTGCGCGAGGAGCGGGCCGAGCCCGGCCCCTGGGACTTCGGCCTCGTCCTGCTCGTCGACACCGCGCGTTACCCGCTCCGGGTCCGGGCCATCCACCGGCTGCTGCGCCACCTGCCGGTGGCCGAGGCGCTGGCCACGGCGCGCACCGCCTTCCGGGTACGGACGGTCGACGGCCCGCTGCCCCGCGCCCTGGACGCCCTCGCCGAGGCGGCCACCGCGCCGGACGGCGGAAACGCGTTCCTGCTCGCGGGCGACGGCGGATTCCATCTGCTCGACCGGCCCGACCCCGGGCTGCTGGCCCGTACGGTCCCCGAGGGGCGGCCGGAGGCCTGGCGCACGCTGGACGCGACGGTCCTGCACTCGCTGCTCCTGGACCACCTCTGGCAGATCCCGGACAGCGCCGAGCACATCGGGTACATCCACGACGCGGAAGCGGCCGTCGAACAGGCGGAGCGGCACGGCGGCACGGTGGTGCTGATGCATCCGGTGCGCGAGGAGGTCGTCCGCGAGCTGGCGCGGCAGGGGGTCGCGATGCCGCGCAAGTCGACGTCCTTCGGGCCGAAGCCCGCCACTGGGCTGGTGCTGCGCAGCCTCACCCTGGGCTGAGCCGGCGGACGTCCCGAAGAGGCGCGTCAAGGCAAAGAGGGCGGAGCCCCGGCCGGGGGTGGTGGCCGGGGCTCCGCCCTCAGGCATCAGCTGCCGTCGCTGTCCGCCGTGTCCTCGGCGGCGTCCTTCGTGACCTCCGCGGTTTCCGCGGCCTCCACGACCTGCTCGGCCGGCTCGGCCTCCACGGCGGCCTCATCACCGTCGAGCGCGTCCACGAACTCGACACCATCCAGCTCCGCGAGCCGGTCGGAGGCGTCCGTGGTGCCGCCCTGGTCCGCCTCCAGCGCCTTGGCGAACCACTCCCGCGCCTCGTCCTCACGGCCGACGGCCAGCAGCGCGTCGGCGTAGGCGTACCGCAGCCGCGCGGTCCACGGCTGGACGGAGTTCGAGGCCAGCTCCGGGCTCTGCAGGGTGACGACGGCGGCGTCGGTCTGGCCCATGTCGCGCCGGGCACCGGCGGCCACCAGCCGCATCTCGACCTGCCCGGCCCGGTCCAGCTTCTGCACCTCGGGCTCACCGGCCATGGTCAGCGCCCGCTCGGGACGGCCCATGCCGCGCTCGCAGTCGGCCATCACCGGCCACAGGTCGTTGTTGCCGGTCATGCGGCGCGCGGCACGGAACTCCGCCAGCGCCTCCGAGTACTTCGCGACGGCGTACGACGCGAACCCCGCCGCCTCACGCACGGCGGCGACGCGGGAAGCGAGCCGCAGCGCGACGCGCGAGTACTGGTAGGCCCGCTCCGGGTCCTCGTCCAGCAGCTTGGCGACCATGACGAGGTTCTTGGCGACGTCCTCGGCGAGGGTCTTCGGCAGGCTCAGCAGCTCCTGCCGCACGTCCTTGTCGATCTCGTCACCGGTCACCTCCTCGGGGATCGGCAGCCGCTTGATCGGCTCGCGGTCCCGGTCCCGGCCGCGCTCGTCGCGGTCACGACGGCCGTAGCCCCCGGACCGGTCGTCACGCCCCCGCCCCTGGCCACCGCCGTACGGACGCCGAGACCCACGGTCGTCCCGCCCGCCGCGGAAGCCGCCATCGCGGTCATCCCGCCGCGGCCCGCGGGGCCGGTCGTCACGGCGGTCGTCACGCCGGTCGTCCCGGCGGAACCCACCGCGGTCATCACGACGGTCATCACGCCGGAACCCACCACGGTCATCACGCCGATCGTCGCGCCGGTCGTCGCGCCGGAACCCACCACGGTCATCACGGCGATCATCCCGGCGGTCATCACGCCGGTCATCGCGGCGGAACCCGCCCTGGCCACCCTGACGGAAGCCACCGTCGCGGTCGTCACGACGCGGGCCACGCGGAGGACCGTCACGCCGGTCGTCACGCCGGTCGTCACGCCGGTCGTCACGCCGGTCGTCCCGGCGGAACCCACCACGGTCATCCCGGCGGTCGTCACGGCGGTCATCACGCCTGAACGCGGGCCGATCGTCCCGGCGGTCGAAGCCACCGCGCGGCCGGTCACCGCGATCGTCACGGCGGCCGAACCCGCCCGGACGTCCGCCACGGTCATCGTCGCGACGCGGGCCACGCGGAGGACCGTCACGCCGGTCATCACGGCGGAACCCACCACGGTCATCCCGGCGATCATCGCGGCGGTCGTCACGGCGGTCATCACGCCGGAACCCACCACGGTCATCGCGGCGGTCATCCCGGCGGTCGTCCCGCCGGTCATCGCGGCGGAACCCGCCCTGGCCACCCTGACGGAAGCCACCGTCGCGGTCGTCACGACGCGGGCCACGCGGAGGACCGTCACGCCGGTCGTCACGGCGCTCGTAGCCACCGCCCGGTCGGCCACCCCGATCGTCACGGCGGCCGTAGCCGCCACTGGGGCGTCCGCCACGGTCGTCATCGCGACGCGGCCCACGGGGCCGATCGTCACGCCGGTCGTCCCGCCGGTCATCCCTGCGGAACCCACCACGATCACGGTCGTCGCGGCGCGGTCCGGAGTCCCGGAAGTCCCTCCGGTCGCCGCCGTCCCGGCGCCGCGGCTCGCGGTCTCCCCGGTCGTCGGAAGAGTTGGTGGACATCTACGTGACTCCTGTCTTCAGGTCAAAACAAAAAGGACCCCTGGTCCCAGCATGAACGCTGGGACCAGGGGTCCTCCAAAGATTGTTCGGCGGCGTCCTACTCTCCCACAGGGTCCCCCCTGCAGTACCATCGGCGCTGAAAGGCTTAGCTTCCGGGTTCGAAATGTAACCGGGCGTTTCCCTAACGCAATGGCCACCGAAACCCTATCGGGTTCTAGCGAACAAGCACACTTTTCAATTAAATAAGTGGAACTGATTCACCGGTGCGACTGTTCGCAACCCGGGAACCACACAGTGGACGCGAGCAACTGAGGACAAGCCCTCGGCCTATTAGTACCAGTCAACTCCACCGGTCACCCGGCTTCCATATCTGGCCTATCAACC
>NZ_JBEYAL010000036.1:0-90222 GCF_040631655.1 Streptomyces sp. NPDC019937
CCGTCACTTCCGTATAGTGCATTTTCAACCCGGGTGCCCTAACAAACAACCCTTCACCCCGACTGCGTGTCCCCGCTACACGGGGCGCGGGGGGGGGGCGCGCGCCCCACCGCCCGTCAGGACCCGCTTGCCTCAGCCGGTCTTGCCGGCCGGCTGCTCCGGCGCGGGCTGATCCACGGTGTCGAGCGCGTCGACGGCCGCGAGCGGCTGGGCGGCGTCCGCGACCGGGATGCCGGTCTTGGCGCGCCGGCCGCGCCGTTCGATCCAGGTGGCCAGGGAGGAGAGGGCGAGACACATCGCGATGTAGATGGTGCCACCGACGATGATCACCGGGACGTAGGGATTGTCGTCGTTGACGACGATGTTCCCGGCGAGCTGCTGGAGCTGGAACAGCAGTTCCTGGTAGGTGATGACGTAGCCGAGCGAGGTGTCCTTCAGGGTCACCACGAGCTGGCTGATGATGGTCGGGAGCATCGCCCGGACGGCCTGCGGGATCAGGACCGTCGTCATGACCTGGGTCTTGCTCATGCCGAGGGCGTAGGCGGCCTCGCTCTGCCCGCGGGGCACCGAGTTGATGCCCGCCCGCAACACCTCGGCCTGCACCGAGCCGTTGTAGACGGTCAGCCCGACGACCAGCGCCCAGAAGCCGGTGCTGTCGCCGGTGAGGCCCAGGTCGGAGCGGTAGGTGAGGAGGAGCACCCACAGCATGTAGATGGTGATCAGCAGCGGGATGGCGCGGAACAGCTCGATGAATCCGGTCGCGGCCCAGCGCACGGGCTTGTGGTCCGAGAGCCGGGCGACCGCGAGTACGACGCCCAGGGCCAGCGAGAGCACCGACGCCACGGCGAACACCTGGAGAGTGGTGAGCACGCCGTCACGGATGCTGGTCCGCACGCCCGCGTAGTTGAAGATCTCCCACATCTCCGGCGCGAACTGCCCCTTGGCGTTCAGCCGCAGGACGACGAAGACGATCAGGCCGAGGACGGCGAGGGTGCCGATGACCGAGTAGACGCGGTTACGGATACGGGCCTTGGGGCCGGGCGCGTCGTACAGGACGCTCGCGCTCATCGGGCCACCTCCAGACGGCTCTCCAGCAGTCGGAAGGCACCGCTGATGGTGAAGGTGATGACGAGGTAGCACAGGGCGATCCACAGGAAGGTCCACCCGATCGCGAAGCCCTTGTCGGTGAGCAGCTTCGAGATGTTGAACAGTTCGGCGTTGCTGAAGGCGCCCGCGATGGCCGTGTTCTTCGTCAGAGCGATGAAGATGCTGCTCATGGGAGGGATCACGGTCCGGGTGGCCTGCGGAAGGACGATCATCCGCAGCGTCTGGGCGAAGGTCATGCCCAGGCTGCGGGCGGCCTCGGCCTGGCCGAGCGGCACGGTGTTGATACCGGACCGCACGGCCTCGCAGACGAAGGACGACGTGTAGCAGCTCAGCGCCAGCATCGCGAGAACGAACGGACTCGTTCCCGGGAAGAAGATCTGCGGGACCACGAAGAAGGCGATCAGGAAGAGCAGGGTCAGCGGGGTATTGCGCAACAGGGTGACCCATGCCGTGCCGAAGGCGCGCAGCGGCGGAATGGGGGACACCCGGAAGCCGGCCATGATGATGCCCAGAACGAGGGCGAGCGCCGCACTGGCCGCCGTGAGGGCGAGGGTTCCGAGGAACCCCTCACGGAACTGGGGCAAATGATCGAGGAGTACGTTCATCGATTCTCCGCGGTAGCGGTCGGGTCAGCGGCGTGCGGAGCGCACCGGCTTCACGGGTGAACGGGGTACCGGGGCCGGACCCGCTCAGTAGCGGGGCAGCGGGGTCTTCGGCGCGACGTAGGAGGAGCCGGACTTGCCGAGCGTGCCTTCGTACGCCTTCTTGTAGTCGCCGTTCTTGATGTGCTTCTCGAGCGAGTCGGTGATCGCGTCGCGCAGCACCTTGTCGTTCTTGTTCATCCCGACGCCGTACGGCTCCTCGGTGAACGGCTTGCCGACCAGCTTGAGCTTGGAGGGGCGCTGGGCCGCGTAGCCCTTGAGGATCGCGTCGTCGGTGGTGACCGCGTCGACCTGGCCGTCGAGGAGCTGCTTGACGCAGAGCGAGTACTTGCTCAGCTCGGTGGTCTCGGCGCCGTACTTCGGCTTCTTGATCTCCTGGAGCGGAGTGGAGCCGACGATCGAGCAGACCTTCTTGCCCTTGACGCTGTCCGGGCCGGTGATGCCCTTCTCGTCCTTGCGGACCAGCAGGTCGGCGCCCGCCTGGTAGTACGGGCCCGCGAAGCCGACCTGCTTCTTGCGCTCGTCGTTGATCGTGTAGGTGCCGACGTAGTAGTCGACCTGGCCCTTGGAGATGGAGGTCTCGCGGACGTTGGTGTCGACCGTCTTCCAGGTGATCTTGTCCGCGGAGAAGCCGAGGTCGGCGGCGATCATCTTGGCGATCTCGATGTCGAAGCCGGAGCGCTTGCCATCGGTGTCCTCGAAGCCCAGGAAGGGCTGGTCGGCCTTGGCACCGATGACGACCTTGCCACGCTTCTGCGCCGCCTTCAGGGCCGGCGAGTCCAGCTTCACGTCCTTGGCGACCGTGTACGAGCCCTCATAGAGCTCGCCGCCCTTCGGCTTGTCGCCGGCGGTGCCCTTCTCGCCGCCACAGGCGGTCGCCGTCACCGCCAGCGCGAGTGCCACCGCTGCGGCCGCTGCCGTGTTACGCATCCTCATGGTGCTGCCCCATCCTTGGTTCCGTACGTCTTCGCGAACGTGGTGACTGTCCTGGCCGCATGGCTCAGTGGTGGAGGATCTTCGAGAGGAAGTCCTTGGCCCGGTCGCTGCGCGGGTTGTTGAAGAACTGGTCCGGCTCGGCTTCTTCGACGATCCGGCCGTCCGCCATGAAGACCACCCGGTTCGCCGCGGAGCGCGCGAAGCCCATCTCGTGGGTGACGACGACCATCGTCATGCCGTCCCGGGCGAGCTGCTGCATCACTTCCAGCACCTCGTTGATCATCTCCGGGTCGAGCGCGGAGGTGGGCTCGTCGAAGAGCATCACCTTCGGGTCCATGGCCAGCGCGCGGGCGATGGCCACGCGCTGCTGCTGGCCGCCGGAGAGCTGGGCGGGGTACTTGTCCGCCTGGGCGCCGACGCCCACCCGGTCGAGCAGCTTGCGTGCCTTGTCCTCGGCGGCCTTCTTGTCCGCCTTGCGGACCTTGATCTGGCCCAGCATCACGTTCTCGAGCACTGTCTTGTGCGCGAAGAGGTTGAAGGACTGGAAGACCATGCCGACGTCCGCGCGCAGACGGGCCAGCTCCCGGCCCTCCTGGGGCAGCGGCTTGCCGTCGATGGTGATGGATCCGGCGTCGATGGTCTCCAGCCGGTTGATCGTGCGACACAGTGTGGACTTGCCGGAACCCGACGGCCCGATGACGACGACCACTTCGCCGCGGGATATGGTCAGGTCGATGTCCTGGAGGACATGCAGCGCGCCGAAGTGCTTATTTACTCCGGACAGCGCGACCAACGCGTTCGCCACTGGTGCGGCGTCCTTGGTCACCGATACTTCGCTCATTCGGCTTTCCGCTCCCGTCCTCCTTGGTTGGGAGGACATTAATGAGCTGTCACGATCAGCGTCATTACATCTGAGCGGAAATTGAGGATAACGATCTGGCTTCGGCTCGCCACTCTGCGTAAAGGCCCGCCGGGGACGTCGTACCGGCTGCATAACGGAAACCTTCCTGTGACTGTATGCGTCTTGACGCATGGGCGTGGATCGGAGTGGATTCCCTGGGGCCGTGTCTTCGGTCACGTTCGGGCCGCGCGCGGCAGAAGGCGCGCACCCATGAGAGGGAAGGTGGAGGAGGGGCTGGTGAGGCTGCTGCTCGTCGAGGACGACAACCATGTCGCCGCGGCTCTGACCGCGGTGCTGTCCCGGCACGGCTTCGACATCACCCACGCCCGCAGCGGCGAGGAGGCATTGCGGGCGCTGCTGCCCGGTGCGGGCGCGCCCTTCGGCGTCGTGCTCCTCGACCTCGGCCTGCCGGACCAGGACGGTTTCGAGGTGTGCGGCCGGATCCGCAAGCTCACCGCGACGCCCGTGATCATGGTGACGGCGCGGGCGGACGTACGGTCCCGCATACACGGGCTCAACCTCGGCGCCGACGACTACGTGGTCAAGCCGTACGACATGATGGAGCTGCTCGCCCGCATCCACGCCGTCAGCAGGCGCACCCTCCCGGCCGACTCCGGCGCCGGAGGCGGGGGCGCGGCCGGCGCCGAGGAGGGCGGGGACGGCCCGCAGCCGCCGCTGCGGCTCGGTCCGGTCACCATCGAACTGCCCACCCGCCAGGTCTCGGTCGACGGCGCGACGATCTCGCTCACCCGCAAGGAGTTCGACCTGCTCGCACTGCTCGCCCAGCGCCCCGGCGTGGTCTTCCGACGTGAGCAGATCATCAGCGAGGTGTGGCGCACCAGTTGGGAGGGGACCGGGCGCACCCTGGAGGTGCACATCGCCTCGCTCCGCTCCAAGCTGCACATGCCCGCCCTGATCGAGACGGTCCGGGGCGTGGGCTACCGTCTCGTCGCCCCGGCCGGCTGAGCGGCCAGGGCTGCCCGCGTGCGCACTCGTCTCCTCCCGCTGCTGATCGTCCTCATGGCGGGCGTACTGCTCGCACTCGGCTTCCCGCTCGCCGTGAGCCTGGCCGCCCGTGAACAGCAGCGCGTGGTCGTCGACCGGATCGACGACACGGCCCGCTTCGCCGCGCTCGCCCAGTTCGTGACCGCCGGTCCGACGGCCGTGGCGAGCGAGGAGGGCAACGAGCGGCTCCATACGCTGAGTTCGGAACTCACCCGCTACCACGACCTGTACGGCATCCGGGCCGGGGTGTTCTACCGGGACGGCCTGCGCATGGCCAAGGCACCGGCCGACTGGCGGCTGCCCCGGAACGGAAACGGCGCCGAGGCCTTCGATGAGGCCCTGGCCGGGCGCCGCAGCCACGATCCGCCGCAGGTGTGGCCCTGGCAGGAGGGCAGGCTCACCGTCGCGTCCCCCGTCGTCCGGGACGGGGACGTGGTGGCCGTCGTCGTGACCGACTCGCCCACCGGCCGGATGCGCTCGCGCATCCTGCACGGCTGGCTGGTCATCGCGGGAGGGGAGTGCGCCGCGATGCTGCTCGCGGTGGGGGCGGCGTTCCGCCTCACCGGCTGGGTGCTGCGGCCGGTACGCATCCTGGACACCGCCACGCACGACATCGCGACCGGGCGTATGCAGTCGCGGGTCGCGGCCGCCTCGGGCCCGCCGGAGCTGCGCCGGCTGGCCCGCTCGTTCAACGAGATGGCCGACAACGTCGAGGAGGTCCTGGAGCAGCAGCGGGCCTTCGTCGCCGACGCCTCCCACCAGCTGCGCAACCCGCTCTCCGCACTGCTGCTGCGCATCGAGCTGCTGGGTCTCGAACTGCCCGAGGGCCATGAGGAGATCGCCTCGGTGCGCACCGAGGGCAAACGCCTGGCCCGCGTCCTGGACGACCTGCTCGACCTCGCCCTGGCCGAGCACACCGCGGCCGACCTGCGGCTGACCGACATCGCCGCACTGGCCGCCGACCGGGTGGACGCCTGGCTTCCGGTCGCCGCCCGCGAGGAGGTCGGTCTCGCCTATACGGGCCCCTCGGCCATCACCGGCTGGGCCGATCCGATCGCCCTGTCCAGCGCGCTGGACGCGGTCGTCGACAACGCGCTGAAGTTCACGCCCCCGGAGTCGCACGTCGAGGTCTCGGCGCGGGCCGACGGCGAGACCATCGCCCTGACCGTCGCCGACGGCGGCCCCGGCCTCACCGAGGACGAGCTGGCCCGGATCGGCGACCGCTTCTGGCGCAGCAACCGGCACCAGAACGTCTCGGGTTCCGGACTGGGCCTGTCCATCTCCCGGGCGCTGCTCATGGCGGGCGGCGCCACCATCGCCTACGCGCCCAACGAGCCCCGCGGACTGCGCGTCACCATCACCGTGCCGCGCGACAAACCGCAGTGAGGCGGCCGCGCCGCCGGGGCCTCAGGGCTTCTCCGAGCGGTAGTAGCGCGCGGCGCCCTGGTGCAGCGGCAGCGGATCGGTGAAAACGGCCGTCCGCAGGTCCACCTTCTGCGCGGCGTGCACCCTCGCCCCGATGCGGTCCCGGTTCTCTATCACCGTGCGGGTGACGCCCTTCGCCAGCTCCGGATCCACCCGGTCCGTGGTGACCAGGAGATTCGGTACCGCGATCGTCTTCACGTCATCCGGCTGGCGTATCTCCTGGTACGCGTCGGCGGGCACCGTCGCCGCCCGGTAGTAGCGCGTCACCCCGCCCTGCCGGTGCAGCGGTCCGGTGAGGTCGCCGAGCTGGACCAGCCGGATCGGATACTCCCGGGCCAGGGTGCGCACCGCGGTGGTCGGCAGGCCGCCCGACCAGAAGAAGGCGTCCAGCTTCCCCTTCCGCAGCAGGGCCGGCATCTTGTCGATACCGGAGCGCACGGCCGTGATGTCCTTGTCGAAGCTCAGCCCCGCCGCCTTGATCAGCCCCCGCGTGATCAGCTGCACGCCCGAGCCGTCGTCCCCGACGCCGACCCGCAGGCCCCGCAGGTCCCGCGCCGAGCGCACCTTCGAGCCGCGCGGCACGACCAGCTGCATGTAGTCGTCGTACAGCCGCGCGCAGGCACGCAGCCGCCCGGCGCCCTTGCCGTGGTAGGCGGCGACGGCGTCGGTGGCGGCGATGGCGAAGGTGGCCCGGCCCCGGGCCAGCCGCTCCACGTTGTCGGGCGACCCCCGGGTCTCCAGGAGGCTGACATCCAGATCGGGCAGGTCACGGGAGAGGTCCCGCTTCAGCATCTCGCCGTAGGTCTGGTAGACCCCGGTGGACACCCCCGTCGCGAAGGTCACCTTCCCCCGGGGCTTCTCCTCGCCGCCGACCGGCAGGAGCCACCACAGCAGCAGCGCGAGGACGACCAGGCCCGCCGCGGCGGACTGCAGGGCGCGGCGCCGGTCCGGGCGCGGAAGTTGGACGGCCATGGGCAGGATCCTGCCAGGACCCGTCCCGGGAAGGGAGGGGCGGGGGAGCGGGACGAACACGTACCCTGGTCGATTGAGATGAGTGCGAAGACTTACGAGGTGCGCACCTACGGGTGCCAGATGAACGTCCACGACTCCGAGCGCCTGTCCGGCCTGCTGGAAGGCGCCGGTTATGTCCGTGCGCCCGAAGGCACCGGTGAGGGTGAGGCTGACATCGTCGTCTTCAACACCTGCGCGGTGCGCGAGAACGCCGACAACCGGCTGTACGGCAATCTCGGCAGGCTCGCACCGATCAAGGCGCGGCGCCCTGGCATGCAGATCGCCGTGGGCGGATGCCTGGCCCAGAAGGACCGCGACACCATCGTCAAGAAGGCCCCCTGGGTCGACGTCGTCTTCGGCACCCACAACATCGGCAGCCTGCCGGTGCTGCTGGAGCGCGCCCGGGTCCAGGAGGAGGCCCAGGTGGAGATCGCCGAGTCCCTCGAGGCGTTCCCCTCCACCCTTCCGACCCGGCGCGAGTCCGCGTACGCCGCGTGGGTCTCCATCTCCGTCGGCTGCAACAACACCTGCACGTTCTGCATCGTCCCCGCGCTGCGCGGCAAGGAGAAGGACCGCCGCCCGGGCGACATCCTCGCCGAGGTGGAAGCGCTGGTCGCCGAGGGCGTCACCGAGATCACCCTGCTCGGCCAGAACGTGAACGCGTACGGCTCCGACATCGGCGACCGCGAGGCGTTCAGCAAGCTGCTGCGCGCCTGCGGAAAGGTGGAGGGGCTGGAGCGGGTCCGGTTCACCTCCCCCCATCCGCGCGACTTCACGGACGACGTCATCGCCGCCATGGCGGAGACGGAGAACGTGATGCCGCAGCTGCACATGCCGCTGCAGTCCGGCTCGGACACCGTGCTGAAGGCGATGCGCCGCTCGTACCGGCAGGAGCGCTTCCTCGGCATCATCGAGAAGGTGCGCGCCGCGATGCCGGACGCCGCCATCTCGACCGACATCATCGTCGGCTTCCCCGGCGAGACCGACGAGGACTTCGAGCAGACGCTGCACGTGGTGCGCGAGGCGCGGTTCGCCCAGGCGTTCACCTTCCAGTACTCCAAGCGGCCCGGGACGCCCGCCGCCGAGATGGACGGGCAGCTGCCGAAGGCGGTCGTCCAGGAGCGGTACGAGCGGCTGGTCGCCCTCCAGGAGGAGATCTCCTGGGAGGAGAACAAGAAGCAGGTGGGCCGCACGCTGGAGGTGCTCGTCGCCGAGGGCGAGGGCCGCAAGGACGACGCCACCCGGCGGCTGTCCGGCCGCGCCCCCGACAACCGCCTGGTGCACTTCGCTCGGCCCGAGGAGCCGGTGCGCCCCGGTGACGTCGTCACCGTCGACATCACCTACGCCGCACCCCACCACCTGCTGGCCGAGGGCCCGGCGCGGGGCGTCCGGCGCACGCGCGCGGGCGATGCCTGGGAGCGGCGGAACACGGCCGAGGAGAAGAAGCCGGCGGGCGTGATGCTGGGGCTGCCCACCATCGGCGCCCCGGCTCCCGCCCCGGTGCCCGCGGCGGGCTGCGGCTGCGACTGACGAGCGGCGGGTGACGCGCGGCGAGCGCGGCGCCGCACAGGACCGACGGGGGACGGGATTACGACGTGGTGGGGCCTGCTGGTCGAGGACTACCTCCAGATCATGGGCCCGGGGGCCCGTAACCACTCGATCACGGCGCTGGGGCATGTCCGGGGGACCCGTGAGGAGGCGCTGGAGGCCCTGCGCGAGCGCGCGCTGCGGTACGAGCCCCGGCACCCGGTGAACCCCTACCGGAAGCTGGTGTACCGGGACGGGGACGTCTTCCTGATGGTCCTGGAGGCCGCGACCGGCAACTACTGCTACCGGTTCAGGGTGGCCGAGCTGCTGTGGGACTCCGCGCCCCGCCCTGAGCCCGCCGGATAAGCTGGCGATCATGCTGATCGCCGCCGCCGTCTGTCCGTGTCCGCCGCTGCTGGTGCCCGAGCTGGCCGCGGGAGCGGCCCCCGAGCTGGACTCGCTGCGCGCGGCGTGTCTGGACGCGGTCGCGGCGCTCGCGGCGGCCCGCCCGGAGCGGCTGATCGTGGCCGGTCCGGCGGAGCACTCCGGGCGCGGGTCCCACCCGCAGGGCGCGACCGGATCCTTCAGCGGATTCGGCGTGGACGTGGAGGTACGGCTCGGGGGCGCGGCGCCCGCGTCGGCGCCGGGGGCGGACCGGGGCGGTGAGACCGGGACTCGTGAGGCCGGGGACGCGGTGACCGGGCGGCCGCTGCCGCCGTCGCTGGCGGTCGGCGCCTGGCTGCTGGAGCGCGCGGGATGGGACGTTTCGCCCGTCGAGGGGCTGGGGGTGGGGGAACCTCTCGCGGCCGAGCGGTGTATCGAAGTCGGAAGGAAGCTCGCCGCGTCGGCGGAGCGGGTCGGGCTGCTGGTCATGGGTGACGGCAGCGCGTGCCGGACGCTGAAGGCGCCGGGCTATCTCGACGAGCGTGCGGCCGCGTTCGACGCCGAGGTGGCGCGGGCGCTGGCGGCGGCCGACACCGCGGCCCTCGCCGCGCTCGACGAGGAGCTGGCCCACGAGCTGAAGGCCGCGGGCCGCGCCCCGCTGCAGGTGCTCGCGGGGGCGGCCGAAGGGGTGGGGCTGAAGGGGGAGTTGCGGTATGACGAGGCGCCATACGGCGTGGGGTATTTCGTGGCCCGCTGGGCGTAGGGCGGGCATCGCCCGGCGCGGGCGCCGCACAAGGGCGCCCCGGGGCGAACCGCTGCCGGAGCGTCGAGACGTGCGGTGGCGAGACGTGCGGTGGCGGGGTGCGGGGGCGCGGGACCGCCGCGGCCGCGAGGCATCCGCTTCGCGGCCGCGTACCGGCGGGGATCAGGCGCTGTCGCCGCCCTGGTCCTTGCCCTCGGTCCGGTTGCGGTCCTCGTTCCGGTGGGAGAGGCGGCTGAGGGCGTCCTTCGCCTTGCCCGTGCCAGTCTCGATCTTCGCGCTGTACTTGCCCTTGGTCCTGGTGTCGACCGTCTTGGCGGCCTTGTCGAGGCCCCGCCCGATCCGGGCCTCGTGCTGCTGGGCGAAGCTGCCGGCCCGGTCCTTCATGAGACCGGCCTTGGCCTTGAGATTGTCCATCAGGCCCATGGGCCACCTTCCCTTGTCGGATCCCTTATGCGCGGGCGTCCTCACCGGCCTCGCTGTCCGCCGACTCGGCCGCGGACTGCTGCTTGGGGATCGTCGCCGCCTCACCCGTCGCGGGCTCCTCCTCGCTCCCCTCCGGCTCCGCTTCGGCGGCGGGCTCGGGGGCCGGTGCCGCCGTCACGGCGTCGGCCGCGGTCTGCTCGGATGACGCCTCTTCGGTCGGACGACTCGTCTCCTTCGACGCACGACGAAACCTGGAAAACACGCCCATATCTACTCCATAGCCTACTCGTGTGGGCGAAATCCCGTGCCGCTCGGAGCGTCCCATTGCGCCGCTCGCGGGGACCGGTTTCCCGAACCGGTCCTCGGAACCTCGCAACTGGCAACGACCGCGAGCCTCCCCCGTCACGTCGCTCGTTCGAGGAGGCGCCCCGGGGTTTGCGAGACTGGGCGGGTGAATACAGCAGGCCATCCGCCGCGAGTCATCGCCGTCGTCGGCCCCACCGCGGCCGGCAAGTCCGATCTGGGCGTCGCACTCGCCCGGCACCTCGACGGCGAGGTCGTCAACGCCGACTCCATGCAGCTCTACCGGGGCATGGACATCGGCACCGCCAAACTGACGGAAGAGGAGCGGCAGGGCGTGCCGCACCGTCTGCTCGGCATCTGGGACGTCACCCAGACGGCCAGCGTCGCCGAATACCAGCGACTGGCCCGCGCCGAGATGGACCGGCTGCTCGCCGAGGGACGTACGCCGATCCTGGTCGGCGGCTCTGGCCTGTACATCCGCGGGGCCATCGACGCGCTCGACTTCCCGGGCACCGACCCCGCCGTGCGGGCCAGGCTCGAGGCCGAACTGGCGGAGCTGGGCCCGGGGGCCCTGCACGCCCGGCTGGCGGCCGCCGACCCCGAGGCGGGCCGGGCGATCCTGCCCAGCAACGGCCGGCGGGTGGTGCGGGCGCTGGAGGTCATCGAGATCACCGGCCGGCCCTTCACCGCCAACCTCCCCGGTCACGAGGCGGTCTACGACACCCTCCAGATCGGCGTGGACGTCGAGCGGCCCGAGCTGGACGAGCGGATCACCGTGCGCGTGGACCGGATGTGGGAGGCCGGGCTGGTGGACGAGGTCAGCCGGCTCGAAGCGGCCGGGCTGCGGGAGGGGCGTACGGCCTCCCGGGCCCTCGGGTATCAGCAGGTGCTCGCCGCCCTCGCCGGAGAGTGCACGCAGGACGAGGCGCGGGCCGAGACCGTGCGCGCCACCAAGCGGTTCGCGCGCCGTCAGGACTCCTGGTTCCGCCGCGATCCGCGGGTCCACTGGCTCAGCGGAGCGGCGGCGGACCGGAGAGAACTCCTGAGTAACGCGCTCGCGTTGGTTGAACGGGCGGTCACAGCCTGATCACGTGATGGCATCGGGACGCTCCGCTCGTCATGGAGGCCCCCGCGGGCATGCCATCATCAAGCTCCGATCGTGGTGTCTGGAGTTGGGAGGGCGCGTGGCGATGGAGGCCGGCCCTCGCAACGCATCGCAGCAAGCAGCGCGGGACTCGCCGCAGGGCGAGCCCGGGCCGCTGACCCCTGACGGCCCCGATGAGGTGCCCGCGCTCCCCGAGCTGTTGGGCCCGGCCCTCGACGAGGCGGAGGAGCTGGGAGAGCCGGGCGAGCCGGGCTCCGGGGAGTCCTTCCGCGAGCTGCGCCCGCCGCGCCGGATGCGGATCTGGCAGATCGCGCCGATCGTCGGCCTCGCCATCCTCGGCTCGCTGATGTTCGCCTTCCCGCTCGCCTTCGAGTTCGGCGACGGAGGCGCGGTCGTGGCCATGCTGGGCCTGCTGCTGAGCTGCTGCGCGGCGGGCTGGGGCCTGATGGCCGCCCGCCGGGTGGGCTACACGTGGCCCGGCCTGCCGCCCCGGGGTTCCGGCCGCCGCCCGGACTGGCGCTTCGTGGTGCTCTACGTGGTGATCGTGGTGCTGCTCGCGACCCTCACCTTCTGGCGCGTGGCCCGCCTGCGCTAGGGGCCTCCCCGTGCCCGTACCGCGCGGAGCGACGGCCCGTGCGGCGCGCCGTAGGATCGAGGGATGAGCAACGCGCCCCGGCTGCGGTTCCTGAAGGGCCACGGCACCGAGAACGACTTCGTCATCGTCCCCGACCCGGACGGTCGGCTGGAGCTGTCCGCCGCCGCCGTCGCCCGGATCTGCGACCGCCGCGCCGGTGTCGGCGGCGACGGGCTGATCCGCGTCGTGCGGTCGTCGGCCCACCCCGAGGCGCGGGCCATGGCCGCCGAGGCCGAGTGGTTCATGGACTACCGCAACGGTGACGGCAGCATCGCCGAGATGTGCGGAAACGGCGTCCGGGTGTTCGCCCGGTATCTGCGGCGGGCGGGGCTCGTCGAGGAGGGCGATCTGACGATCGCGACCCGGGCCGGACTGCGGCACATCCACATCGCCAAGGCCGCCGGGGAGCCCGAGGGCACCTCGGACGGAGGCGCGATCACCGTCGGCATGGGCAAGGCCGTGCTGCCCGAGCCCGGCCCCGACGGCGGTATCACCGTGGCGGTCGGCGACCGGACCTGGTCCGCCCGCAACGTGAACATGGGCAACCCGCACGCGGTCGCCTTCGTCGACGACCTCGCCCAGGCCGGGGACCTGTTCACGGCCCCCGCCGTCCACCCCGCCTCCGCGTACCCGGACGGCGTCAACGTCGAGTTCGTCGTCGACCGCGGGCCGCGGCACGTGGCGATGCGCGTGCACGAGCGCGGCTCCGGCGAGACCCGTTCCTGCGGGACCGGCGCCTGCGCCGTCATGGTGGCCGCCGCCCGCCGCGACGGGGCCGACCCCGGCGTCACCGGTCGGCCCGTCACATACACGGTGGACGTGCCCGGTGGGCGACTTGTGATCAGCGAGCGGCCGGACGGTACGGTGGAGATGACGGGCCCTGCCGTGATCGTCGCCGAGGGGGAGCTTGATCCCGTATGGCTGGACACGGCCCTCGACTGACTCGTCCCTCTCATGGGTGATCCGTTTCACTCTGGGCGAGAGCCGGTCGGCCGTGCGTGGTGGGCTCGATAGCATCAAGCACCGGCCCGGGGGAGTGCCCACGCCGGTTGACGCTCGACGCCGCCGGAGGTGCCCATGAGCGCAGAGGCCCCAGATCAAGCCGCTCTCGGCCGCAGGCGCGGCCTCCCCCGCATCGATCTGCGCAATATCCGCAGATTCGGCCGGGCCGCGCTGCTGGGACCGGCCTCACGGGACCGGCTGCCGGACGCGATCGAACACGTCGCGAAGGTGCACCGCGCCTACCACCCCGGCGCCGATCTGGACGTGCTGCGCAAGGCGTACGTCCTCGCCGAGTCCTCCCACCGCGGCCAGATGCGCAAGAGCGGCGAGCCGTACATCACGCATCCGCTCGCCGTCACGCTCATCCTCGCCGAACTGGGCGCCGAGACCACCACCTTGACCGCGTCCCTGCTCCACGACACGGTCGAGGACACCGAGGTGACGCTCGACCAGGTGGGGGAGGAGTTCGGCGAGGAGGTGCGCTATCTCGTCGACGGCGTCACCAAGTTGGAGAAGGTCGACTACGGGGCGGCGGCCGAGCCCGAGACGTTCCGCAAGATGCTCGTCGCCACCGGCAACGACGTCCGGGTGATGTCGATCAAGCTCGCCGACCGGCTGCACAACATGCGCACCCTCGGCGTGATGCGCCCCGAGAAACAGGTCCGCATCGCCAAGGTCACCCGCGACGTTCTGATCCCGCTGGCCGAACGGCTCGGCGTGCAGGCGCTCAAGACCGAGCTGGAGGACCTGGTCTTCGCGATCCTCCACCCCGAGGAGTACGCCCGCACCCGGGAGCTGCTCCAGGCCCACGCCGGCCGCCCCGACCCGCTCGCCCGCGCCGCCGAGGACGTACGGGCGGTGCTGCAGGAGGCGGGCATCACCGCCGAAGTCCTGGTGCGCCCGCGCCACTTCGTCTCCGTGCACCGCGCCGGGATCAAGCGCGGCGAGCTGACCGGATCCGACCTCGGGCGGCTTCTGGTCCTCGTCGCCGAGGACGCCGACTGTTACGCGGTCCTCGGCGAGCTGCACACCTGTTTCACCCCGGTGATCTCGGAGTTCAAGGACTTCATCGCCGTCCCCAAGTTCAACCTTTACCAGTCGCTGCACACGGCCGTGGCCGGGCGGACGGGCGAGGTCGCCGAAGTCCTCATCCGCACCCACCAGATGCACCGGGTCGCCGAAGCCGGGGTGATCGCCCTCGGCAATCCGTACGCCCCGACCGAGACGGCCGCCGCGCCCGAGGGCGAGCGGGCCGACCCCACCCGCCCCGGCTGGCTGTCCCGGCTGCTCGAATGGCAGAGCGCCACCCCCGACCCCGACATCTTCTGGACCGCGCTGCGCGACGACCTCGCCCAGGACCGGGAGATCACCGTCTTCCGGTCCGACGGCGGCACCCTGGGCCTGCCCGCGGGCGCGAGCTGCGTGGACGCCGCGTACGCCCAGTACGGCGAGGACGCCCACTCCTGTATCGGCGCCAGGGTCAACGGGCGGATCGCGACGCTCAGCACCGTGCTGTGCGACGGCGACACGCTCCAACTGCTCATGGCGGGTGACGCGGCGTCGTCCGGGCCGTCACCGGAATGGCTCGACCACGCCCGTACCCCGGCCGCGCGCATCGCCATCAACCGCTGGCTGGCCGCCCATCCGGCCGACCCGGCGCACGAGCCGCCGCAGGGCGAGGCGCCCGGCGCCGAGCACCTGCACGCTCCCGCGGAGCCGGAGCGGACCGAGCCGGGGGAGGCCGGACCGGACGACTCCGGGCCGGACGACGCCGCGCTGCCCGTGGCCCCCGTCGGCCGCCCGGAGGCGGGCATCGTCGTCGACCTGCCCGGTGTGATCGTACGGCTGGCCCGGTGCTGCACCCCCGTACCGCCGGACGCGATCACCGGCTTCGCGGTGCGCGGCGGCGCCGTCACCGTCCACCGCGAGCGGTGCCCCGCCGTGGCGCGGATGACCGCGGCCGGCCGGGCCCGGGTGGGGGTCCGCTGGTCGGAGGAGTACGACGGGGACGGGGGCGACTACCGGGTCACCCTCTTCGCGGAGGCGTTCAGCAGGCCCCATCTGCTCGCGGACCTCACCGAGGCCATCGCCGCAGAGGGCGCCGAGGTGGTCGCCGCCGCCGTCGAACCGCCGCGTGAGCAGCGGGTCCGCCATACGTACACGCTCCAGCTGTCCGACGCGGGCCGGCTGCCGACGCTGATGCGGGCCATGCGCGACGTCCCCGGGGTCTACGACGTGACCCGGGAGGGCCGCCGCGTGGCGACCGCCCGTTCCTGAACTCCTTCGGGTGGATCGGGCCCGGGTCGGACTGCGCCCCCGCCCGGGCGCTGGTAGCCGTAAGGCATGACGCATTCTCCGGGCCCCCGCCCCGGTCCCCTCCCGCGGAGGGGGCGCCGCAGGACCGCCCTCGTGGCCGTCGCCCTGGCCGCCGTGCTCGCCTCGGTCGGCCCATCCTCCGCCGCCGGGCCGGTCGGCGTAACGGGCCCGCGGCCGCTCGGCATCGGCGACCCGCTCTATCCGCGGCTCGGCAACCCCGGGTACGACGTCACGGCGTACGACATCGCCCTGGACTACCGTCGCCCGGACCGGCCGCTGGACGCCGTCACCACCATCGACGCCCGCGCCACCGCCGGATTGCGCACCCTCAATCTGGACTTCGCCCAGGGCACCGTGCGCTCCGTACAGGTGGACGGCGCGCCCGCCGCGTTCGTCACCGCGGACGAGGACCTGGTCATCACCCCGCGCACCAGGATCGAGCGGGGCGCGGGCTTCCGGGTCACCGTCCGGCACACCAGCGACCCGGGGGACGGCGCGAGCGGCGGCTGGGTCCGCACCCGGGACGGGCTGGCCATGGCCAACCAGGCCGACGCCGCCCACCGGGTCTTCCCGTGCAACGACCATCCGTCCGACAAGGCGCGTTTCACCTTCCGGGTCACCGCGCCGAAGAACCTCACGGTCGTCGCCGGCGGTCTTCCGGACGGGCGCGTCCGCGACGGGGCGCGCACCACCTGGTCGTACCGCCTGGCCCACCCCATGGCCACCGAGCTGGCGCAGGTCTCGATCGGCCGTTCCGCCGTGCTCCACCGCACCGGCCCGCACGGGCTGCCGGTGCGCGACGTGGTGCCCGCCGCGGAACGCAGGAAGCTCGAGAAGTGGCTCGCGCGCACTCCGGGTCAGCTGAGCTGGATGGAGAAGAAGGTCGGACCGTATCCCTTCGAGGACTACGGCGTGCTGATCTCCCACGCCACCACGGGCTTCGAGCTGGAGACCCAGACGCTCTCGCTCTTCGAACGCGGTCTCTTCACCGATGACGAGTTCCCGCGGTGGTACGTGGAGTCGATCATGCTGCACGAGCTGGCGCACCAGTGGTTCGGCGACAGCGTCAGCCCGCGCCGCTGGTCCGATCTGTGGCTCAACGAGGGCCACGCCACCTGGTACGAGGCGCTGTACGCGCAGCAGTACGGCAAGGCGAGCCTGGACCGCCGGATGCGGCTGGCCTACGAGCAGTCCGACGCGTGGCGCGCCGCCGGAGGGCCACCCGCCGCGCCCAGGCCCGCCGAGCCCGGCAAGCAGATCGGGCTCTTCCGGCCGGTCGTCTACGACGGCAGCGCCCTGATCCTGTACGCGCTGCGGCAGCGGATCGGCCCGGCGGACTTCGAGCGGCTGGAGCGGCAGTGGGTGGTCCGCCACCGTGACGGCGTGGCCTCGACCGCCGACTTCGTCCGGCTCGCCTCGGAGGTGGCGGGCCGCGATCTGAACGGCTTCCTGCACCCCTGGCTGTACGGGGAGAAGACGCCGAAGATGCCCGGGCACCCCGACTGGAAGACCGCCCCGGCCCCGGCCCCGGACGCGAAGCCGGGGGCCAAGGCGGGTGCCCAACAAGGGACGAAACCGGGCACCAAGACGGGCACCAAGACGGGCGCCGGGCCCGGGGCCCACTCCGCCCCGCACGGCCCGGCGGCGCGCCGGAGCGCGAAACCCGAGTGACGGCCCTGCCGCCGCGTGCGACCATCGAGGGGTCGGCGTCGCCGCCGGAGCGGTGGGGAATCCCACGGGCCCCTCGTGCGTTGTCGACAGTGACGATGTCCCTCGACGTAAGGATTCCTTTGACCCACTCCTCTTCCCTTCCGCAGGACCGGCAGCGCCTCGCCGAGAGCCTTCGGGCCGACGCCCTGATGGAAGAGGACGTCGCCTGGAGTCACGAGATCGACGGGGAGCGTGACGGCGACCAGTACGACCGCTCCGACCGCGCCGCGCTGCGGCGTGTGGCGGGACTCTCCACCGAGCTCGAGGACGTCACCGAGGTCGAGTACCGGCAGCTGCGCCTGGAGCGCGTGGTGCTGGTCGGCGTCTGGACGTCCGGCACGGTGCACGACGCGGAGAACTCCCTGGCGGAGCTGGCCGCGCTCGCGGAGACCGCGGGCGCCTTGGTGCTCGACGGCGTCATCCAGCGCCGCAACAAGCCCGACCCGGCGACGTACATCGGCTCCGGCAAGGCCGAGGAACTGCGCGATGTCGTGATCGAGACCGGTGCCGACACCGTCGTGTGCGACGGTGAGCTGAGCCCCGGCCAGCTGATCCATCTCGAGGACGTCGTCAAGGTCAAGGTGGTCGACCGCACCGCCCTGATCCTCGACATCTTCGCCCAGCACGCCAAGTCCCGCGAGGGCAAGGCGCAGGTCTCGCTCGCCCAGATGCAGTACATGCTGCCGCGGCTGCGCGGCTGGGGTCAGTCGCTGTCCCGGCAGATGGGTGGCGGTGGCTCCGGATCGTCGGGCGGCGGTATGGCCACCCGTGGTCCCGGTGAGACCAAGATCGAGACGGACCGGCGCCGCATCCGCGAGAAGATGGCGAAGATGCGCCGTGAGATCGCCGAGATGAAGACCGGCCGCGACATCAAGCGGCAGGAGCGCAGGCGCCACAAGGTCCCCTCGGTCGCCATCGCCGGGTACACCAACGCGGGCAAGTCCTCGCTGCTCAACCGGCTCACCGGCGCGGGCGTGCTGGTGGAGAACGCGCTGTTCGCCACCCTGGACCCGACCGTGCGCCGGGCCGAGACGCCCAGCGGGCGGCTGTACACGCTGGCGGACACCGTCGGCTTCGTCCGCCATCTGCCGCACCACCTGGTCGAGGCGTTCCGTTCCACCATGGAGGAGGTCGGCGACGCCGATCTGATCCTCCATGTGGTGGACGGCTCGCATCCGGCGCCGGAGGAGCAACTGGCCGCGGTGCGCGAGGTGATCCGTGACGTGGGCGCGGTCGACGTGCCCGAGATCGTGGTCATCAACAAGGCGGACAAGGCCGATCCGCTCGTGCTGCAGCGGCTGCTGCGCATGGAGCGGCGCGCGATGGCCGTCTCCGCCCGCTCCGGGCAGGGCATCGACGAACTGCTCGCGGTGATCGATGACGAGCTGCCCCGGCCGCAGGTCGAGATCGAGGTCCTGGTGCCGTACACCGACGGCAAGCTGGTCGCGCGGACGCACGCCGACGGCGAGGTGATCTCCGAGGAGCACACCCCGGAGGGCACTCTGCTCAAGGCGCGGGTGCACGAGGAGTTGGCAGCCGAGCTACGGCGGTTCGTACCGGCCGCGGCGGGCACGCGGCAGTAGAACGCAACGGCGCACGCACGGCGAAGGCCCGCCCCCATCCCGGGGGCGGGCCTTCGCCGTTGCCGACCGCGGGTGACTACCGCCCCGCGAACTTCTTGCTGACCGCGTTGTAGACGCCCTTGGCCTCGGGGCCCAGGTGCGGGCCCGCCAGCCAGGTGGCGTTGGACGGGCCGATCGAGGTGTTGGACACCAGCGCGGGCTTGCCGTCCGCACCGTTCGCGACCCAGCCGCCGCCGGAGGAACCGGCGGTCATCGTGCAGCCGATGCGGTACATGGTCGGCTGCTTGGCGTCCAGCGACAGCCTGCCCGGCTTGTCGGCGCACTGGTTCATCTTCTGGCCGTCGAACGGCGGGGCCGCCGGGTAGCCGGTGGCCGTGATCTCGTCTATGGACTTCACGGCCGGGGCGTTGAAGTCGACCGGCAGTGCGCCGCCGACCGTCTCCTCCAGCGACTTACCGCCGCTGACCTCCGGCTTCACATGCATGACCGCGAAGTCGTACGGGGCGCCCTTGCCGCCGGTGGCCGCGCCGCTGTCGATCCACTGGGAGGAGGTCTGCGCCCAGTCGGCCCACCAGACGCCCTTGGGGGCGAGTTCTTCCCGGGTGGCGTTCTCCAGCTCCGCCGCCGACTTGCCGGAGTCGTTGTACGAGGGCACGAACATCAGGTTCTTGTACCAGCCGCCGCCCTTGCCCGCGTGGACGCAGTGGCCCGCCGTCCAGACCATGTTGGACTTGCCGGGGTGGGCGGGGTCCTCGACCACGGTCGCGGAGCAGACCATCGACCCCTCGGGGCCGTCGAAGAAGACCTTGCCCGCGTAGGGAACGCGGGAGCTGTACGGGCTGCCGACCTCCGCGGCCTTCACCGGCTGCGGATCGGGGTCGGTCACACCCTGGTCGTCCGCGATGTCACTGTCGTCGACCGGCTTGTCCGGCTCCTGGGCCTCCCGCATCCGGTCCGGCTTCCACAGCCCCTTGATGATCGGGTTGATGAAGTCGCCCGCCTCGCGGAGCCAGTCGTCCCGGTTCCACTTGTTCCAGGCGCCGTTCTTCCACTGGTCCAGATCGACGCCGAGGTTCTTCAGCTTGTCGTTGAGGTTGTCGGGCAGCTTGATGTCGTCCGCGCCCCGCTGGTCCGAAGATGCGGATGCCTTGGCATCGGCCGAGTCATCCGACGATCCGCACGCGGTGGCGGTGAGCGCCAGCACGGCGGCGACGGCCGCCGTGGCGAGCGCGGGCCGGCGTTTGAAAGGCATGGGCGGGACTCCCCCTGATGATCTGAGCTGCTTCACGGCCTGTCCGGAATTGTCATGCTCCCCCCGACAGTGGGGCGATCCCCCACTATGCCGGTGCCGCCTACGACGGCTACGGGCGGGTCCCTGGTTCCCGGCGGCAAGGATCTTCGGTCAGCCCGTGATCCCGGGCCTGACCCGTCGTTGGTACGTACGGGGGACAGCCGGAGGGTGTTCAGCAGCGAGAGGACCGTGAGCCGTGGCCATGACCCAGCTCCCGCCGATGACGCCGGACCCTTCGCCGCCCGTCGTCGGCGACGGGTGCGGCGAGGACGCTCCGGCCATCCTGCGGCGCCAGTCGCTGCGGGAGTCGGCCGCCCGCACCTACGCCCGGGCGCTGCCCATCGTCCCGGTGCGCGCCCGCGGGCTCACGATCGAGGGGGCCGACGGCCGCCGCTACCTCGACTGCCTCTCCGGGGCCGGGGCGCTGGCGCTCGGACACAACCATCCGGTGGTGCTGGAAGCGATCCGCGCAGTCCTGGACTCGGGAGCCCCGCTCCAGGTCCTGGACCTGGCCACGCCGGTCAAGGACGCCTTCACGAACGGGCTGTTCGCCACGCTGCCACCCGAACTCGCCGCACACGCGCGGGTGCAGTTCTGCGGACCCGCGGGCACGGACGCCGTCGAGGCCGCACTCAAGCTGGTACGGACCGCCACCGGGCGAGACGGCCTGCTGGCCTTCTCCGGGGCCTACCACGGGATGACGGCCGGGGCGCTGGCCGCCTCCGGCGGCGCCCCTGCGGTGAGCGTGACCCGGCTGCCCTTCCCCTACGACTACCGCTGCCCGTTCGGGGTGGGCGGCGAGCGCGGCGCGGAACTCGCGGCGCGCTGGACCGAGCGGCTGCTGGACGACCCGAAGGGCGGGGCGGGCGCACCGGCCGGGATGATCCTCGAACCGGTGCAGGGCGAGGGCGGGGTGATCCCCGCGCCGGACGGCTGGCTGCGCCGGATGCGGCAGATCACCGCGGCCCGCGGTATCCCGCTCATCGCGGACGAAGTGCAGACCGGGGTGGGGCGCACCGGTTCCTTCTGGGCGGTCGGACACAGCGGCGTGGTGCCCGACGTGATGGTCCTGTCCAAGGCCATCGGCGGCAGCCTGCCGCTGGCCGTCGTGGTCTACCGGGAGGAGCTGGACGCCTGGCGGCCCGGCGCCCACGCGGGCACCTTCCGGGGCAACCAGCTGGCGATGGCGGCGGGCGCGGCCACTCTCGCGTATGTCCGCGAGAACGACCTCGCGCAGCGGGCCGCGGTCGTCGGCGAGCGCATGCTGACGCGGCTGCGCGCCCTCGCCGCTCAGTGGCCCCACATCGGGGACGTCCGCGGCCGCGGCCTCATGATCGGCCTGGAACTGGTCGACCCGGCGGAGCCGGGACCCGGTCCTGAGTGCGGTGCCGCCGCCCGTCCCGCCGCCCCGCTGCTGGCGGCCGCCGTGCAAGGGGAGTGCCTGCGCCGCGGCCTGATCGTCGAACTCGGGGGCCGCCACTCCGCCGTGATCCGCCTCCTTCCACCGCTGACCATCACCGACGAGCAGGCCGAAGCCGTACTGGACCGGCTCGCCGATGCCCTGGACGCCGCGATCCGCGCTCTCGGCGACCGCGCCGCCCATGAACTCCCGCCATCCGCCCCGCCTGTCACCGGAGGCCGCCGGTGACTGGCGGGGCGGCCGTAAGACCGCCCCACCACCGCACCATCGAAGGAGGCAGGCGCGAGGCTCCCGGCGTGAAGGCCGTGATGCGAGCGCCGCACCCACCATGCCGCACTCCCCTGGGCGAGCCCCCCTCTATCCCCAGCCGGACCCGGAGGACGGTGCCATGAGCGACCGTACGGCCCGCACTCCCGCCGCCGGGCACCCTCCAGCCGGAGGCGAGGCACCGCTCGCAGTGCCCTCCGCGGCACCAGGGGCGGCCGTGGAGACGACGACGCGCATGCCGCTCGCGACCGCGCTGCCGGAACCGCAGCCGCGGATGTCGCCCCCGGCGGCACCACCCCGGTCCACGGCCCCACCGTCCGAGCCGTCGACACCCCCGGCCGCGCCGCCGACCACCCAGCTCCCCACTGCGCCGCTCGTGCCCCAGCGGCCCGCGGCCGTCGCCGCGGGGGAGGCCGCCGGACTCCCGCCCGCGCCGCCCCGGGTCACGCCGATCCGGCCCGCGCCGGCCCAACCCGCGCCGGCCCAACCCGCATCGGCCCAGGCCACGGCACTCACACCGTCGGCGGCCTCTGCCGGGCCGCCCCTCGTCGTGACGGCCCCGGTGCCGCGCCAGGATCACAGCGGTCCTGACGCTGCCGAAAGCCTCGCCCCCACCGCCGGACAGGACCCGCTCGACCACCCCGACCCACAGCTCGCCGCGGACGCCGCGGGGGTCGAGAACCTGCTGCGCTGCTGGGTACGGGAGACCGCCGCGGGTCCCCCGGACGGCGACGTCCTGCGCATCCCCCTTCCCGCGAGCGGCACCTCCCTCCAGGTGCCCGTGCGCTACTGGTCGGCCACCGGCTGGCACCGCTTCGGCGCACCTGTGCTGGAACACGGCCCCTGGGACGCCCCGGCCGTCGGCGCGGTGGCCCTCGCGGCGCTGCTCACCCGGGAGGCGGCATACGCGGCCCGGCAGGACGAAACCGACGCGGAGGCCTCCGACCTCGTCGGCCGGGTCGCGGACTCCGTACGACGCACCGCCCGATTCCTCGCCCACCGCCGGGCCGTGCCCGCCGACCCCGGCGCCGGCACCCCCTTCCTCAGCGCGGAACAGTCCCTTCTCCTCGGCCACCCCCTCCATCCCACGCCGAAGAGCCGCGAAGGCCTCTCCGACGCCGCGTCACCTGTGTGCTCACCCGAATCGCGTGGCTCCTTTCCCCTGCACTGGCTCGCCGTCGACCGCTCCGCGCTCGCCTGCGAGTCGGCCTGGACCGAACGCGGCAGAACCGTGCCGGCCGAGAGGCTGGCCCTCTCTCTCGCGGGCAGCGGTCTGCATCTGCCCCCCGGAGCCGTGCCCCTGCCCCTGCACCCCTGGCAGGCCCACGAGATCCGGCACCGCCCGCCCGTCGCCGCGCTGTTCGACGCGGGCCTGCTGCACGACCTCGGCCCGGCCGGCGGACACTGGCATCCCACCTCCTCGGTCCGCACCGTCTACCGGCCCGGCGCGCCGGCGATGCTCAAACTCTCCCTCGGGCTGCGGATCACCAACTCCCGCCGCGAGAACCTCCGCAAGGAGCTCCGCCGCGGCGTGGAGGTGCACCGGCTGCTGCGCAGCGGGCTGGCCGAGCAGTGGCGGGCCGCCTTCCCCGGATTCCCCGGCTTCGACATCGTCCGCGACCCGGCCTGGCTCGCGGTGGACGGGCCGGACGGCGAGCCCCTGACCGGGCTCGACGTCGTCATCCGGCACAACCCGTTCGGCCCGGGCGACGACGCCGTCTGCGTCGCCGGGCTCCTCTCGCTCCGGCCCTGGCCGGGACAGCCCGCGATGCGCTCACGGCTGGCCCACCTCGTCGCCCGGCTCGCCGCCCGCACCGGTCGCTCCTCGGCGGCCGTCAGCGCCGAGTGGTTCCTGCGCTATCTGCGCACGGTCGTACGCCCCGTGCTCTGGCTGGACGGAGAGGCAGGCATCGCCCTGGAGGCACACCAGCAGAACACCCTGGTGCTGCTGGACTCGGACGGCTGGCCGGTCGGGGGCCGCTACCGGGACAACCAGGGCTACTACTTCCGAGAGTCCCGATATGACGACCTCCAGCGGCGGCTGCCCGGCATCGGCGGGCGCAGCGACACCTTCGTGTCCGACGAGGTCACCGATGAGCGCTTCGCCTACTACCTCGGCGTCAACAACGTCCTCGGAGTGATCGGAGCGTTCGGGGCGCAGCGGCTCGCCGACGAGCGCGTGCTGCTGGCCGCGTTCCGCCGCTTCCTCGCCGACGCCGCGTCCGGCCCCGGCAAACTCCGCTCGCGGTTGCCCGCCCGCCTCCTCGAGACGCCCACCCTGCGCTGCAAGGCCAATCTGCTCACCCGCCTGCGCGGCCTGGACGAACTCGTGGGACCGGTCGACACCCAGTCCGTCTACGTCACCATCGCCAACCCCCTTGTCACGTCCGCCGCTTCGACGGCATGACGTCCGTCCATCCCGCCGACCACGCCCCTCACGGCGCGTCTGAGATCCATGAGAGGAAAGCGTCGCCGTGCCGCACTCCGACTCCAGCACCGACGACACCATCGACATGCGGATGCGCCAGGAAGAGGACACCGCGCGAATCCCCGAGAACCAGCTGAGCGGCTTGGATGTCGACGGCGGCCCCGACCTCCTCGACCGCATCGCCGAATGGGGCCCCACCAGCACCCCGGTGGGGGCCTTCCAACTGGTCCCGGTCCGCATCGGGCGCGATCTGCGGCTCATCGCCCGATGGATGAACGACCCGTCCGTGGCCGCCTTCTGGGAACTCGACGGCCCGGACGACATCACGGCGAGCCACCTGGGCGGCCAGCTCGACGGTGACGGCCGGAGCGTGCCCTGCCTGGGAGTGCTGGACGGCGTGCCGATGAGCTACTGGGAGGTCTATCGCGCCGATCTCGACCCGCTCGCCCGGTACTACCCGGCCCGGCCGCACGACACCGGCATCCACCTGCTCATCGGCCGCGTCAGCGACCGTGGCCGGGGCCTCGGCGCGACCCTGCTCCGTGCCGCGGCCGACCTGGTGCTCGAACACCGCCCGTCCTGCGCGCGCGTCGTGGCCGAACCCGATCTGCGCAACACCCCCTCCGTCGCGGCCTTCCTCGGCGCCGGTTTCCGCTTCTCCGCCGAGGTGGACCTCCCCGGGAAACGGGCGGCGCTGATGCTGCGCGACCGGTCCCTGCGCCACCTGCTGTGAGCCATCGTGACCCCCTGTGATCCGCGGCGGCCTCTGAACGCCGCCTTTTCCTGTGATACACCGCTCGGCCCGTCCAGGTTCCGCCGCTACCACGGGTTCCCTCCGCGGAGGGTGATGCGGCCGTCAACGGGAGTGATGTCGGTGCCGCGGCGTAGGCTGGCAGCCCTATGACTGACACGTCCTCGCCTCCACTCGCAGACCTGCTGCACGCCGCCGTCACCGCTGTCGGTGGTACCGAACGCCCTGGCCAGACAGCCATGGCCGAAGCCGTGGCCGAGGCGATCGACGACAATTCCCATCTGCTGGTCCAGGCCGGCACCGGCACCGGCAAGTCGCTCGGCTATCTGGTGCCCGCCCTCGCCCAGGGGGAGCGCGTCGTCGTCGCCACGGCGACCCTCGCCCTGCAGCGCCAGCTCGTCGAGCGCGATCTGCCGCGCACGGTCGACGCTCTGCATCCGCTGCTGCGCCGCCGCCCCGAGTTCGCCATGCTCAAGGGGCGCTCCAACTACCTGTGCCTGCACCGCCTCCACGAAGGGGTGCCGCAGGACGACGCCGACGAGGCCGGGCTGTTCGACCCCTTCGAGGCGGCCGCGCCCACCAGCAAGCTGGGCAAGGACCTGCTGCGGCTGCGTGACTGGTCCGACGAGACCGAGACGGGCGACCGCGACGACCTGACCCCCGGCGTCTCCGACCGTGCCTGGTCCCAGGTGTCCGTCACCTCCCGGGAATGCCTCGGCGCGTCCAAATGCGCCTATGGCGCCGAGTGCTTCGCCGAGGCCGCCCGCGAGCGCGCCAAGCTCGCGGAGGTCGTCGTCACCAACCACGCGCTGCTCGCCATCGACGCGATCGAGGGCGCCCCGGTTCTGCCCAGCCACGAGGTGCTGATCGTCGACGAGGCCCATGAGCTGGTCTCCCGCGTCACCGGCGTCGCCAGCGGCGAGCTCACCCCCGGCCAGGTCAACCGGGCCGTGCGGCGCGCCGCCAAGCTGGTCAACGAGAAGGCGGCCGACGCTCTCCAGACCGCCTCGGAGACCTTCGAGCGGATCATGGAGCTGGCCCTGCCCGGCCGCCTCGAGACCATCCCCGAGGACCTGAGCTATGCCCTGATGGCGTTGCGCGACGCGGCCCGTACGGTGATCTCCGCGCTCGGCACCACCCGCGATGCCTCGGTTCAGGACGAGGACGCCGTCCGTAAGCAGGCCCTGGGCGCGGTGGAGAACATCCACCAGGTGGCGGAGCGGATCGTGGAGGGCTCCGAGTTCGACGTCATCTGGTATGAGCGGCACGACCGTTTCGGTGCCTCGCTGCGCGTCGCCCCGCTGTCCGTGTCCGGGCTGCTGCGCGAGAAGCTGTTCGACGACCGCTCGGTGATCCTCACCTCCGCCACGCTCAAGATCGGCGGGGACTTCAACGGTGTGGCCGCGTCGCTCGGCCTCGCTCCCGAGAGCCCGCAGGATCCCGAGGGCGGCGAGGAATCCGCTCCGCGCTGGCAGTCCCTCGATGTCGGCTCGCCCTTCGACTACGCGAAGCAGGGGATCCTCTACGTCGCCAAGCATCTCGCCCAGCCGGGCCGCGAGGGCAGCCGCGGCGACATGCTGGATGAGCTGGCCGAGCTGGTGGAGGCCGCGGGCGGGCGCACACTCGGGCTGTTCTCGTCCATGCGTGCCGCCCAGGCCGCCGCGGAGGAGCTGCGCGGACGGCTCGACATGCCCATCCTCCTCCAGGGCGAGGAGACCCTCGGCGAGCTGATCCGGGCGTTCGCCACCGATCCCAGGACCTGCCTGTTCGGCACGCTGTCGCTGTGGCAGGGCGTGGATGTGCCGGGCCCGAGCTGTCAGTTGGTGGTCATGGACCGGGTGCCCTTCCCGCGCCCCGACGACCCGCTGATGAGCGCCCGCCAGAAGGCCGTGGAGGAGGCCGGTGGGAATGGCTTCATGGCTGTCGCGGCCACGCATGCCGCCCTGCTGATGGCGCAGGGCGCGGGCCGGCTCGTGCGGGCCTCCGGGGACCGCGGCATCGTCGCCGTGCTGGACCCGCGGGTCGAGCGGGCCCGCTACGGCTCGTTCCTGCGGAAGACCATGCCGGACTTCTGGTACACGACCGACCGCAACCAGGTGCGCCGTTCCCTGGCCGCGATCGACGCGGCGGCCAAGGCCGACGGGGCGTAGCGCGCGGGCATACAGCAGGGCCCCGGAACCGGCGCAGTGGTCCCGGGGCCCGGTCGTGGGGCGCGCCGGGGGCGCGCCTCGGTCAGCCGGTTCAGACGCGCCGCAGCACCGCGACGACCTTGCCCAGGATGGTCGCCTCATCCCCGGGAATCGGCTGGTACGCGGCGTTGTGCGGGAGCAGCCAGACATGGCCGTCCTCGCGCTTGAAGCGCTTCACCGTCGCCTCCCCGTCGAGCATCGCGGCGACGATGTCACCGTTTTCGGCGACGGGCTGGCGGCGCACCGTGACCCAGTCCCCGTCACAGATGGCGGCCTCGATCATCGAGTCGCCGACCACCTTCAGGACGAACAGCTCGCCGTCGCCGACCAGCTGGCGGGGGAGGGGGAAGACATCCTCGACCGACTCCTCGGCGAGGATCGGCCCGCCGGCCGCGATCCGGCCGACCAGCGGGACGTAGGAGGCGGCGGGCTTGCCGGTGGTGTCCGTCGGCTGCGTGCTGGGCTGGTCCGAGCCACGGACCTCGTACGCCCGGGGCCGGTGGGGGTCGCGCCGCAGGAAGCCCTTGCGCTCCAGGGCCATCAGCTGATGGGCGACGGACGAGGTGCTGGAGAGGCCCACCGCCTGGCCGATCTCCCGCATGGACGGTGGGTAGCCGCGCCGCTGCACAGAGTCGCGGATGACCTCGATGACCCGACGCTGCCGGTCGGTCAGCCCAGAGCTGTCCGCCCGGATTCCTGGAGGTCGCCCGGGTAGTGATCGGGTCGCCTTCTGCCCCTCCGGGTTCGTGCTCGCGTCGTTGATCGCGTGGGTCTGATTCATCGCGTGCGTCTGTTCGAGTCGGCTCTGGGAGCGCTCCTGGGCGGTAACAGCGGCGCTCTCTGCGGTGGTGGTCACGACGGCCCCTCTCGAGATGTTCTCCCTAGTTGGACAACGGTAGTTGCTTTCGAAAGGTTGCGCCAAACACACGTTCGAGTGAAATATCCCAGTTGAGCTGACGTGATCACAGGCTTGGGTGTATAGGCCGGTTCCGATGCGGGCTGAGGGGTGATCTTCGGCCGTGTCGGCGGGGGTCCCAGTCTCGCACCCGGCTCCCTGTGGAGCCGGGGTCCGTGGGGTTCGCGTAGTCTCGTGCCTGCTCCCGGGGCATGACACGCCATTCGGTGCGATTGAGTGCCGGACACCAGATCTAGTGGTTTGATGGATGTCAGCCACCCACAGCTTGTGGTCCCCGGTGATTCGTTGCCGAGATCTTCGCCTATGCTTGTGGTCGCTCCGGCGGGCCCGCGCGGCCGGTCGGGGCTTATCAGTCATGCGCCGTTCTTGAGGGTGAGGGAGGGTACGGAGTCATGCACTGCCCCTTCTGCAGGCACCCCGACAGCCGCGTCGTCGACAGCCGGACCACGGATGACGGCTGCTCGATCCGCAGGCGCCGCCAGTGCCCCGACTGTTCGCGCCGCTTCACGACCGTGGAGACCGCGTCACTGATGGTGATCAAGCGGAGCGGGGTCACCGAGCCCTTCAGCCGCGACAAGGTCATCTCCGGAGTCCGCAAGGCATGCCAGGGCCGTCCCGTCACCGAGGACGCCCTCGCCAAGCTCGGTCAGCGCGTGGAGGAGGCCGTCCGGGCCACCGGCAGCGCCGAGCTGTCCACCCATGACGTGGGGCTCGCCATACTCGGTCCGCTCCAGGAGCTGGACCTCGTCGCCTACCTCCGCTTCGCCTCCGTCTACCGCGCCTTCGACTCGCTCGAGGACTTCGAGGCCGCGGTCGCGGAGCTGCGTGATCAGCAACGGCCTCCCGCGCGCGACCGCGGGCCCGGCGCCGGGGCCGCGGAGGCCCCCGCGCCCGTCACCGCCGCCGACTGACCGGCGGCCGAAGATCTGCCCGGGGCCTATCGCGCCGCCGGGTGAAAAACAGAGACACCGTGCCCGGGAAGAAATGGGCACATCAGGGCGTTTTCGCCCGTACTGGGAGGCGGAATGACAGAGACGACGAGCGGCCCCGCACGAGGCTCCCGCTCCAAGGGAAGCAAGAACAAGGGTCTGCGTATCGAGCGCGTCCACACCACCCCCGGCGTGCATCCGTACGACGAGGTGGCCTGGGAGCGTCGTGACGTCGTCATGACCAACTGGCGTGACGGCTCGGTCAACTTCGAGCAGCGCGGCGTGGAGTTTCCCGACTTCTGGTCGGTGAACGCGGTCAACATCGTCACGAGCAAGTACTTCCGCGGTGCCGTCGGCTCCCCGGAGCGCGAGGCGAGCCTCAAGCAGCTCATCGACCGGGTGGTGAGCACCTACCGCACCTCCGGTGAGGCCAACGGCTACTTCGCCTCCCCCGCGGACGCCGAGATCTTCGACCACGAGCTCACGTACGCGTTGCTGCACCAGGTCTTCAGCTTCAACTCGCCCGTGTGGTTCAACGTCGGCACCAAGCAGCCGCAGCAGGTCAGCGCCTGCTTCATCCTCTCCGTGGACGACTCCATGGAGTCGATCCTGGACTGGTACAAGGAAGAGGGGATGATCTTCAAGGGCGGCTCCGGCGCCGGCCTGAACCTCTCCCGCATCCGCTCCTCCAAGGAGCTGCTCTCCTCCGGCGGCAACGCCTCCGGGCCCGTCTCCTTCATGCGCGGCGCCGACGCCTCCGCCGGAACGATCAAGTCGGGCGGTGCGACCCGCCGGGCCGCCAAGATGGTCGTTCTCGACGTCGACCACCCGGACGTCGAGGCGTTCATCGAGACCAAGGTCAAGGAGGAGGAGAAGATCCGCGCCCTGCGCGACGCGGGCTTCGACATGGACCTGGGCGGCGACGACATCACGTCCGTCCAGTACCAGAACGCCAACAACTCCGTCCGCGTGAACGACACGTTCATGAAGGCCGTGGAGTCCGGCTCGCCGTTCGGTCTGCGCAGCCGTCTCAACGGTGAGCCCATCGAGGAGGTCGACGCCAAGTCCCTCTTCCGTAAGATGGCCGAGGCGGCCTGGGCCTGCGCCGACCCGGGCATCCAGTACGACGACACGATCAACCACTGGCACACCTCGCCGGAGACGGGCCGGATCACCGCCTCCAACCCGTGCAGCGAGTACATGCACCTGGACAACTCCTCGTGCAACCTGGCCTCGCTCAACCTCATGAAGTTCCTCGAGGACGACGACGCCGGCAACCAGCGCTTCGACGCCGAGCGCTTCGCCAAGGTCGTCGAGCTGGTCATCACCGCGATGGACATCTCCATCTGCTTCGCGGACTTCCCGACCCAGAAGATCGGCGAAACGACCCGCGCCTTCCGCCAGCTGGGCATCGGCTACGCCAACCTCGGCGCCCTGCTGATGGCCACCGGCCACGCCTACGACAGCGACGGCGGCCGGGCCCTGGCCGGAGCCATCACCTCCCTGATGACCGGCACCTCGTACAAGCGCTCCGCCGAGCTGGCGGCCGTCGTCGGCCCGTACGACGGCTACGCGCGCAACGCGGACGCCCACAACCGCGTCATGAAGCAGCACTCGGACGCCAACGCCATCGCCAAGCGCATGGACGACCTGGACACCCCGGTCTGGGCGGCGGCCACGGAGGCATGGCAGGACGTGCTGCGCCTCGGCGAGAAGAGCGGCTTCCGCAACGCCCAGGCGTCGGTGCTCGCCCCCACCGGCACCATCGGCCTGATGATGGACTGCGACACCACGGGCGTCGAGCCGGACCTGGCCCTGGTGAAGTTCAAGAAGCTGGTCGGCGGCGGCTCGATGCAGATCGTGAACAACACGGTCCCCAAGGCGCTCAAGCGGCTCGGCTACCAGCCGGAGCAGGTCGAGGCGATCGTCGCGCACATCGCCGAGCACGGCAACGTGATCGACGCGCCCGGGCTGAAGCCCGAGCACTACGAGGTCTTCGACTGCGCCATGGGCGAGCGCTCCATCTCGCCGATGGGACACGTGCGGATGATGGCCGCCGCCCAGCCGTTCCTGTCCGGCGCGATCTCCAAGACGGTCAACATGCCGGAGTCGGCCTCCGTCGAGGAGATCGAGGAGATCTACTTCGAGGGCTGGAAGCTGGGCCTCAAGGCACTGGCGATCTACCGTGACAACTGCAAGGTCGGTCAGCCGCTCTCCGCCAAGAAGAAGGAGAAGGCGGTCGAGCAGGCCGCGCCGGAGGTCGAGAAGGTCGTCGAGTACCGCCCGGTCCGCAAGCGCCTGCCCAAGGGCCGTCCCGGGATCACCACCTCCTTCACGGTCGGCGGCGCCGAGGGCTACATGACGGCCAACTCCTACCCGGACGACGGGCTCGGCGAGGTCTTCCTGAAGATGTCCAAGCAGGGCTCGACCCTCGCGGGCATGATGGACGCCTTCTCCATCGCCGTCTCGGTCGGCCTCCAGTACGGGGTGCCCCTGGAGACGTACGTCTCGAAGTTCACCAACATGCGCTTCGAGCCGGCCGGTATGACGGACGACCCGGACGTGCGGATGGCCCAGTCGATCGTCGACTACATCTTCCGTCGGCTGGCGCTGGACTTCCTGCCGTTCGAGACCCGGTCGGCGCTCGGCATCCACTCCGCCGAGGAGCGCCAGCGTCACCTGGAGACCGGTTCGTACGAGGCGTCCGAGGACGACGTCGATGTCGAGGGCCTGGCCCAGTCGGCGCCGCGGAGGCTGGAGGCCCCGAAGGCGACCACGACCGCGTCCCAGTCCGAGACGTCCGCCCCGAAGGAGGCCCACAGCTCGACCGAGCTGGTGGAGATCCAGCTGGGCCTGAACGCGGACGCACCGCTGTGCTTCTCCTGCGGCACCAAGATGCGCCGCGCGGGCAGCTGCTACCTGTGCGAGGGCTGCGGCTCGACGAGCGGCTGCAGCTGATCGTCCACCTCGAAGGGTGACCTTCGACGCGGGGCGTGGCCTTCGGGCCGCGCCCCGCTCGCGCGTGTATGGGGGGAGCAGACTGCCGACCGGTGGGAGCCCTGCTCGAGTGCAGGCGTAAGCCGGGGGACTGTAGCGGTTCCGGTATCTCCTGTCACTCGACTTCTCATACGCACCATGAAATTCGGCAACGCCCCGACTGGCGGTGGCTCGTGCGCGACGCTCTGTGCAAGCGGAGCCGCGCGTCGTGCCCAGCACGGCCCATGTGACCGAGGAGGTCTTGCTGTGACTGTCGCCGCCTTCGGCAGCACGGGTAACGCCGCACAGCTTTTCCGGGGCACCAACCACAGTCCGTCGTACTTCATGCTGAATCGCGCGGGAGTTTCAGGCGGCGGACAGGACATCGTGGATTTCTGTATCCCCTGTAATCCCTACTTCCCCACTCCGGGGATGTTCGACGAGTTGTCGGCCATGCTGCGGGACATTCTCACCTATTACCCCAGCTCCGCCGAGACGATCACGGCCGAATTAGCGCATCTGCTCGATCTCCAGCCGCAGACCATGGCGATGGGCAATGGATCGACGGAACTCATCACGTGGATCGACCATCTGCTGGTCAAGGACAGCCTGGCCGTCCCGATCCCCACCTTCGGCCGCTGGACGGATCAGCCGGACGAAACCGGCAAGCGGGTGGACATGTTCCGGTTGCCGGAGCGACACGGCTTCGCCCTCGATCCCGATGCCTTCGTCTACTTCATACGGCAGCGGGGATCACGGGCCGCCGTCATCTGTAATCCCAACAATCCCGACGGCGGCCTCCTCTCCCGCGAGGCCGTCATATCGTTCATGGACTCCCTCTCGGACCTCGATCTGGTCGTCATCGACGAGTCCTTTCTGGAGTTCGCCGACCCTGATTCCGGTCCCTGGCCGAGCGTCGTCGACGAGGCCGTGGTGCGCCCGAACGTCGTCGTCCTGCGCAGTCTGGGAAAGAACTTCGGCCTGCACGGCGTGCGTTTCGGCTACCTGGTGGCGAATCCCTCGCTCGCCGGGAAGATCCGGTCCAGGCTGCCGAAGTGGAACCTCAATTCCTTTGCCGAGATCATCGTCTTCATGCTCAAGGACCATCAGCAGGACTACGAGATGAGCCTGCGGATGCTCGGCCGCGACCGGCAGGAAATGATCGCGCAGCTGGGATGTCTGCCGGGCATGACCGTCTTCCCCTCCCAGGGCAACTTCGTGTTCGTCAAACTGCCGGACGGGGCGAACGGTGTGCAGGTGCGGGACCGGCTGCTGTCCGAACACGGCGTGCTGGTGCGCGAGTGCGGCAACAAGCTCGGCAGCAGCAGCCGGTTCATGCGGCTCGTGGTGAGATCGGAACCCGATGTCCAACGGCTGTTGTCCGGACTCAGCAGCGTCCTGTACGGGAGCGCCTGGTACGCGCCCCTTCCCGGCGGCCAGCGGCTGGAGGCGGCGTACGCGCCGGGTCCGGGCATGCGGCTTCCGGGCCCCGGTGCCGGAATGCCGGGTGCCGGTGCGGGGCTTCCGGGGCCGGGGACGGGGCGCAGGCGGCGCTGACCAAAGGCCCGGGGGAGGCTGGATGCACCCTCTTGTGGCGGCACCCCTTGTCCACCCCCGAAGCCCTGGGTTGACGGTTCGCTGTGTGATGCGGGCCACCGTCGGGGCCGTAGGATGGCGCGGTGCTGGTCAAGTGGATTCGCTGCACCGTGGTGGACCGTCCGGGTTTCGAGCGGGGGCAGCGGAAGTGGGCGGGGCTGCCCGGGGAGCCGGGATTCCGGGGGCAGGGCGGCGGCTGGAGCCGAGGGCGACCGGACGTGGCGCACATCTTCGCGTTCTGGGAGAGCCGGGCGTTCTACGACTCCTTCATGGCGCGATCGCACAACCGGCTGGCGGCCGCCCAGTCGGGCACGTACCGGAACATGCAAGTCCGGCTCTTCGAGCATCGCTTCGATGTGAAGGTCGGCTTCCAGCCGCGGTTCAACGACGCGGACGTGCTGCGGGTCGCGCACTGCCGCGTGCACGCGGAGCGGGTGGACCACTTCACGCTGGTGCAGGAGAAGGTGTGGAATCCGGCGATGGCCGGATCGCCCGGCATGCTGCGCGGGGTCTTCGGCGAGGCGCCGGGCAACGAGTTCCTCGTGCTGTCGATGTGGAATTCGGCTGCCGAGCACGGGAAGTACCGGGTGGAGCGGGTGGAGCGGCTGGGTTTGCGCGCCCAGACGGAGGCGGACGTGGCGGCGATAGCCGGCGATGTCGTGGGCGTCGAGTCCGCCTGGACGGTCTGAGACGGTCCGATACGGCGACCGCGCCCGGATGCGGCATCGGGGCACGCGGACCGATCGTCACCCGGGCGGGAGATACGCCCCGGCCCGGACGGCGGCGGTGACCGCTGCCGCCGACTGGTCGGCCAGCGGTGTGTCGATGGGTTCGCGGGTGACCAGCGCCCGGAAGAACAGCGGGGCGGACACGGCCCGTACGACGGCCCCGGCGTCGGTGCCCACGGGTGCCTCACCGCGCTCGACGGCCCGCGTCACCACGGATTCGCACCGGGCGAGCCGCTCGGCGTAGAAGGCGCGCAGGGCCTCCGCCGCGCGCGGGGACTGGAACGCGGCGGCGACGAAGGCGGTCGGCGCGGCCGCGGCCGGAGCGTCGCCGAACGTCGCGGTCACCTCGCGGGCCAGGGCCCGCAGATCGCCGTCGAGGCTGCCGGTGTCGGGTGGCCGCCAGGAGTCCTCCCCGGCGAGCTGGAGCGCGTCGGCCACCAACCCCTCGACGCTGCCCCAGCGCCGGTAGACCGTCGTCTTGTGGACGCCGGAGTGTTCGGCCACGTACTCGACGGTCAGGCCCGGGTAGCCGTGCTCGGCGAGACCGGTGAGCACGGCGTCGCGCACCGCGGCGCGGGTGCGCGCGGTGCGCCCGCCGGGGCGGACGGTGCCCGGGGTGTGGGCTGTGCTCTCCGCGGACAATCGCAACTCCGATCGCGTTAGTGGGTTTACCGTGCCACTTCGAGGGTAATGCAACTATGGTTGTGTTTACCGGCTCGTCGAACGGGCGGCCCGGTGGCGGACGAGGGAAGCGAGGCGGTCTCCGCGCACCCGCTCTAGGGTGGGCGGCATGGCACGACCCCGGCGCATCATCCTCATACGGCACGGAGAATCGGAGGGGAATGTCGATGACTCGGTGTACGAACGCGTGCCCGACCACGCCCTGAGGCTGACCGAGACCGGGCGGCGGCAGGCGCTCGAGGCGGGCGTCCGGCTGCGGGCCACCTTCGCCGACGAGCGCGTGTCGGTCTATGTGTCGCCGTACCGGCGCACCCACCAGACCCTGGGTCTGCTCGGCCTGGATCCGTCCCGCACCCGGGTCAGGGAGGAGCCGCGGCTGCGTGAGCAGGACTGGGGGAACTGGCAGGACCGCGAGGACGTGCGGAAGCAGAAGTCCTACCGCGACGCCTACGGGCACTTCTTCTACCGCTTCGCGCAGGGTGAGTCCGGGGCCGATGTCTACGACCGGGTGGACGCGTTCCTGGAGAGCCTGTGGCGCAGCTTCGACGACCCGGCCCATCCGCCGAACGTGCTGCTGGTCACCCACGGGCTGACCATGAGGCTGTTCTGCATGCGCTGGCTCCACTGGAGCGTCGCCGAGTTCGAGTCCCTGTCCAATCCGGACAACGCCGAGACACGGATGCTGCTGCTGGGCTCCGACGGCCGCTACCACCTCGACCGGCCCTTCGAGCGCTGGTGCACCCCCGAGCCCTACGGACTCACCGGTTAGAGTGCCCAGCGATGACCGCTGACCGTTACCACCGGGCTCTGGCGAGCCTGCGCGGGCTGTCCGTGGGCGACGCCCTCGGCTCCCAGTTCTTCGTCCCCGCCAACTATCCCTTCCTCAAGCGCCGAGAACTGCCCCCCGCCCCCTGGCAGTGGACCGACGACACCGAGATGGGCTGCTCCGTGCTGACCGCCCTCGCCGAGTACGGCCGGATCGACCAGGACGACCTCGCCCGGTCGTTCGCCGCGCACCATGACTTCGACCGGGGGTACGGCCCAGCCGTGAACCGGATGCTCCGGCTGGTCAGGGAGGGCGGCGACTGGCGTGATCTGGCCGCCGGTCTGTTCCAGGGGCAGGGATCATGGGGTAACGGCGCCGCCATGCGGATCGCCCCGCTGGGCGCCTGGTACGCGGGCGAGGTGGAGCAGGCGACGCATCAGGCGGAGATCTCCGCGTACACCACGCACCAGCACCGGGAGGCCGTGGCGGGGGCGATGGCGGTGGCCGCCGCGGCGGCGGTGGTGGCCGATCCGGCGGGCCACGGCGGGCCGGAAGCCCTGCTGGACCGGGTGGTCGAGGCCGTCCCGCGCAGCGCCGTCCAGGCGGGGCTGCGGCGCGCCCGCGACATGCTGGACTACGGGGACGCCGTCACCGTCGCCGCGGTGCTGGGGTGCGGCCGCCGCACCAGCGCCCATGACACCGTGCCCTTCGCGCTGTGGGCCGCGGCCCGGCACCTGGACTCCTTCGAGGACGCGTTCTGGACGACCGCGCAGGCCGGCGGGGACGTGGACACCACCTGCGCGATCGCCGGCGGAGTCGTCGCGTCCGGGGCCCGCGGCGCACCGCCTCGCGGGTGGCTGGAGCGCACCGAGCCGCTCCCGTCGTGGATCCCGGCGGCGGATTGACGAGCGGCGGCGGGCGTCGTCCCAGCTCAGGGCCGGGAGCGCCGCGGCGCCGAAACAACCGCCCCACATCGCCGGACAACCGCCCCCGCACCGCGTCGGGTTGGGTACGGAGGGCCGCGGCGGCCGTCCGCGACCGGGCCCGTTCCGGCGGCCCGGGGGCGTACCGCCTGATCCGGGTACACGGCGCCGGGGTGAGCGGCGTAATGTTGTCCTCGCCATGGCCTACCAACCGCCCACCCACAGTGTCGAGCGCTCGCTCCGCGCCACGACAGGAGCCAAGATCGTCGTCGGTGTCGACGAGGTCGGGCGAGGGGCCTGGGCAGGTCCGGTGACGGTCTGCGCGGCGGTCACCGGTCTGCGGCGCCCGCCGACCGGGCTCACCGACTCCAAGCTGCTGAGCCCCAAGAGGCGCACGGAGCTGGCGCACGAGTTGGAGTCGTGGGTCACCGCGCACGCCCTGGGTCACTCCTCGCCCGAGGAGATCGACGACCTGGGGATGACGGCCGCCCTCCGGCTCGCCGCGACCCGGGCTCTCGACGGGCTGCCCGTCCGTCCGGACGCGGTGATCCTCGATGGCAAGCACGACTACCTCGGCGCTCCCTGGAGGGTCCGCACGGTCATCAAGGGCGATCAGTCCTGTGTGGCCGTCGCTGCCGCCTCCGTGATCGCCAAGGTGCGGCGGGACGCGTTGATGGCCGAACTGGGGGACGCACACGCGGACTTCCGGTTCGGGGACAACGCCGGATACCCGTCCCCCGTGCACCGCGCCGCCCTGCGGGAACAGGGGCCCACGCCCCACCACCGGCTGTCCTGGGCCTACCTGGACGGGCTGCCCCGCTGGCGGCACCTCAAGCGCGTGCGCAATACACCTGAATCGGTCGAGCTGGAGGTCGGCGGCCAACTCGGCTTCGACTTCTGAGCAGACCGACCGGTTCGAACCACCACCCGCCGGTGCGAGTCGCACCGACGTTTGATAGACATCAGCCCATGCCTCTCATCCCCGAGGAGCCTCAGATTCACGAGAGTGTCCCGGGTCCTCGCGCGACACCGGCCGCAGGCCGCACCGCGCCGACCCCTCGTCCTGTCCCTGGTCCCGGCCCCCGGCCCGCCCCGCGGCGCCCGGGAAGCCCCGGTCCGAACCGTGGTTCCGCCGGGACCTCGTCGGCTCCGTCGCAACGCACCACGAGCGATGCGGCGAAGCCCGCGCCGACCGCCCCGGCGGCCTCGGCTGCCAAGACCGCCCCCGCCTCGACGGCCGCGCCCCAGATCCAGCTGATCCCCGCCTCGGTGGACGGCGCCCTGGACGCGGCGGACGAGGCGGTCGACCTGCTGCTGGACTCCGGCCGGGCGCCAGCCGACATCCTGGTGCTGACCACCGGGGACCAGCATCCGTGGGCGGCGCACGAGTTGTCCTTCGGCGAGGCGTCCTACTGGGCGCAGCACGACGCTGGTGACGACGTCTTCTACGCCGCGGCGGACGCCGATCGACCGGGCGGCCGTCCGGTCGTGGTCGTCGCCGTCAACGGCGGAGCGGACGATGCCGTGGCCGGAGCACTGCCCCGGGCGATGAGCCGTGCCTCGGCGCTGCTGATCGTCTGCGGTGACCCGCAGCGCATCAACAGCCTCATGGCCGCGGGCGTCTGATTCCGCACTTCCCGTACGCCCGGTGCCCGGCAGCCCCTGACGCGCGTCGAGGAGCTGTCCGGCGTCCGGACGGTCGGCGGTCACACGGCCGCTGAGCGGTGCAGCACGCCGCGGGCCCCGCCCAGGGGCCGCGGCAGGGGCGCCGCGTCGCCATCGGGTTCGGGTGCGGGGGCGATCCCCAGTGTGGTCCGGAGCGAAGCGGAGTGCGGCCGACGGCCGCCCCGCCCTTCGCCGAGGACCTGCCAGCCCTCCCGGGTCAGGGTGATGTACGCGCCACAGCGCAGCCCGTGCAGGGTGCAGGCGTCCCGCAGCCCCCACATCCAGGCGCCGTCCTCTTCCGTCCACCGGCTCCCACCCTCGCGGCAGTAGAGCAGCACGGCGGTGCGGACCGGCGAGCGGCGCCGCAGATCGTGCGGGATCACCCGGCGCAGCTGGGCCAGGAGCGCGTTGCGGAACTCCCACCCGTCGGGTGTGGTGGAGCCGTGCTGCCTGAACGAGGCGCTGGCCGTGAGGCGTTCCTCCGGATCGAGGACCGCGACGACGGCCGTCGAGGGAGTCGGCAGATGGCGGCTGTGCAGCCCGTGGACGACCTCGCGCGGATTGCGCAGCAGCGGAATGCCGGCGGCGGCCCATTCGGCGGGTTCGAGCATCCGGCCCAGCCGGACGGCGGGATCGGCGGACGGCGGCGGAGCGAAGCCGAAGGTCACGGTCCTCCCTTCGTCTGCGCGCCCATGGTCCGTGCGAGGGTCGGGCGCGGGCGCACGCCACGACACGGCCCCGTCAGGACCACGAGAGGGCCGGTGCGGGGAGCTTCTGACAATTCTCGCCGGTAGCGCTCGTGTGCGGCAATGAGCAGTTGGCACACCTGGCCGGTTTGCGGGTATGTGCCTCCTATATTCCTCGCCCCCTCCCGGCCACCGCCGTCGCTCAGCCCCGCGCGGCGAGGACCAGCGGAAACACCGCGGCCGCACCGGCCCGGCGGAGCATCCGGGCCGGCGCGGGGCGGCACGGCCGGAGCGAATTGGCCGATTGTCAGTGCCATCGGGTTGCATGGAGCCATGGACAACCTTGAGCTCCGCACCGAAGCCGACGCCATCCTCGCTGAGCTCGTCGGTGCCCCGGAGGGTTCGGCGCGGCTGCGGGAGGATCAGTGGCAGGCGGTGGCGGCTCTGGTGGAGGAGCGTCGCCGGGCCCTGGTGGTGCAGCGGACCGGCTGGGGCAAGTCGGCGGTGTATTTCGTCGCCACCGCTTTGCTGCGGCGGCGTGGCTCGGGTCCTACGGTGATCATCTCGCCGCTGCTGGCCCTGATGCGTAACCAGGTCGACTCGGCGGCGCGTGCCGGTATCCGGGCGCGCACGATCAACTCGGCCAACCCGGAGGAATGGGACACCATCTACGGGGAGGTCGAGCGTGGCGAGACCGACGTTCTCCTCGTCAGTCCGGAGCGTCTCAATTCCGTGGATTTCCGCGACCAGGTGCTGCCCAGGCTTGCGGCCACGACCGGTCTGCTGGTCGTTGACGAGGCGCACTGCATCTCCGACTGGGGGCACGACTTCCGGCCCGATTACCGTCGGTTGCGCACGATGCTGGCGGAGTTGCCGACGGGTGTGCCGGTCCTGGCCACGACGGCGACCGCGAACGCGCGGGTGACCGCGGACGTGGCCGAGCAGCTGGGCACGGGAGGTGCGGGGGCTCTGGTGCTGCGGGGGCCGCTGGACCGGGAGAGCCTGCGGTTGGGGGTGCTGGAGCTGCCGGACGCGGCGCATCGGCTGGCGTGGCTGGGGGAGCGGCTGGCGGATCTGCCGGGTTCGGGGATCATTTACACGCTGACGGTGGCGGCGGCGGAGGAGGTCGCGGCGTTCCTGCGGCAGCGCGGGTATCCGGTGGCCTCCTACACGGGGAAGACGGAGAACGCCGACCGGTTGCAGGCGGAGGAGGACCTGCTGGCGAACCGGGTGAAGGCGCTGGTGGCGACCTCGGCGCTGGGGATGGGCTTCGACAAGCCGGACCTGGGGTTCGTGGTGCACCTGGGGTCGCCCTCATCCCCGATCGCCTATTACCAGCAAGTGGGCCGTGCGGGGCGTGGTGTGGACCATGCGGATGTGCTGCTGCTGCCGGGGCGGGAGGACGAGGCGATCTGGGCGTACTTCGCGTCGGTGGGCTTCCCGCCCGAGGAGCAGGTGCGGCGCACGCTGGGGGTTCTGGAGCAGGCGGGTCGTCCGTTGTCGCTGCCCGCGCTGGAGCCGTTGGTGGATCTTCGGCGGTCGCGGCTGGAGACGATGCTGAAGGTCCTGGACGTGGACGGGGCGGTCAAGCGGGTGAAGGGGGGCTGGACCGCCACCGGCGAGCCGTGGGTGTACGACGCGGAGCGGTATGCGTGGGTGGCCCGGCAGCGGGAGGCGGAGCGGCAGGCCATGCGGGACTACGTGGCGACCACGGGGTGCCGGATGGAGTTCCTGCAGCGGCAGCTCGACGACGAGAAGGCGGCTCCGTGCGGTCGCTGCGACACCTGCGCCGGGCCCTGGCTCGATACCGCCGTCTCGCCCGGAGCCCTCGCTGCGGCGACAGGCGAGCTGGAGCGCCCGGGAGTCGAGGTCGAGCCACGCCGCATGTGGCCCTCGGGTATGGCCGCGGTCGGGGTCGACCTCAAGGGCCGTATCCCGGCGGCCCAGCAGGCGGCCCCCGGGCGCGCGCTCGGCAGGCTCTCGGACATCGGCTGGGGCAACCGCCTGCGTCCGCTGCTGTCGGAGCAGGCCACGGACGGACCGGTCCCGGACGACGTACTGGCTGCCGTCGTGACGACGGTTGCCGACTGGGCCCGCTCCCCGGGCGGCTGGGCCGGCGGCGGCCCTGACGCGGCGGCACGGCCGGTGGGGATCGTCGCCATGCCCTCCCGCACCCGGCCGCAGCTGGTCGCCTCACTGGCCGGGGGCCTGGCGAGGGTGGGCAGGCTCCCCCTGCTGGGCAGCCTGACGTACACCCCGCAGGCCGACGAGTTCGCGGCGCACCGCAGCAACTCCGCCCAGCGGCTGCGAGCCCTGGCCGCCTCGTTCGCCGTGCCCGACGAACTCACCGCCGCCCTGGCCGGCACCCCCGGTCCGGTCCTGCTCGTCGACGACTACACCGACTCCGGCTGGACCCTGGCCGTAGGCGCACGCCTCCTGCGGCAGAAGGGAGCCGATCAGGTGCTCCCACTCGTCCTCGCTCTGGCCGGGTAGGCGTGCCTCGCTGCCCGGCCGGGGACCGGAGAACGTCCGCCGCTTCAGCCGTCCCCCGCGGCGATCGCCGAGCTCACGAGCTTGCTCGCGCCCGGCGCAAGCCGCCGCTGAGCCGCGTTCCTTGATCCTTCTCGGTGGCCACGGCGAAGGCGGACAGAAGCGTCGCGGCGGCGAGGCTGCCCCAGAGGACGGCCGAGCCGTGGGAGGCGAGAGTGGTGATGATCGCCGGGGAGATGGCGAGGCCGAAGCCCCAGGAGAGCTGGAAGCGGGCGAGGGCGCGTCCCAGGACATGGGCCGGGGCGAGTGCGGTGACGAGCGGGGTCGCGCTGCCGGTATAGATGATCTCGCCGATGGTGCAGACCACGGACACCAAGGCGACGGCCGGGGCACCCCAGCCGTCTCCCAGTGAGGTGGCCGCGAGGAAGCCGAGGTAGGACACGGCGAGCACCACCCCGGCAAGAGCCATCGCGGTCCGCCGGGAGAAGCGGGACATCAGGACGGTGACCGGAACCTGCAGGGTGACCACCAGCACGGTGTTCGTCACGAAGATGGCCGCCGACCACACCGGGGACGCGTGTAGCTGTGTCACCAGGATCAGGGGCAGCGCGATTTCGGGGACGTTGAGGCAGAAGACGTAGACCACGTTGGCGGCCAGCAGCATGCGCATCCGGGGTGCGGGCCCGTCGGCCTTGTCCTTGGCCGAACCAGCGGCCGGATGCGTGTGCACGTGCACCGACCATGCCAAGACCGCCGCAGCGAAATAGGCGACCCCGGTGACGGCCGCCAGCACCTGTAACGCGGTGGTGCCGCCCGCCAGGCATGCGGTGGCGATGAGCGCGCCGACGCCCAGGCCGGCGTTGCGCAGTGCGCGGCCTGCCGAGAGGGCCGCGTCGCGTTCCCGGCCGTGGGCGACCGTGGCGACGAGAGCCGCGTGGGCGGCCGGCCAGGCCTGGTTGCCGATGCCGAGGAAGAGTGCCGCCGTCGCGAACAGCCCGACGTGTCCCGCCGGGGTGGCGAGGAGCAGTGCCACGCCCAGTACCCGCACCAGCATCGACGCGGCCACGACCGTGCTGCGCGCGCCGTGGTCCAGCCATCGGCCCACCGCGGGCATGCACACCAGTCCCGCCACGATGCCGGCCGTCATGGTGATGCCGGTGGCCTCCGCGGACAGCCTCAGCACTGTTATCCCGTAGAGCAGCAGAAAGGGCCGCAGCAGGCCGGTGCCGAGCGCGTCCACGGCCAGGGCGACGGCATAGCGGGGGCCTCCGGAGGCCCGGACGAGGGCGCGCGGCTGGATCTTGGTGGTGGTTACCATGGTGTCAATCGTGTGTTCGGCCGCCGGGCCGACTGTGTCGGTTGACGGACATCGTCAGTTGTTGTGGTCGTCGGCCATCCGGCCGGCGATGATGTGGGGATGATGGTGAGGCTCGACATCGGTGGCCTGTCGTCCGGTTGACCCCGGTTCGCTGCCATCGTCCGACTCGGCCCCCCCGTTCCTCGGCGTGATCTTCGCCTGGCGCGGCGACAGCGACCAACACGGCCCCTCCATGGGGGAGACATTCCACTGACGTTCCGAGCCGCACCCCAAGTGCCTTCGCGTTGACACTCGCTGACGCGCCATGGGGAGGAGTCCTCGCTGGTACTGCTCGCTGAGCAGGCGGACGACCACCACTGATGGGACGGCGTGCCCTGTCGATCAGTGCGCCGGGGGGAAGCGGGAATCCTCCTCCACACGGCAGTGCTCCGGTTCCATGTGGAAGGGATGCGCCCGGAAGAAGATCCCAATGCGGGCCGCTCAGGAAGCGAGGTCGACATCTTGGGCATAGAGGGCGGCCTGAGTGCGGTGGGCGGCGCCGATCTTGAGATATATGCTGCTGAGATGGTTCTTAACGGTCTTCTCGGATATGTCGAGTCTTCGGGCGATCAACCGGTTGCTTAACCCCCGGGCCAGCAGGCAGAGTACGGCCCGTTCGCGTGCGGTGAGGGAGGGGCCGGCGGGCGGCGCATCGTTCTCGGGGACGGGAGCGGACGGAGCCGCTTCCTCGAGGTCGGTCAGGCCGACGTGTCGGGCGTAGAGGGCGGCCTGAATGCGGTCGGTGGCGCCGATCTTCGAGTAAATGCTGCTGAGGTGGTTCTTCGCGGTCTTCTCGGATATGTCGAGGCTTCGGGCGATGAGCCGGTTGCTTAACCCCCGGGCCAGCAGGCGGAGTACGTCCAACTCCCGGCAGGTGAGGTTTACGGCCGGTGCTTCTTCCACGTCTTGCCTCTTCCTTGCTTCTCCGAAAGGGCGTGAGAAAAACGTCCAAGGGCTTCATTCACCCGGCACCCCTGGCGCGGAGCGGTGAGCGGTGAGCGGTGAGCGCCGGCAGGTCACCTGACAGGCGGCGGTCGCGGCGGGCGGCCCGGCGTCTCGCCGAGCCGGGCCGTTCAGGCCGGGGAGCGCAGGACGTCGGTGTGGCCCCGGGGGAAGGTATGAAAGGAGGAGGAGCCGCGCGTGACCCGGTGCCGGGGCGCCGGGCCACGGGCGCTGGTGTGGACGTCCGTGTCACCGCGCGGTGCGAGGGCGGGGGCGGCCTCGCACCGCGCGAGGAGGCGGAGGTCCTGCGAAGTGGTATCTACGAGCCGCCGCCCCGGGCCCCTTGTCGAGCAATCCCCGACTCCGCCGGGTAGGCCGACTTTCGCTGATGGACGGACGACCCTCATCGTGGAAATCTCGCCATGAATGTCGAAGCCCAGCGGAACGGTGAAAAGCGCATATGGGCATGACGTCAAAGCAATCTCCCCTATGTAAGCACGCCAAATCCTTCGCAGACGAAATGGCAACGCTGCGAAGAATCGGTGGCGCGACTGCAAAGCGGCACGTGTCTGGCCGGCGACGGCGTCCCCCTTGACGCTCGCTCGAGGCGCAGACTGAAACTGCTCAAGCGTCGTTAAGATACATGGTTGCGTGAGCAATTGACCAGGGTTCCTACGATCGAATATTGGGTTGCGCTAATGCTCCAGCCGTAGATCCTGACCTTGCTGGTGGGATCTGGCCCGAGAACGGGTACGGCCACCATTGATCATCGATCAATGGTGGCCGTAAGTCCGAACACGGCGCTGGGCTGGGGAAACGCCTCCGCATGGCCTGCGGCATCGGCTGTGCCGGGCCTCCTGGCCGTTCGTCACGCTGGTCATCCCGCCGCCGGCCGATGCGGCCTCGGCCGTCCGCAAGCCACTGGGGAACGGCAAGCCGCAGGTCGGACTTCAGGGTGACTGAATCGTCAAAATGGTTTACGCCCCGGATAAAGGGTCGGCGAAATCTGGCCACAGGGAGAGTAATGCGCCAGCGGCTACGCCCGAAGCTGGTTTGCGCATCGATCCAGCACGGCGGATCCAACTCCGCATGGCTGCTGCGGCAGAAGTCGAAGCGTCCTCGGGCGGAACCCGCCCGAGGACGCCATCTGCGCTGCCTGCCTCTGCCCGCTTCACTACCGATCGCGCTGGAGGCCCGCGGTCTTCGGCGGGGGTCTCACACCCGCCAGTCGCCCACGATCTTCAGCAGATGGTCGTTCTCCTCGGGAGTACCGATGGTGATCCGTACTCCCTCGTCGCCGAAGGGGCGCACCATGACACCCGCCGCCTCGCACGCGTCGGCGAACGCCGGTGTCTGTGTGCCGAGGCGCAGCCAGACGAAGTTGGCCTGGCTGTCAGGAACGCTCCAGCCCGCGGCCCGCAGCGCACGGGTGACCCGGGCGCGCTCGGCCACCAGGGTCTGTACCCGCTCCAGCAGTTCGGGTCCCGCCTTCAGTGAGGCCCGCGCGGCGGCCTGGGCGAGTCCGCTGACACCGAACGGCACGGCGCAGGCCCGCAGCGCCGCAGCGACCGGCGGATGCGCGACCGCGTAGCCGACGCGCAGTCGCGCGAGCCCGTACGCCTTGGAGAAGGTGCGCAGAACGGCGACGTTGGGACGGTCGCGGTACAACGCGATGCCGTCCGGTACATCGGTGTCGTCGACGAACTCGCGGTACGCCTCGTCGAGCACCACCAGCACATGGCCGGGCACCCGGTCGAGGAAGCGCTCGAGCTCACCGCGGTGCACGGCCGTGCCGGTCGGGTTGTTGGGGTTGCACACGAAGACCACGCGGGTGCGGTCCGTCACCGCATCGGCCATGGCTTCCAGATCGTGCCGCTCGTCACGCAGCGGAATCTGCACGGGAGTTGCCCCGGTGGCCCAGGTGAGCTGCGCGTACGCCTCGAACGAGCGCCAGGCGAACAGCACTTCGTCCCCTTCGCCGGCCGCGGCGCGCAACAGGTCCCTGGTGACCCCGAGGGATCCGGTGCCGGGCACGAGGTGCTCCGGGGGCACAGCGAGGACCGCGGACAGGTCCGTGATCAGTTCGCGGTTCGTCGGATCGGGGTAGCGGTTGACGCGCCCCAGCTCCTCGCGCATCGCGGCGACGACCGACGGCAGCGGGGGATAGGGGTTCTCGTTCGACGACAACTTGTCCACCAGGTCGCTGGGAGCGGCCCGGCCGGGAACGTAGCGAGGCAATCCGGAGACATCGGCGCGCAGGCGGGGGGCGGGTGCAGGGGGCATCGAGGGAACTTCCTGAACGGGGGAGCGGACGGTCGTGCGAGGGGTGTCGTTCATCGGAGGGCTCCGAGAGCTCCGGGGGCCCGGGTCACGCACCGCGACGGGGCGCGCGGGCGTGAGATCCAGCCCGCGCGCCGACACACCTCTGCCATGGTCAGCTGCGTATCTCGCTCACCTCCCGGGTCCGGCGGCGCGCGCCACTGCGGCACAGCGGACCACCGGGGGGTGTCGCAGACAGGGTCAGCCGACGACCTCGGCGGGCGCGTTCTCCTCCTCAACGGCCGTGGTCCGTACTCCCGCCTTGGCGAACTCCTCCAGGAAGGTGGGGAAGGACAGCCGGACGTCTTCGAAGCCGGAGAACCGGTTGGCGGACTGCATCCGCAGGCCTGCCACGAACAGCGACATGAAGATGCGGTGGTCGCCCCAACTGGACAGGGTCACTCCGCCGGGGTACGTCCCCGCGCCGCGGACCTCGAAGCCGTCGCAGATCCCGTCGTCGTACAGGACCTCGATGTCCACGCCCGCACGGGTCAGTTCGGCGGCCATGGCCTCGATGCGTGACGCCTTGTGGAAGCGGGTGAGGCGTCCGCCGGTCACCCGCAGGCTGCCCTGCACGTACGCCCCGAGGGCGGCGAGCGTGGGCACGATGTTGGGGCAGTCCTGCACATCCACCTCGAAGGCGCCGCACAGGCTGCCCGGCGGGTTGTCGACGATCAGCGACGAGGTGGCCCGGTCGAAGGTGACGCTCACCCCGAGCTTCTCCAGGATCGGGACGATCGCGAACTCGCCCTGCATGCTGTCGCCGTACACGTTGCTCAGGACGGTCCGGCCCGGGAAGAGCGCGGCGGCGGCCAGCAGGTACGAGGCCGAGGTGTAGTCCTCGCGAATGGTGACGTCCTGGGCCTGGAAGGAGGAGGGCTCCACCTGGTAGTGACGCATGTCATCCGACGCGGAGACCTTGATGCCCGCGTCCGTCAGGCTCGCCAGCGTCTGCCGGATGTATGACTGGGAATAGACCTCACCCGTCACCTCGATTTCCACCGGGCCGTCGGCCAGCGGCGCGGCGAACAGGATGGCGGTGATGAACTGCGAGCTGATGTCGCCCGGCAGCCGGCAAGTGCCGCCCTTCAGGCCGCGTCCCCAGTTGACGACCGGGGCCTTGTTCTCGCCGACGATCGACTCGATGTCCGCGCCGAGTTCGCGCAGCGCCTGCAGCAGCGGCTCCATCACCCGGTTGCGCAGGGTCGCGTCGCCCGTCACCACGACCGGCGACGGCAGTACGGAAGCCAGCGCGGTCACGACGCGGAACACCAGACCCGAGCCGCGGGACTGGATGACGCGCCCGATGTGCGGAAGCGACCGTCCGATGCCCTGGATCTCCAGGTATCCGTCGTGCTCGGTTATCTTGGCGCCGAAGGCACGGCAGGCGTTCTTCATGGTCTCCGTCTCGTCGCAACGGAGATCATTGAAGACCCGTGACGTGCCATCGGCCAGCGTGCCGGTCAGAATTGCCCGTTGCGTCTCCGGTTTCGAAGAAGGCACGCGGAACGTTCCGGAAAAGGAATCGACCGGATCAACCTTGAGCAGCATCCTCGTATCTCCCGTTTCCCATCATTCGCCGTCTGATACCTTTGCAAGCGATGTCGCTTTGACGTCCGGGCCGGCGATGTCCGCGGAGCGAGAACATGTCATCCCACCGCTTGGCGCTTCGATGTCGGGCGGCAGTTCGGGAAAAGCCTCCTGGCGCGCACGACAGCCCTCCTTCGGCAGTGGGGGCGCGATAAGAATTCTGTGTCCCGTACGGCGCGCGGGCAATAGGTCCATCTGCCCATGGCGTTTCCGGCACGAGGTGGTCCGGACCCTCTTTACCGCCGAGATGTTGCCACGCCGGCGGACATGAGATGACCTTGGTCGGAGTGAGGAAGGGGCCGGTGGTAGCGGGTGAGTCGCCGCCCTGCAAGGACAGTGGCGCCCGACGGAAATACCGCCGGAAACCGCAAGGGCTGTGCGTCATGAACCATTGGGGTTCCCGCGCCCTCACCCAGGCGCGCGCCCGGCACCGGGCCGATCAGGATGGTATGGTCCCCGGCCGGATGCCGGGCGTTCGGGACAGGCCGTCCGATGCGAACGTGTCGGCGCCTTGGGGCGTGAACTGCTCTGCCGGCTGCCTGCGTTCGGGCCCCAGCACGCTCACCGCGAAGTACCCGCGCGGCCCCCGCCGTCGTCCGGAGCCGTCACCACCACGACCCCGGCCGAGAACCGGGCCATCGTCGCCCGGAAGTCCCCGGAGCTCACCCGCCGTGCCGTCTCCGGCCCCTCCGGCGCGGCAGCACGACCATCTGTCCCGCGGAATCGAGGCCGGTTTCGGAAAGCCTCCTGGCGCGCACGAGAGCCCTCCTCCGGTGGTTGGGGGCGATAAGAATTCTGTGTCCCGTGCGGCGGGCGGGCAATAGGTCCATCTGCCCATGGCGTTTCCGGCGCAAGGTGGTCCGGACCCTCTTTACCGCCGGGATCAACGCACTGATCGACCGCGAACATGCCCCGCCGATCTGGCCGTCCCGGCCATCGGCCGGGACCGGCGGCGAGGCCCGGTTTGCCACCCTCGGGCATCTCTCCTCGCGCATCGGGGCCCGGCCGGAGTTGAACGAATCCGCCGGTGTCACCATGCACAAACTCGCCATCGCGATCTGGCACGTCCTCGCCTCGGCGCCGGCCAGCAGGACCTTGACACGGACTACTCCGCCCGCCGCGACCCCGAACGCCCATGTGGAGCATGGCCAAGGAAGTTGAACCGCACACTCACCCAATGGCAACGCCGCGGGCGCCGGGACTTAGGTCCTATTCTGACCAAGCCGGTCCCATGCGAGGCTGAGGCAGTGAGAACAACGCGTGGTGGGCCGTTCCCGGATTCAGGTTCGGGTTCATTCTTCGGTTCCGAAAGGCCCGCCGTCGCCGTCAACCGGCCCCCGGCCGGGCACGTCCATGCATCCTGTGAACCGTGAGGACGACATCCATGTCCGGCGCAATCCTGTTTTTGAACCGCTGGCCCTTGTACGAGGACGAGCGGCGCTGGGAGAACCGCCTCGCCGCTCCCGAGATCGTCTTCCGCCCGGAGACCGACCGCGTCACGTACATCTGCGACGAGGGCGGCCGCAGCGGAGTGCCCGCCGACGCCGAACGGGTCCACGTCGTACCGGATTTCGGCAACCTGGACGGCGTGCTGGAGCTCGTCGACTCCGTCGTACGCGACGAAGGCCCCTTCGACCACGTCATCGGCTTCTCCGAGAACCTCCTCGACCTCGCGGCGACCCTGCGCGAGCGGTACGGCATCCCGGGCTCCAGCTCGGAGGAGACCTCCCGGCTCCGCGACAAGACCGTCATGAAGGAGACGGTGTCGCGGGCCGGTATCCGAGTGCCGCGTTGGGCGCCCTGCCGCACCGAGGAGCAGGTCCTCGCGGCCGCCGAGGAGTTCGGCTACCCCGTGATCGTCAAGCCGGTGCGAGGGGCGTCCAGCCAGGGTGTGCGCAAGATCGCCTCGGCCGGGGAGCTGCGGGCCTTGTGCGCCGAACGGAGCCTGCGCGACCTCGAGATCGAGGAGTTCGTACGGGGCGAGATCCTGCACGTCGACGGTGTCCTGGACGCGGCGGGCAAACCGCTGTTCCTGTGTACCTCGCGCTACGTCTCCAGCTGCCTGGACTTCGAGCTCCTGGGCGAACCGCTCGGCTCCGTCTTCCAGACGGAAGCCGCGGTGCGCGGCCGCTGTGAGGACTTCGCCGTGCGCTGCCTGACCGCGCTCGGCCTGCGGAGCTCCGCCTTCCACCTCGAACTCTTCGACACCGGCGACGAGCTGGTGTTCCTGGAGGTCGGAGCCCGGGTGCCAGGCGCCGACGTGCCGTACGTCATCCACGACGTCCATGGCGTCAATCTGTTCCGGTTGTGGGTCGACGTGCTGCTGGGCCGCCTGGTGGACCCGCCGGCCCCCGACCCGGAGCTGAGCGGCGGCTGGCTGATCATCCCAGGTCCCAAGCCGCTGCCCCAGAAGGTCACCTCCGCCACCTCGCTCGTGGGCGAAGTGCCCTATTTGTACCGCGAGTTGGTGCCGAGGGCGGGTGAGGTTCTGGTCTCCCGGCCCGGCTCGTACGCCACGCTCCAAGGCGGCCGCTTCCTTTTCCGGGGCGGCACCCAGGAGCAGATCGAGGAGGCCGTGCGCCAGGTGCGTACGCAGTACCGCCTGACGACCGAGCCTGTCCCCTAGACCGCCCGAACCATCTCGTGCCATCGAAAAACGAACCGTCGAGTCCGTGGAGGAAGACGTGGATCAGTTAAGCCATGCGGAGCTGGTCGACAAGAACTTCGTGCTGTTCGCCGAGGGGTGCTTCGGACTCTTCACGAGCAAGATCGCCGCCTCGATCATCCGCTACCGCGGGGACCGCTGCGTCGCCGTGATCGACAGCCGCAAGGCCGGCCAAACCGTCCAGGACGTCCTCGGCTACGGCGGCGCGATCCCGATCGTCAGCCGCGTCGAGCACGTGGTGAACCTGCGCCCCGAGGTCATGGTCATCGGCAAGGGCCTGCACTCCGCCGAGCTGCCCTCCGGCTGGAAGCCGCACATCCTCGCGGCCGTCCAGAACGGCCTCCACCTGATCAACTCGATCCACTTCCGGCTCACGAGCGACCCGGACATCGGCCGCGCCATCCGTGAGAAGGGCATCACCGTCTGGGAGACGAAGGACGCCCCGACGGTGGCGCTCAACAAGGCCCGCGTCCTGGACCTGGACACCTGGGTCATCCACACGTGCGGCAGCGACTCCAACATCGGCAAGAAGACCGCCGGCCTGGAGATCTGGAACGAGGCCAACCGTCGCGGCATCAGCACCGGTTTCGCCGCCACCGGCCAGAGCGGCATGCTGATCTCCGGCCATGGCGTCGCGGTCGACGGCGTGCCCGGCGACTTCATGGCCGGCGCCGTCGAGCATGTCGTCATGGAGGCCGCCGCCGGCAACGAATGGGTCGTCGTCGAGGGCCAGGGTTCCCTCAACCACATCGGGTTCAGCAGCGTCGCCCTCGCCATCCTCCACGGCGCCCTGCCGCACGCCCTGGTCTTCTGCCACCGCCTCGGCGCCGAGCGCACCAAGGTCTGGGAGACGCCCATCATCCCCATCCCCGAGCTCATCCGCATCAACGAGGAGCTCACCGTCTTCGAACGGCCCGCCAAGGTCGCCGCCGTCAGCGTCAACAGCTTCGGCTTCTCCGAGGACGACTACCGCCGCGAGGCCGAGAAGCTGGAGGCCGATACCGGTCTTCCCGTCGTCGACCCGGTCCGTGAGGGCGGCGCCGCACGGCTCGTGGACATCCTGCGCGCCCACCAGCGCGAGACCGCGGACCGGCTGCCGGCCCGTCGGCGCTGAGAGTGGACCCGGAACTCCAAGGAGGTGGACAGATGAAGAGAGCGGTCCTGCTCCTCATGCACCAGGGCAAGTCGTACACCGAGGAGGTCGCCGCGGCCACCGCCGGGCTCGGCCTGACCTTGGTCGCCCTCAGCTCCCGGCCGGAGAAGCCGGAGGTCCTGGACGCGAGCCGCCGCCACGTGGCGGACTGCGTGGTCACCGAGGAACCCGAACTGCGCTCCAGCGACGTCGAGAAGGCCGTTCGCGAACTCGCCGACCGGGGCTACCGGGTCCAGGCCGCCATCGCCACCTTCGAGGGCTACCGGCTCCTGATGGCCGAGCTCAACGAGCGGCTCGGCGCGCGCGACTCCGCCGAGCCGGCGCTGCGCCTCTGCCTCGACAAGTACGAACTGCGCCGGTACCTCTTCGCCGAGGGACTGAGCGAGGTCCGGCTCCACCGTCTCGCCCCCGGCGCGACCCCCGAACTCGACTCCTCCGCACGCTGGTTCGTCAAGCCGGTGCGCGGCGCGTCGTCCTTCGCGACCTTCATCCTGGAGGACGCCGACGACCTGGCCGACCTGCCCGCGATCCAGGAGCAGATGCGCGCCGACCGGCGCATGAAGGCGATCTTCATGGACCGGTTCGACTTCCTCGTCGAGGAGTACGTCGAGGGCCCGGAGTTCAGCTTCGAGACCCTCGTCCTCGACGGGCGGGTCCACCACCTGTGCGTCCACGAGAAGGCCCGCGTGGAACGCCTGGAACGGACCACCCTGGAGGGAATGTCGGTCAGCCCGCCCGCCACCCTCGGCCGTGACCTCGTCCTGGAAGGATCCGACTACGTCACCCGCTGCCTGTCCGCGCTGGCGGGGCACGGGCTGACCGCCGGAGCCTTCCACATCGAGGTCAAGTACTGGGAGTCGAAGAAGCGCTGGGAGATCATCGAGATCAACCCCCGGGTGGGCGGCAGCCTCATCGACTCCAGCATCCAGGCCGTCACCGGGTACTCCCTCCTCGACCTGTGGGCCGAGTCCCTGCTGCTGCCCGACGGTGAACGGGACGCCTTCCACGACCGGCTCACCCGCGCCTCCCAGGTGGAGGCGCTGCGCACCGGCGCGCCCACCCGGGCGACCGTGTTCCTCAGCAAGTACGGAGAGAAGGGGCGGACCGTCGACGCGATCGGCTTCGACCCGCCCACCCGGCCGCCCCGGATCCTGCGCATCCACGTGGCGGAGGGAACCCGACTCGATGTGTCCGACCGGGCGATCTGCCTGATGGACGCCCTGTGGGACGTGGCGGCCGACGACCTGGACGCCGAGACCGCCTTCCTCGACCAGCACGCGACGGAGCATTTCCATGTCCGGTACCGCTGAGCCGGCGACCCGGTCCCCGGCCTGGCGGATCGCTCGCGACCCGGCCACCGTCCCGCTGTGCGGCACCACACTCTGAACCTTCCGTGAACGCCCCTCGAAACCTCTCGTCAAGGAGAACGCGATGAACCGCGTGCAGAACACCGGGATCACCCACCCGAAGCCGTTCTACAACGAGGAGCAGAGCCGTCTGAAGAAGGCCGAGCTCGACCGCTACTTGGACAAGAAGATGGCGGAGTGGAAGGCCACCGTCCCCTTCGCGTCCCACCTGTCCGAGCCCGAGCTCCACCAGGCGTACTACCGCCGCACCCTCATCGAGCACGTGTGGCGGATCCGCCTCTCCCGGGTCAGCCAGTCCAAGGCCATCTACAAGATCGCCCAGGTCGCGCCCAGGGCCGCCCGCGACTACGCGCAGTACCAGGCCGACGAAATGCTCCACGACAAGCTGTACATCAGCGACGCCGCGGCCGCCGGCGTCACCGAGGAGGAGATCCTCGCCACCGAGCCCTACCTCTCCACCCGCCTGTTCGAGGGCTACTTCTACTACGCCCTGGAGCACGAGTCGGCCCTCGCCCCGGTCGTCTCCAACTACCTGGTCGAGTACACCCAGATCAAGCTCCAGCCGGCCATCGTCGACAACCTTCAGAAGCGGCTCGGCAAGGAGAACGTCAAGGGGCAGGCCGCCCACCTCCACGTCGACAGCACCGAAGACCACTCCCAGGAGATGTGGGACATCCTCCACCAGCTGATCTTCAGCGAGGAGGACTTCCAGAAGGTGTTCAAGTACATCGACGACGTCCAGGAGATCCTCGCGATGTTCTTCCGGGAGATCTACGAGGACACCGTCGCCAAGCACCAGAAGACCGCTGTGTGACCCGTACGCCCCGGGCCCACCGCCGACGACAGGACCAGCACGCGGAGACCTCATGCGCCTGAGGGCTGAACCGATCGAGGGCTTCACGGGGACGTTCCGCGTCCCCGCCTCGAAGCCGGAGACACAGCGGGCGATCCTGGCGAGCGCCCTGGCCGAGGGACGCTCCCGGCCGCCTTGCCCGGCCCGCGCGGGGCCCAGCTGCGATGCCGGTCGGTGGCGCCTCTGAGCCAACGCGGGTCCGCCGGGCAGTCGTCGCCCGGCGGACCCGTTCGGACCCCACCCCACCACACCGCATCCCACCGCATCCCCGCCGCCCAGCAGAGAGGAACCCCGCGCATGTCCGCACCCAACACCGACGCGCTCGTCAAGGAGTACCGCGAGAACGGCTTCGCGGTCGCCGAGCGTCTCTTCGATCCGAGTGAAGTCGCCGAACTCAACACCGCCATCACGGAGATCCTGAACGTTCCCGACATCGGCTCCGTCGCCGAAGTGGAGCCGGGCGACAACGGCATGGCCCGCCGGATCTGGTCGCCCACCAAACAGCACTCCGCGTTCGAGCGGGCCGCCGCCCACCCCAAGCTGCTCGACCACGTCGAGGCACTCATCGGCCCCGACATCCTGTTCCACTACAGCAAGCTCCACCTCAAGGCCCCGCAGGTGGGCAGTGTCGTGGAGTGGCACCAGGACTTCGCCTACTACCCCCACACCAACACCGACCTGGTGACGGCCCTCGTCTACCTCGACGACACCACCACCGAGAACTCCGCCCTCCAGGCCGTCCCCGGCTCTCACCTGCGCGGCCTCGCCGACCACTACGTCGACGGCTACTTCCGCGGCAAGGTGGCGGGTGCCGGCGCCCCCGACCCGGCGCTCGCCGTGCCCATCGAGGCGCCCGCCGGCAGCGTGGTCTTCATCCACTGCCTGCTCCTGCACTACTCCTCCCCGAACCGCTCCGACCGGTACCGCCGCGCCTTCCTGCCGGCCTACCGGGCGGCCGACGCCTACCCGATCCACTTCGGCGCGCACGCCGGCCACAACGAGCCCGGAGTGAAGCTGCTGCGCGGTAACGTGTCGGACACGGCACGTGTGGAGGCCGGGGCGTGGCGCCTCCCGCTCGCGGAGCGCCCCTTCGGCTCGCTCTTCCAGCTCCAAGAGGGTGCCAACCAGGCCGAGACCGCGGCGACCACCGGGTACGCCACGCTGGAGGATGCGAAGTGACAGCCCCGTGAGCACGCCGAACGTGACGGTCGTCCGCGCCTGCCTGCGGGGCGGCGCGGGCGGCAGCCCCACGGCCGTCGTGCTGGAGGACGACGCGGACGGCCCGCCGCCGGGCGACGACGAGCGGCGCCGGATCCCCGTCGCACGGGGCACCTCGCACGCCGTGTACGTACGTCACACCGGCGACACGACCGAGCTGCGCTTCTTCACCGCGGAAGGGGAACTGCCCGCCTGCGGTCACGGCACGGTCGCCGCCCTCGCCCTCCTCGCGGCACGGCACGGCGGTGCGGGGCCCTACCGGGCCACCCTCCGTGCCGGGGGGCGGGTCTTCACCGGGCGGGCCGAGCGTTCAGGCGAGCTGATCACCGCCTCCTTCGACCCCGGGCCCGTTGACCTGCGCGAACCTACCGCAGAGGAACGCGCCCTCGTTCTTCCGGCCCTCGGTCTCGCGCCGGACGAGGCCGGGCCGGACGTCCGGATCGCCGGCGTGGGCCGCGAACGCGTTCTGGTGCCCGTCCCCACCCGGACCGCGCTCGCCGCGCTACGCCCGGACCTCGACCGCCTCAGGGCGGCCTGCGACCGGTTCGGCCTGCTCGGCGCGTACGTCCACTCGGAACCGTCGTCCGAGGGCGCGCTCGCGGCCCGGATGTTCGCCCCTTCGATCGGCGTCCCGGAGGACCTCGCCAACGTCAACAGCACGGCCTGTCTCGTCGCACACCTGGCCGGCCGGGGCGTCCACCGGATCGCCGTCGACATGGGCGACTCCCTCGGCAGCCCCGCCACCATCACCGCCACGGCGGGACCGGACCTGCGCGTCGCACTCGGCGGCGCCGCACGGGTCCTGACGGAGTAACCGATACCGGCGCGCGGTCGGCCGGGATGCGCAGATCTTCGTCGCTCATGCGCCCATGCAACCCGGTCCCGCGGCAACGCGCGAACGGGGCCCGCAGCCTGTGGATAACGTTATCCACAGGGCTGGCGGAGCCGGCCGGGCTGGGGGACTGTCGGGCCATGACTCGAGACAACGACACGGCCGGCCTGTCCGGCGAGGAGCAGGTCACCCTCCGCAGCCCCGCCGAGCTCGCCGACGCCCTGCCCTATGTCCTGGGCTTCCACCCCGATGACAGCGTCGTGATGATCGCGCTGCACGGCCCGCGCGGCCGGTTCGGCGGCAGGCTCAGGCTCGGCATCCCCCGCGCCCGCGAGGAGTGGCCCGAGGTGTGCGATCAGCTCGCCGAGTGCCTGATCGGGGGCAGTGAGCGGCGTGGTGACCGGCCGGATGGGATCGTGCTGTTCCTGTGCCAGGAACCGGCCGGGGGCGAGTCCGGGCGGGATGTGATGGAGCGGCTGCGGCCCCTCGCGCAGCGTCTGCGCACCGCGTGCGGCGGCTTCGAGGTGCCGGTCTTCGAGGCGCTGTGCATTTCCGACGGCCGGTTCTGGTCGTACGTCTGCCCCGACCGGCGCTGCTGTCCGCCGGAAGGGGTGCCGCTCGCCATGCCGGGCACCTCGGTGATGGCCGCGGCGGCGACCTTCGCGGGGGTGCATGTGCGCGGTTCGCTGCGCGAGATGGAGGCCAGGCTCGCGCCGCTCACCGGGGTCCGCGTGGAGGGGCAGGAGCGGGCGCTGGACATGGCCGGGAGCCGGCTCGTACCGAAGATCCTGGGCGGGATGGACTGTGCCGCGGTGCGGGAGGAGACCCTGGGCCTCGCGCGCCGGATGATGGACCGCCTGCGTGGCGCGCCGCCGATCGCCGACCCCCGCGCGGCCGATACCCGCGACGACGGCCTGCTGGACGACGAGGAGGCCGCCTCGGTGATCATCGGGCTGCAGGACCGGGTGGCGCGGGACAGGGCCGCCCAGTGGATGGAAGAGCCGGACGCCGCGTCGGCGCTGCGGCTGTGGCGCGCGCTGGCCCGCCGCTGCGTCGGCTCGTACGGGGAGCACGCCGCGGCGCCGCTCACCCTCGCCGGCTGGGTCGCCTGGTCCTCCGGTGACGAGCCCTCGGCCCGGGTCGCGCTCGGCCGGGCACTGCGGGTCGATCCGCACTACCTCTTCGCCAAGCTGCTCCATCAGGCGTGCAACGAGGGGCTCGATCCGGAGCTGTTGCGCCAGTGTCTGCGCCGGGACAGTGCGGACCGCGCGGTGCACGCCGCGGTCCACGAGGAGCTGCGGCGTCTGGGCGGCACGGCCACCGAGGCCGCTCCCGGGCCCGCGGGGGCGGAACCCCCGGCGGCGGACGGCGGAGGGCATTCCGAGCGCGCCGGGCGGCGATGGCCGGTTCGCTCCGCAGGACCGGGCGGCCCCACCGGGCCGGGCGCGTCGGGCGCCAGGCGCCGGCCGGAGGGCAGGGCACGGACCCGGCGCAGGACGGGCGGGCGCGGCACCCGCAGCCGCCGCTGACCACGGGCGGCGTCCGACGGGCCGTCAGGAACGACGCGAGGGGGGATCGCCTCATGCGGCAGGAGGTGCGAGCGCCGAACGGGAAAACGCCTGGGAGAGCGGCTTCGGGAACATCGCGGATCATGCTCAAGAGCCTGATTATCGTCAGGCAGACGACTATGATCGTCCCATGCCCTACGACCCATCGGCCTTCCCGGCTTTCGCCGTCACCGTGGATCTGGTCGTGCTCACCGTGCGGCGGCACGCGCTGTGTGCGCTGGCCGTCCGCCGAGGCGAGCCACCCTTCAAGGGGCGATGGGCACTGCCCGGCGGATTCGTCCGCGCCGACGAGGACCTGTCGGCCGCCGCGGCCAGGGAACTGGCCGAGGAGACCGGGCTGCTCGCCCATGACCCGTCGCTCCCGGTCCCGCCGAACGCCGCGCATCTCGAACAGCTCGCCACCTACGGCGACCCGAAACGGGACCCCAGGATGCGGGTGGTCAGCGTCGCGCATCTGGCGCTGGCGCCCGACCTCCCCGCGCCCCGGCCCGGGGGCGACGCCCACAGCGTCCGCTGGGCTCCGGTCGAGTCGCTGCTCGACCAGGAGGGTGCCTTCGGCCGGGACGCCGACCTGGCCGCGCCGCTCGCCTTCGATCACGCACGCATCCTCGCGGACGGCGTCGAGCGCGCCCGCTCCAAGATCGAGTACTCCTCGCTGGCCACCGCGTTCTGCCCCCTGGAGTTCACGGTCGGCGAGCTGCGCCGGGTGTACGAGGCGGTGTGGGGCGTGGCGCTGGACCCGCGCAACTTCCACCGCAAGGTCACCGGGACCCCGGGATTCCTGGTGCCCACCGGCGGCACGACGACCCGTCAGGGCGGACGGCCCGCCCAGCTGTTCCGGGCCGGGGGTGCCACGCTGCTCAATCCGCCCATGCTGCGTCCCGAGGTGTGACGGCCTGTGACACGACGACTCGTCAGGGGGTGTATGTGCCGACGAAATAGGACATAGCGGGTTACCGTGCTCCGGTACGTCACCAGTCCCCACGTGCCACCGAGCGGTTCCATGCCCCGCGGGAGAAGCCATGATCCAGGCCACCGGACTGACCAGCGCACGCCACCGCAACCACGCGCCCGCCATCGACGATCTCACCTTCGAGGCCCCGCCGGGCCATGTCACCGCCCTGCTCGGTGGCCCCGGCGCCGGGAAGACCAGCGCGTTGCGGCTGCTGCTGCAGCTCGACCGGGGCCATGGCTCCGCGTTCTTCCGGGGCCGCCCCCTGCACCGCATCCGCCGCCCCGCCCGCGAGATCGGCGTCCTCCTCGACGATGTCCCGGGGCATCCGGGGCGCACCGTGCGCGGGCATCTGAGAATGCTCGGTGCCGCCGCCGGGGTGCCCGCCGCACGCGCCGATGTCGTTCTCGACGTCGTCGGCCTCACCGACCTGGCGGACGAGCGCCTCGGCGACCTGGCCTTCGGGATGGGGCGCCGCCTCGGCATCGCCACCGCGCTGCTCGGAGATCCGCACACCCTCGTGCTGGACGAACCGGCCCGGGGGCTGTCGGCCCGTGAGACCCACTGGCTCAACGGACTGCTGCGCGGATTCGCCGACCAGGGCGGCGCCGTGCTGATCACCACCGAGGACGCCGAAGGGGTGACCCACGTCGCGGACCGTGTCCTCACCCTGGAAGCGGGCCGGCTGGTGGCCGATCAGGCGGTCGACGAGTTCGCCCGTACCCGGCTGCGCCCCCGCGTCGTCGTCCGCTCACCGCTCGCCGGACGGCTGGCCGCCGTCCTGGAGGAGGAGGCCCACGCCGCCCGGGAGGCGGCGGAGGCCGAGCGGCGGGCGGAGCGCGCGGCGGCGGCCGAAGCGGCGGCTCGGGCGCAGGCCGAAGAGGCCGCGGCCGAGGGCGAGGCCAAGGTCGGCGTCACGGTCAAGGGCGGGCTCGGCTGCCTGGGTCGCGCCAAGGGCAAGGCGAAGGCCGAGGACGACGCCGCGGCGCCCGGCGGAGCGGGCGCTCCGGGGGCGGGCTCCGAGCCCGTCACCGTCCCGGTCCCTGTTCCGGCGCCCGGAGCGGCGGCCCACGCGAGTGCCGCCGCCCCCGACGTCGGCGCGGCGGCCGACATGGAGCCCGAGGTCGAGGAGGAGGCGGTCGCCGACCCGTTCTCGGTGGTGCGGGACGACGAGACCCGCATCTCCGTCTACGGCCTCCCCAGCGCCTCCGTCGGTGAGACCGCCTACCGCCACGGCATCGTGGTGCACCGGCTGGTCGAGGAGACCGCCGACCTGGGGCCCGCGACCCCGGCGGGAATCCGCGCCCGCGACCCCCAGGCCTCCCCGTCCCGGGTGCTCCACCGGCTCCGGCTCCCCGGCCCCGCCTGGCCGATGCGGTACGAACTGCGCCGCGCCACCGGAGTGCGCACCAGCTGGCTGATCGGTGCCGTGGCGCTCGCCCTGTCGCTCCTCGCCTCCGTGCTGCTGGCGCGGGAGGGCGGTGGCGGGGAGTTGCACCGGCTCACCGGCTGGCCCGCCGACCTCCCGCTGCCGCCCATCGCGATCGCCGCCGGTCTGCTGGGCGCCCTCGCCTTCGGCGACGAGTTCCGCTATCCGGCGCTGGCCCCCGCCCGGGACGCCGTGCCGCACCAGCTCGGTCTGCTGGCCGCCAAGTTCGCCATCTGCGCGGTCGGTGCCACGCTGCTGTCGCTCGGCGCCATCGTCCTCGACAGCGCGGCGCTCCTGCTGCTCGTCGGCGGGAACGCGGTGCCGCTCCCGAGCGACTGGCCGGTGCTGATGGCGAGCGTTTTCGGCCTCACCATCGGCTGCTCATGGGCCGGACTGCTCGCCGCGGGTGTCTTCCGGTCCACCGCGCTCGGGCTGGCCACGCTCCTCGCGGTGCCGCTGCTGGCGGTTCCCGTGGTCCGGCGCGCGATGGACGAGCCGTCGCTGCACTCGCTCGTCGGGCTGCCGCACCGGCTGCGCGCCGTGGCGCTGGACCGTCCGCCCTCCACGCTCAACCGGGGAGTCGCGGCCGTGCTGCGGCTCGCGGGTCAGCCCGTGGGGCAGGCCCTGATGCTGTCGGTGGCGGTGCTGCTGTTCGCCTACGCCCTGACCGGTTTGCGCGGCAGAAGAGCCCGCCCATAGGCGGCTCGGAAGTGGTGGTGCGAAGGGCCGCTGACGAAGCGGCCGCAACTTCGGTAAAGGGTGTTGCTTTCTGTCCGAATCAGCGTCAATTGTGAGGTAATGGGCGATCACCCTTTCGTGTGCTTTTCACCAAAGACCTCAAGGGCCTCCGGAGCGTCGCCGACAAAGGATGCGTGAGTACCCTTGCGCACACCACCATGACCGCGGCTCGCCCCGCCGACTCCGGCCTCGCCGGCTCGGGCGAGCTTGACCGCTACTCCTACGCCGACGCCCCCGGCGCCGACCGCGGCAGCGCCCCCTCCTGGGACGGCGCGGACGCGGAGATCGGCCGGGTGGGCCGCCGCGCGGCCGGCAACCGGGGCCGCGGACTGCACGGCCAGCTCGTTCAGCAGCTCGGCCAGATGATCGTCTCCGGCGACCTGGGCGCGGACCGCCCGCTGGTCCCGGAGGAGATCGGCCAGCGCTTCGAGGTCTCCCGCACCGTCGTCCGGGAATCGCTGCGCGTCCTCGAGGCCAAGGGCCTGGTCAGCGCCCGCCCCAACGTCGGCACCCGGGTCCGTCCCGTCAGCGACTGGAACCTGCTGGATCCGGACATCATCGAGTGGCGCGCCTTCGGGCCACAGCGTGACGACCAGCGCCGCGAGCTGTGCGAGCTGCGCTGGACGATCGAGCCGCTCGCGGCGCGCCTCGCCGCGGGACACGGCCGCGAGGACGTGCAGCAGCGGCTGGCCGACATGGCCGAGATCATGGGGCACTCGCTGACCCAGGGCGACACCCTCACCTTCTCCCGCGCCGACGCCGAGTTCCACGCCCTGCTGCTCCAGGTCGCGGGCAACCGGATGCTGGAGCACCTGGCGGGCATCGTCGCCGCCGCCCTCCATGTCTCCGGGGCGCCGGCCGGCGGCTGTGACCGGCTCACCGAGGCGAGCGTCGGCCACCACCGCCGGATCGTCGAGGCGGTCGGGTCGGGGGACGCCGCGGCGGCCGAAGGGGCGATGCGCCAACTCCTGACCGTCCACCTGGACCTCGACCACGCCGAGGTCGGGGTGCCCGCGCCGCGCGAGCACTGACCCCGCGGCGCGCACGGCGCACGGGGTGTACGGCGTAGGGCACATCGTGGGCGGCGGGTCGCCGGCGGTGAGCGGCGTACGGCGTACGGAGCGGCGTCGCCGGATCCCGCCCGCGGGTTCGGCGGCGCGGCGCGGAGCGTGACATGAGGCGCGGTGCGGCGGACCGGGAGGGCCGCCCGGGAGCCGGCGTGTGATCGACTCGGAGTTATCTGTCCCGTTGGGTGGGTATTAACCCCGATATGTGGTGTGACTCGGGCCACGACGATTGGGCGTAACGCTCTTTGGGGCAGCGCGATGATTAAAGAGGTGGCAGCCGCGGAGGGAATACAGATGTCGCTCGCGACGCTGTACTCGTCCGCACTCCGCCCGCGCGCCGTCGGTTCATCCCTGCCGGCGGTCGTCGGCTCCGGTCCACAGGACGGGGCCGGAAGCCGTTTCCAACGTTCCGAGAGGTTGTTCGTGTCGGCCAGCACATCCCGTACGCTCCCGCCGGAGATCGCCGAATCCGAGTCTGTCATGGCGCTCATCGAGCGGGGAAAGGCTGAGGGGCAGATCGCCGGCGATGACGTGCGTCGGGCCTTCGAGGCTGACCAGATTCCGCCAACCCAGTGGAAGAACGTTCTGCGCAGCCTCAACCAGATCCTCGACGAGGAGGGTGTGACGCTGATGGTCAGTGCCGCAGAAGCGCCCAAGCGCACCCGCAAGAGCGTCGCAGCGAAGAGCCCGGTGAAGCGCACCGCCACCAAGACCGTCGCGTCCAAGACGGTCACCGCCAAGAAGAGCCCCGCCGCTCCGGCCGCTCCCGCGGCCGCCGCGGGAGGCCCCGCCGAGGAGGCGTCGGCGGCGCCCGCGAAGAAGGCCGCCGCGAAGAAGGCCACGGCCAAGAAGACGGCGGCGAAGAAGACCGCCACCGCGGCGAAGAAGACGGTCGCGAAGAAGACGGCCGCCAAGAAGGACGTCACCGACGAGATCCTCGAGGCCGAGGACGTCATCGAGGAGGTGCCGGCGGGCAAGCCGGCCCCCGAGGGTGCCGAGCCCGAGCCGGAGAACGCGGGCTTCGTGCTCTCCGACGAGGACGAGGACGACGCCCCGGCGCAGCAGGTCGCCGCGGCCGGCGCCACCGCCGACCCGGTCAAGGACTACCTGAAGCAGATCGGTAAGGTCCCGCTGCTCAACGCCGAGCAGGAGGTCGAGCTCGCGAAGCGGATCGAGGCCGGTCTGTTCGCGGAGGACAAGCTCGCCAACTCCGACAAGCTCGCCCCCAAGCTCAAGCGCGAGCTGGAGATCATCGCCGAGGACGGCCGCCGCGCCAAGAACCACCTCCTGGAGGCCAACCTCCGTCTGGTGGTCTCGCTGGCCAAGCGGTACACCGGCCGCGGCATGCTCTTCCTGGACCTGATCCAGGAGGGCAACCTCGGTCTGATCCGCGCGGTCGAGAAGTTCGACTACACCAAGGGCTACAAGTTCTCGACGTACGCCACCTGGTGGATCCGCCAGGCGATCACGCGCGCCATGGCCGACCAGGCCCGCACCATCCGTATCCCGGTGCACATGGTCGAGGTCATCAACAAGCTCGCGCGGGTGCAGCGCCAGATGCTCCAGGACCTGGGCCGTGAGCCCACCCCGGAGGAGCTGGCCAAGGAGCTGGACATGACCCCCGAGAAGGTCATCGAGGTCCAGAAGTACGGCCGTGAGCCCATCTCCCTGCACACCCCGCTGGGCGAGGACGGCGACAGCGAGTTCGGTGACCTCATCGAGGACTCCGAGGCCGTCGTCCCGGCCGACGCCGTGAGCTTCACCCTGCTCCAGGAGCAGCTGCACTCGGTGCTCGACACGCTCAGCGAGCGCGAGGCGGGCGTGGTGTCCATGCGCTTCGGCCTCACCGACGGACAGCCGAAGACCCTCGACGAGATCGGCAAGGTCTATGGCGTGACGCGTGAGCGCATCCGCCAGATCGAGTCCAAGACCATGTCGAAGCTGCGCCACCCGTCCCGCTCCCAGGTCCTCCGGGACTACCTGGACTAAGACGGACCGGACGCGCGCAAGCGACAGCGCCGGACGAAGGCCGGGCCTCCACGGGGGCCCGGCCTTCGCGCTGTCCAGGTGGCGGCCCACCCGATCGGCCGAGGGCGGCCCGCCCCGGTTGGCCCACTCCGGGATGCGGAACGCGCCGGGCGGTGTGACGCTGGGTGGGCGACTCGCTCCGTACGGTCAGGAGGCTGCATGCGTAGGTCGCTGCCCCCGCTCCCCGCCCGCCTCGCCGTGCTGCTCGCGGCCGCGCTCGGGCTGCTGCTCCTCGCGCCCGCCCCGGCGACGGCCGACCGTGCGGTGGTGGGCGGGCACCGGGTCCGTACGGCCGAGGCGCCCTGGGCGGTCGCGCTGGCCAGCCGTGAGCTGTTCGGCGCGAAGCGCTCGGGGCAGTTCTGCGGCGGCGTGGCGGTGGCCCCCACGCGGGTCATCACGGCGGCCCACTGCCTGAGCCGGGCTGTCCTGGGCAAGAAGTGGCAGGAGGTGCGGGACCTGCGGGTGATCGTCGGCCGCAATGATCTGCGGGGGACCCGTGGGGTGGAGATGGCGCCGGCGAAGGTGTGGGTCAATCCGGCCTACCAGACCGACGACCGGGCCGGCGATATCGCGGTGCTCACCCTGGGGCGGCCGCTGCCGCCCGCCTATGTCATCCAGATGGCGCGCGCCGGGGATCCGGCCTATCGGCCCGGAAGCCGGGCGGTGGTGTACGGCTGGGGCGACACCGACGGTGACGGCAGGTACGCGCTGACGCTGCGGGCCACGGCGGTACGCGTCCTCACCGACGCGACGTGCCGGAGCGCCTACCCCGGTGACGCGGAGGGCGATTATCAGCCGGCTTCGATGGTCTGCGCCGGAGTCACCGGCGGCGGCCGGGACGCCTGCCAGGGGGACAGCGGAGGGCCGCTGGTCGCCGGAGGGCGGCTGGTGGGCCTGGTGTCCTGGGGAAGTGGCTGCGCGGTGGCCGGGCGGCCGGGCGTCTACACACGGATCTCGGCGGTGGTATCGCTGGTGGCCGCGTATGGCTGAGACCGCCGGGCGGACGCCTCGGGCCCGCCGGGAGTCCCGGGAGGGGATCCCGGAGTCCCGCGGGCGGGAAGACGGCAGGGGGCCGCGACACGAGCGCGGGCGGCCCTCCCCTGGCTGGGGCGGGCCGCCCGACGTCCGGCCCTCGGCCGGCTTCGCTCGTCGTCGTGGCGCGAGGCGTCAGCGTTAGTCTTCCGACGCGGACGCCGGAGCGGCGGTCAGCCGCTCGGTCTCGTCCTGTATTTCCGCGGCGATCTTCTTGAGTTCCGGCTCGAACTTGCGCCCGTGGTGGGCACAGAAGAGCAGTTCACCGCCGCTCATCAGGACGACGCGCAGGTATGCCTGGGCGCCGCAGCGGTCGCAGCGGTCAGCGGCCGTCAGCGGGCTCGCGGGGGTCAGAACAGTAGTCACGTCGCCTCTTCTCTAGCTCGACGAGCTGTCGTACCAGGGTCAACATCCAACCAGCCCGATATCGTTCCCGCTCGTGGCTTTTTCTCAAAAATTGCTTCTGAGTGGGCCGGATGGTGACGGTTGGCGGCGAATGAGCCGTATTGCGTTGGTTTACGGATTCACGTCGCTTGTCGGGTTTTGTCCTCCCGGCCGGGTTGCCGGTTGTTCATGAGGACGTGCCCGGAGCCTAAATGGTTCATGCCTCCAAGGGAACGTGATGTGTGCTTCACGCCAAACGGGCTATCGAACGTACGAGCGAAATCGGGGGTGTCTGGACTAGGATGGACGTTTCACGGGTGGCGGCACGAAGGCTCTATCAGGCCTCGGTACGCTCTGTTGGGCGACCCGTGCCACCATCGTGCCCAGAGTTGGGCCAACAGAAATTCAGCGAGGAGCGAACCGCGTGACCGCCGACACGTCCGTGCCGTCCACTGCGCTGCTGACCGGAGCAGACCGGGGCGGCTCCAACTACACCGCGCGGCACCTTCTCGTCCTCGAGGGGCTCGAGGCAGTGCGCAAGCGGCCCGGTATGTACATCGGATCGACCGACAGCCGCGGTCTCATGCACTGCCTGTGGGAGATCATCGACAACTCGGTGGACGAGGCCCTGGGTGGCTATTGTGACCGCATCGAGGTGCATCTGCACGACGACGGTTCCGTGGAGGTCCGGGACAACGGCCGGGGCATCCCGGTCGACGTCGAGCCCAAGACCGGGCTGTCCGGCATCGAGGTCGTGATGACCAAGCTGCACGCCGGCGGCAAGTTCGGCGGTGGCTCGTACGCGGCCTCCGGCGGTCTGCACGGCGTCGGCGCCTCCGTGGTGAACGCGCTCTCCAGCCGTCTCGACGTCGAGGTGGACCGGGACGGCAAGACCCATTCGATCAGCTTCCGGCGCGGCGTTCCCGGCATCTTCACCGAGTCCGGACCGGACGCCCCCTTCGACCCCTCCGGCGGTCTCCTCAAGGGGAAGCGGGTCCCCAAGACCCGCACCGGCACCCGCGTCCGCTACTGGTCGGACCGGCAGATCTTCCTCAAGGACGCCAAGCTCTCCCTGGAGACCCTGCACGCCCGCGCCCGCCAGACCGCCTTCCTGGTGCCCGGCCTGACGCTGGTCGTCCGGGACGAGCGGTCCCTGGAGGGCCGGGAGGGGCCCGTCGAGGAGACCTTCCGCTACGACGGCGGCATCAGCGAGTTCTGCGAGTACCTCGCCCAGGACAAGGCCGTCTGCGATGTGCTGCGCCTGTCCGGCCAGGGCACCTTCAAGGAGACCGTGCCGGTCCTCGACGAGCGCGGCCACATGACGCCGACCGAGGTCACCCGGGAGCTGGGCGTCGACATCGCGCTGCGCTGGGGCACCGGCTACGACGCCACCACCAAGTCCTTCGTGAACATCATCGCCACCCCCAAGGGCGGCACGCACGTCTCGGGCTTCGAGCGTTCGGTCACCAAGACCGTCAACGAGGTGCTGCGCTCCGCCAAGCTGCTGCGCGTCGCCGAGGATGACGTCGTCAAGGACGACGTCATGGAGGGCCTGACCGCGGTCGTCACCGTGCGGCTCGCCGAGCCGCAGTTCGAGGGCCAGACCAAGGAGGTGCTGGGCACCTCGGCCGCCTCCCGCATCGTGGCCAACGTGGTCGCCAAGGAGCTGAAGGCGTTCCTGACGTCCGCCAAGCGGGACGCCAAGCAGCAGGCCCGCGCGGTGCTGGAGAAGATCGTCGCCGCGGCCCGTACGCGGATCGCGGCCCGCCAGCACAAGGAGGCACAGCGCCGCAAGACCGCGCTGGAGTCCTCCTCGCTCCCCGCGAAGCTGGCCGACTGCCGCAGCGACGACGTGGACCGCAGCGAACTGTTCATCGTCGAGGGCGACTCGGCGCTCGGTACCGCCAAGCTCGCCCGGAACTCCGAGTTCCAGGCCCTGCTGCCGATCCGCGGCAAGATCCTCAACGTGCAGAAGTCGTCCGTCTCGGACATGCTGAAGAACGCCGAATGCGGGTCGATCATCCAGGTCATAGGGGCCGGTTCGGGCCGTACGTTCGACATCGACCAGGCCCGCTACGGCAAGGTGATCTTCCTTGCCGACGCCGATGTCGACGGCGCCCACATCCGCTGTCTGCTGCTCACCCTCTTCCAGCGCTACATGCGGCCGATGGTGGAGCAGGGGCGGGTCTTCTCCGCCGTACCGCCGCTGCACCGGGTGGAGCTGGTCAACCCCAAGCGGGGCCAGGAGAAGTACATCTACACCTACTCCGACAACGAGCTGCGGGAGACGCTGCTGGACCTGGAGCGCCGTGGCGTCCGCTACAAGGACGGCATCCAGCGCTACAAGGGTCTCGGCGAGATGGACGCCGACCAGCTCGCGGAGACCACGATGGACCCGCGTCACCGCACGCTGCGGCGCATCAACATCAGCGACCTGGAGGCCGCCGAGCAGGCCTTCCACCTGCTGATGGGCAACGAGGTCGCGCCGCGCAAGGAGTTCATCACCAACTCGGCGGCGACCCTGGACCGGTCGCGCATCGACGTCTGAGGCGTCCGTCTCTCCACCCCCGGGTGGAGAGACGGTTTCCACCCGGGATCAGCCCTGGCTCCGATCCCCATGGCCGGGCCCGTCCGTAGCGTCGGGAGCGTTGTCGTTCCCGCTCCACGGAGGCTCTTGTCATGCCGGGACTCGCCCATGCCGTGCTCATCGCCGCGGTCGTCGTCATCGTGCTCGTACGGCAGTTCCGGCCGCAGAGGGTGACCGAGGACGCGCGGCGCTGGTGGGTGGTGCCGGTGGTGCTCGGCGCGCTCGCGCTGCGCGAACCCGGGCTGATCGACCACGATCACCGGGTGGCCGCGGCGGCGCTGCTGGTGGCGGAGGTCCTCGTCGGGGTGGTGACCGGTGCCGGGTGGGGGTGGACCAGCCGGGTGTGGACGGACGCCTCCGGAGCGGTGTGGACCCGGGGCGCGAAGGCCACGGCGATGGTGTGGGCGGGCGCCTTGGTGTGCCGGTTGGTGCTGGCCGGGGTGGGCGCGCTGGCGGGCGTACCGCGGGGCAGTGGTCCGCTCATGCTGTCCCTCGCCGCGTCCCTGCTGCTGCGCGGCGCCGTCGTCATGATGCGGGCACGGGGGCAGGAGGGGGCGCGGGGGCAGGAGCCGGTGCCCGGCCGGGCCGGTGCGCAGGGCACACTCGGCCGATGACCAGATGGACGCAGTGGCCCTCGCGGCAGGCGCTCACGCGCCAGGGCGTGCCGCGGATCCGGCTGCTGATCAACGGCGGCATATGGGTGGGCGGGACCGGCTGGCTGCTGGCGGGCGTCGTCCGGGACGACGCCTTCCCGGGGATGCGGCGGGTCGCGCTGATCGCGGCCCTCGCCGGATGCGCGGCCCTGCTGTACGCGCTGCGCCGCGTCACCGTGGACCACCGGCTCGCCCCCGCCCTGGCGCTGCTCGCCGTGCTGGTCGGCGCGGGCGCCGCGCTGCACGCCGCCGGGGCGCGGACCCCGGCCGCCACGGTGTGGGTCGTGAGCGCCGTCCTCGCCATGGAACGGCTGCCGCTGGTGATCGCGCTGGTATGCGCGGCCGTGGCCTCGGGGGCGTATGTGCTCGCCAGGGGCGACTCCCCGCTCACCGACGCGGTCACGGTCGGCGGCGTGCTGCTCGGCGGCTATGCGCTCCGGCTGGACGAGGAGGCCCGCGGCACCGCCTACCTGCTGCTCGAACAGGAGCGGGCGGCCCGGCGGGCGGAGGCCGAGTCGGCGGCGCTGGCCGAGCGGTCCCGGATCGCCCGGGAGATCCACGACGTGCTGGCGCACAGCCTGTCCGCGCAGCTGGTCCACCTGGAGGCGGCGCGGCTGCTGATCGAGCGCGGCGAGGACTCCGCGAAGGTGCTGGACCGGGTGGTCGCCGCCCGGGGGATGGCCCGCGACGGGCTCGCCGAGACCCGGCAGGCGCTGTCCGCGCTGCGCGGCGAGATGGCCCCGGTCGAGGACTTCCTGCGGGAGTCGGCCGCGGCCGAGGGCGCCCGCTTCGCGCGGGTGGGCGAGCCGCGGACGCTGACCGCGGAGGCGGGGCTCACGCTCCGCCGGGTCGCGCAGGAGGCGCTGACGAACGTCCGCAAGCACGCGCCGGGGGCCCGGGTGGAGCTGCGGCTGAGCTACGAGGAGCGTGGGGTCGCGCTGGAGGTCCGCGACAGCGGCGCCCGTAGGGCACCGGCCGCCGCCGGTCTGACGGCGAGCGGCGCCGGGTACGGTCTGCTCGGAATGCGCGAGCGCGCCGAACTCCTCGGCGGCACGCTGGAGGCCGGACCGGACGGGGAGGGTTTCGTGGTGCGACTGCGGGTGCCGCTGTGACGGCGCGGGTGGTGGTGGCCGACGATCAGACGGTGGTGCGCGAGGGCATCGTGATGCTGCTGGGGCTGCTGCCCGGTATCGAGGTCGTCGGTTCGGCGGGCGACGGCGAGGAGGCGCTGCGGCTGGTCGCCGAGCTGTCCCCGGACGTCGTGCTGATGGATCTGCGGATGCCCCGCTGCGACGGGGTGGAGGCGACGCGCCGGGTGTGCGAGGAGTATCCGGGCACCCAGGTCGTGGTGCTCACCACCTACGCCGACGACGACTCGCTCTTCCCGGCGCTGCGGGCCGGGGCCCGCGGCTATCTGACCAAGGACGCCGGAGCCGACGAGATCGTCCGGGCCGTGGAGGGCGTGATGTCGGGGGACGCCGGGCTGTCGCCCCAGGTGCAGCGGCGGCTGCTGGAGCGGTTGGCGGAGCCACCGGAGCCGGCGGGGGCGGATCCGGCCGGGCCGCTGCCGGACGGGCTCACGCCGCGTGAGGCGGAGGTTCTGGCGCTGGTCGCCGAGGGGCTGTCCAACCCGGAGATCGCCCGCCGGCTGCGGATCGCGCCCGCCACGGTGAAGACGCACATCAACAACCTGTTCGCCAAGACCGCGGTCCGCGACCGGGCCCAGGCCGTGCGCTACGCCTACCACCACGGCATCGCCGCTCCGCCCGACACCGATTCCGGGTTGTTCATCACCTGAGTCACCTGATGGGGTGAACGTCCGGTATTGGAGTATCCGGGATCTTCTCCCTCTGTCCATCCTTGGGCACGCCAACGCGGCAGTGAACAAGGAGCTTTCGGGTGGACATGCACGACGCGCGCGATGCCGGGGCGGCCCGGCTGGACGATCCCTGGTACGACGCACTCGCCTCCGGCTGGGACGGGCCGGACGAGACGGCCGGCCCGCCCCGGCGCGCGCGCCCGCCCGCCGCCGAGGAGGTGTACACGGAGGTGCACGGCAGCGCCGCCTTCCAGGAGGTGCGCAGGCGCTACCGCCGCTTCGTCTTCCCCGCGGTCGCCGCCTTTCTGCTCTGGTACCTCGCGTACGTGGTCGCGGCGACCACCGTGCCCGGCATGATGGCCCGCCCGGTGGTGGGCGCGCTCAATGTCGCGATGCTCGCGGGCCTCGCCCAGTTCGCCACGACCTTCCTGCTGACCTGGGCGTACGCCCGCCATGCCCGGCTGCGCCGGGACCGGGTCGCGCTGGAGCTGCGCTGGGTGACGCAGGAGATGATGCGGGGGCACGGGCGGTGACCGGCAATCAGCAGAGCCTCGCGCTGCTGCTCTTCGGCGTCTTCGTGGCCGCCACCCTCGCGATCACCACGTGGGCGAGCCGCCGGCGCCAGGGCTCCCCGGAGGAGTTCTACGCGGGCGGGCGGCTGTTCTCCCCCATGGAGAACGGCTTCGCCATCGCGGGCGACTACATGTCGGCCGCCTCCTTCCTCGGCATCTCCGGCCTCATCGCGCTCTTCGGCTACGACGGGGTGCTCTACTGCGTCGGCTTCCTGGTGGCCTGGCTGGTGGTGCTGCTGCTGGTCGCCGAACTCGTCCGCAACTGCGGCCGGTTCACCCTCGCCGACGTACTGGCCGCGCGGATGAGCGAGCGCCCGGTGCGGATCGCCGCGGGCGTCTCCTCGGTCACCGTCTGCGTGCTCTACCTCGTCGCCCAGATGGTCGGCGCGGGCAGCCTGGTCGCCCTGCTGCTGGACGAGACGGGGTCCCGGGCCCGGGCCTGGACGGTCATCGGCGTCGGCACCCTGATGGTGGTCTTCGTCGCGCTGGGCGGGATGCGGGCCACGACCTGGATCCAGATCGTGAAGGCCGTCCTGCTGATGGGCGGCGCGGTGGCGCTCACCGTGCTCGTCCTGGTCCGCTTCCACGGCGACATCGACACCCTGCTGAGCACCGCGGCCCGGCACAGCGGGCGGGGCAGCGACTTCCTCGCCCCGGGCCTCGCGTACGGCGACGGCTGGACCGCCCGGCTGGACTTCGTGAGCCTGGGCGTCGCCCTCGTCCTGGGCACCGCCGGGCTGCCGCACATCCTCTCGCGCTTCTACACGGTGCCGACGGCCCCGGCCGCCCGCCGGTCCGTCATCTGGTCGATCGGGCTGATCGGCGGCTTCTACCTGATGACGATCGTGCTGGGCTTCGGCGCCGCGGCCGTGCTCGGCAGCGACGCCGTACGCGGCTCCAACGCGGCGGGCAACACGGCCGTGCCGCTGCTCGCGCTCGACCTCGGCGGGGGCGCCGGGTCGACGGGCGGGACGGTGCTGTTCGCGATCGTCGCCGCCGTCGCGTTCGCCACCATCCTCGCCGTCGTCGCCGGGATCACCCTCGCCTCCTCGGCCTCCGTCGCCCACGACCTGTACGCCTCGCTGAGCCGTGACAAGGAGCGCACGCCGCGCAGCGAGGTCGCGGTCGCGCGGGTCGCGGCGGTCGGGATCGGGGCGGCGGCGATCGGCCTGGGGCTGCTCGCCGACGACCTCAACGTGGCCTTCCTGGTGGGGCTCGCCTTCGCGGCCGCCGCGTCCGCGAACCTCCCGGTGCTGCTGTACTCGCTGTTCTGGCGGCGGTTCACCACGCGCGGAGCGGTGTGGTCGGTCTACGGCGGGCTGGTCCCGGCGGTGGTGCTGGTGGTGCTGTCCCCGGTGGTCTCCGGCGGGCCCGACGCGATCTTCTCCGGGGTGGACTTCCACCTCTTCCCGCTGCAGAACCCCGGGCTGGTCTCGGTGCCCCTCGGCTTCCTCGCCGGCTGGCTCGGCACCGTCCTCTCCGGTGAGGCCGCCGACTCACCGGGGCACGCGGCCCGGCACGCGGAGACGGAGGTGCGGGCCCTCACCGGGGCGGGAGCGGCCTGAACCGCGGTCGTCAGACCCAGTCGTAGCGGTGTTCCGGGCGGCCGGTCTCGCCGTACTTGAGGCTGAGCCGTACCCGGCCCGTGCGTTCCAGGAGCTTCAGATAGCGCTGGGCGGTCTGTCGGCTGAGCGACGCGCGATCGGCGACCTCCTGGGCCGACAGCGGGCCGTCGGAGCCGCGCAGCACCTCCCGTACGAGGTCGGCGGTGAGCGCCGAGTGGCCCTTGGGCAGCTCGGCGGGTCCGGCCGAGGCGCCGCCCACGGCGCCGAAGATCCGGTCCACCTGGTCCTGCCCGGCCTCGCCGCCGCTCGCCAGGGCGCGGCGCAGCGCCGCGTAGCCCTCCAGCTTGGCGCGCAGCCCGGCGAAGGTGAACGGCTTGACCAGGTACTGCAGCGCGCCGTGGCGCATCGCGGCCTGGACGGTGCCGATGTCGCGGGCGGCGGTCACCATGATGATGTCGGTGTGGTGGCCGAGCTGCCGCAGCCGCCCCACCAGCGCGAGCCCGGTCTCGTCCGGCAGGTAGTGGTCGAGCAGGACGAGATCGGCGTGGCCGCGCTCCAGGAAGGCCAGCGCGTCGGCGGCCATGTGCGCCTGCCCGGCGACGCGGAACCCCGGCACCTTCCCGACATACGCCGCGTTGACGCGGGCGACCCGCGCGTCGTCGTCCACGACCAGTACCTCGATGAGGCCGCCCGGGCCGGTGTCCGATGTCATCGCGGCTCTCCTGTCGCGGTCAGCGGCGCCCGGGCCGGTTCCTCGGCCAGCGCCTCGGGGAGGACGACGGTGAACTCGGCGCCGCCGCCGTCGCGGTCGGCCACCCGCGCGCTGCCGCCCTGGCGCTCGGCGAGGCGGCGCACCAGCGCCAGCCCGATGCCGCGCTGTCCGTGCGCGGGCGGCTTCTTGGTGGACCAGCCCTCGGTGAAGACCAGATCGCGCCGGTCGGCGGGGACGCCGGGCCCGGTGTCCGAGACCCGCAGCAGCACCGTACGGTCGTCCGCGCACAGCTCCACCTCGACCCGCGGCCCGGCCGAACCGACCGCCGCGTCCAGCGCGTTGTCGATCAGGTTGCCGACGATCGTCACCAGCCCCGGCGGATCCACCAGCCGGTCCGGCAGCAGGGTGCCCTCGGCGATGCGCAGGGACACCCCGCGCTCCGTGGCGACCGTGGCCTTGCCGACCAGCAGGGCGGCCAGCAGCGGATCGTGTACGCGCTCGGTGACCTGCTCGGCGGTGGCGCGGTGCACGCCGACCGCCTCGGTGATGAACTCCACCGCCTCCTCGTGGAGTTCGAGTTCGAGCAGGCCGAGGAGGGTGTGCATCCGATTGGCGTGCTCATGGTCCTGGGCGCGCAGCGCGTCGATCAGCCCGCGGGTGCCGTCGAGTTCGCGGCCGAGCCGCTCCAGCTCGGTGCGGTCGCGCAGGGTGGCCACCGCGCCGCCGTCGTCCGTGGGCATCCGGTTGGCGACCAGCACCCGGCCGCCGCTGACGGTCAGCAGATCGGCACCGGTGACCCGCCCGGCGAGCACATCGGTCGTACGGCCGGGCGGCAGCACCGCTTCCAGCGGCTGTCCGGTGTCCTCGGCGCGCAGGTCCAGCAGCCGCTGCGCCTCGTCGTTCATCAGCCGGATGCGGCCGTGCCCGTCGAGCGCGACCACCCCCTCGCGGATGCCGTGCAGCATGGCCTCGCGCTCGGCGAGCAGCGCGGAGATGTCGGAGAAGGCGAGGTCGTGGGTGCGCCGCTGGAGCCTGCGGGAGACCAGATAGGCCGCCAGGGCGCCGACGGCGAGCGCGCCGCCCGCGTACGCGAGCATCCCGGGCAGCGCGCCGAGCAGCCGGCCGCGCACGGTCTCGTACGCGATGCCGACCGACACCGCGCCCACGATGCGGCCGTTCTTGTCGCGCAGCGGCACCTTGCCGCGGGCCGAGCGGCCGAGCGTGCCGTCGTCGATCTGCATGACCTCATGGCCCGCGAGCGCTTCGTCGGGGCTGGTGGAGACGTGCTTGCCGATCTCGTCCGGGGAGGTGTGCGACCAGCGGACCCCGCGCCGGTCCATGATCACGACGTATTCGGCGCCGGTCGACCGGCGGATGCGCTCCGCCGCGGCCTGGACCGGGCCGCCCCGCGAGGGACGCGTGTGCTGCAGCGCCGTGACCAGCCGCGGTTCGGAGGCCGTGGTCTGTGCGATGGCCAGCGCGCGGCGCATGGCCTGGTCGTCGAGCTGGGAGCCGAGCGGACGCAGGAACAGGCCGGTCGCGAGCACGGTGACGCCCGTGGCGATGGCCAGCTGCATCAGCAGCACCTGGGAGAAGACGCGTCGGGGCCAGCCGATGCGCCACCTGGTGGCCGGGGAGGGCGGCCCCGGCGGTATCGCGGCGCTCATGGCAACGAAGGGTAACGAAGGCCGGGGCGCGGGGACGCCGCCAGGACCCCCGGCGGCAGGGGCCCCTGGCGGGCGGTCGCTCAGCGCCTGCCGGCGGTGACCGTCCGTCCATCGCGCGCGGGCCGCACCGCCCGGACGCCGACGACGTCCATGCGGGCCGGGGAGCCCAGCGGCGAACCGCAGCTCTGCGGCCGCGGCGGGGCGGCGGCCACCTGCGCCACGCTCACCCGCCACACCCGGCCGTCGGTGTGCGCCACGGTCACCGACCAGGCGGGGGCGGCGCTCTCGGTCCGCACCACGGTCAGTGCGTCGGCCCCGTCCTCACCGGTCAGCTCGCGGACCGCCAGCTCGGCCGACTGCCCGGGCCGCTCCCAGGCGGAGCGGCCGCGGCAGCCCTCGGTGACCACCCGGTTCTCACCCAGCGCCGCGAGAGTGTCCTTGACGTCCTGGGCGGTGACCCGGCCGTAGGCGTAGCCGTGCGGCAGGACGACGAGCGTCGGCGAGAAGCGGTGGCCGCCGATGTGGGTGATCTCCCAGGTGCCCTCCACCCCGGCCGCGGTCAGCTCGGCGGCCAGCGGGCGGCCGAGCAGCGCGCAGCAGCGGTCGCGCTTGCCGTTGGTGCACACCAGCACCAGGGGATCGCCGGTGTACGCCTCCCACTCCCCGGGGAAGTCGTCGGCGGCACCGGCCAGCCCGCCCGCGTCGCCCGCGCCCAGCGCGGCGAAGTCCAGCCCGAGCAGCCGCCCCGGGTCGGCGAGGGCGGTGGTGCGGATCCAGGAGCGGCCGGGGCGGGTGTGCGCCACGAACACCCGGTGGCGGCTGCCCGCGGGCAGATCGGCGTGGCGGCCGGGCCGCCGGATCAGCGCGACCCGTACGCCGGTGCCCTCGGCGGCGCGCTCCAGAGCGCGCCCCACGGCCGGGTCCAGACGACTGGCCGTGAGGGCGTCGGCGCCCCAGGGGCCCGGCTGTTCGACGAGCAGCCAGGTGGGGGCGGTGGCCGCCGTCCCGGCAAGCGGCTCGGACAGATCCCGGGAAGCGGTCGTGCACGTGCTCACGAAGGTAAGCCTAACCTCTGTCGATCAACTTCGCGCACGGGCGGGGGGGATCAGGAGGGAGCGGAACGGTCCGGTCCCCCGGGGCACACCCTGTTCCGCGGGGGCGGGAACGGCGGGAGAATGGCGCTCCGGGGGCGGAGGGGGGTTCTGATGCGCGGGCTGTGGGCGCGCTGGCGCGGGCGCCGTGGGAAGCGCGGGGCGCGGCGGCTGGATCCGGGCTTGCGGGCGAGGGTGCGGGCGGCGTACGCCGAGGGACGGCCGATCCCCGAGGCGCTCGCCCGGCAGGCGGCGCTCGCCGGTGACCGGGAGGGCATGACGGTCTACGGGATCGGGCTGGGCAACCGCGGCGCGTACCCCGAGGCCCTGCACTGGCTCGGCAAGGCGGTCGCCGCCGGGGACCTCACCGCGCTGGTGGTGCTCGGCACCCTGCACCTGGATCTCGGCGATCCGGCCGAGGCGGAGCGGCACTTCCGGAAGGCGGCCGACCGCGGTCACCCCGGCGCCCGGATCGCGCTCCGTCGGCTGCGGGCCCGGCGCAACGGAGCCGGGCACTGAGCGCCGGTCCCCGCCCGATACATGCGCGGGGGCGCGGCACCGGATGGGTGCCGCGCCCCTGAACGTCTCATTCCGCCGCACCCGCACCGGCCCGGCGTGCCTACACCGGCCCGGCGACCACCGCCACCGGCTTGGCGAGCGGCACTCCGGAGCCGTCCCGGCGCGGATCGGGCTCGGGCAGCGGCACCGGGGAGCCACTGGACGACGCCGCGCGGGCCGGGGCCGCGCCCGCCCAGGCCAGCACCAGACAGTCCTCGCCCTTGAGGAACCGCTGACAGCGCACCCCGCCCGTGGCCCGCCCCTTGCGCGGGTACTGGTCGAAGGGGGTGAGCTTGGCCGTCTGCTGTGCCGAGTCGTCGAGCGTGCCGTGCGCACCGGAGACGGTGAACACCACCGCGTCGGCCGCCGGGTCGACCGCCGTGAACGAGATCACCTTCGCGTCGGAGGCGAGCTTGATGCCCGCCATGCCGCCCGCGGCGCGCCCCTGTGGCCGCACCTGGCCGGCCGGATAGCGCAGCAGATGCGCGTTGTCCGTGATGAAGACCAGATCCTCCTCGCCGGTGCGCAGCTCGACCGCGCCCACGATCCGGTCGCCCTCCTTGAGGCCGATGACCTCCAGCTCGTCCTTGTGGGCCGGATAGTCCGGGACCACGCGCTTGACGACGCCCTGCTCCGTGCCGATCGCGAGCCCCGGCGAGGACTCGTCCAGGGTGGTGAGGCAGATCAGCTCCTCGCCGTCCTCCAGCGACAGGAATTCGGCGATCGGCGCCCCGCCCGCCAGATTGGGGGTCGCGGCGGACTCCGGGAGCTGTGGGAGGTCGATCACCTGGAGCCGCAGCAGCCGCCCGGTCGAGGTGACCGCGCCGACTTCCGCGCGGGCCGTGGCCGGGACCGCCGAGACGATCACGTCGTGCTTGCTGCGCTTGGCCTGCCCCTCGCCCGCGAACGGCTCCCCGTTCGCCGTACGGGCCAGCAGCCCGGTGGAGGACAGCAGCACCCGGCACGGGTCGTCCGCGACCTCCAGCGGCACCGCGGTCACCGGCGAGTCGGCGGACTCCAGCAGCACCGTACGCCGCGGGGTGCCGAACTTCTTGCCCACCGTGGCCAGTTCGGCGGAGACCAGCTTGCGCAGCTCGGCGTCCGAGTCGAGGATCCGGGTCAGCTCCTCGATCTCCGCGTTGAGCCTGTCACGCTCCGACTCCAGCTCGATCCGGTCGAACTTGGTCAGCCGGCGCAGCGGAGTGTCCAGGATGTACTGCGTCTGGACCTCGGACAGCTCGAAGCGGGTCATCAGCGTTTCCTTGGCCTGCGCCGAGTTCTCGCTGGACCGGATGAGGCGGATGACCTCGTCGATGTCGAGCAGGGCCACCAGCAGCCCCTCGACCAGGTGCAGCCGGTCGCGCCGCTTCTTGCGCCGGAACTCGCTGCGCCGCCGCACCACGTCGAAGCGGTGGTCGAGGTAGACCTCCAGCAGCTCCTTGAGGCCCAGCGTGAGCGGCTGGCCGTCCACCAGCGCCACGTTGTTGATGCCGAAGGACTCCTCCATCGGCGTGAGCTTGTAGAGCTGCTCCAGCACGGCCTCCGGGTTGAAGCCGTTCTTGATCTCGATCACCAGGCGCAGGCCGTGCGCACGGTCGGTGAGGTCCTTGACGTCCGCGATGCCCTGGAGCTTCTTCGCGCCGACCAGGTCCTTGATCTTGGAGATGACCTTCTCGGGGCCGACGGTGAAGGGCAGTTCGGTGACGACCAGGCCCTTGCGGCGGGCCGTCACGTCCTCCACGGCCACCGTGGCGCGGATCTTGAAGGTGCCGCGCCCCGTCTCGTAGGCGTCCCGGACGCCGCCGAGCCCGACGATCTGGCCGCCGGTCGGCAGGTCGGGTCCCGGCACATGCCGCATCAGCGTGTCGAGGTCCGCGGCCGGGTGCTTGATCAGATGGCGGGCGGCGGCGACCACTTCGCCCAGGTTGTGCGGCGGCATGTTGGTCGCCATGCCGACCGCGATCCCGGACGTGCCGTTGACCAGGAGGTTCGGATAGGCGGCGGGGAGGGTGACGGGCTCCTGCTCGCTGCCGTCGTAGTTCGGCGAGAAGTCGACCGTGTCCTCGTCGATGGACTCGGTCATCAGCGAGGTCGCCGAGGCCATCCGGCACTCGGTGTACCGCATCGCGGCGGGCGGGTCGTCATTGCCCAGCGAGCCGAAGTTGCCGTGGCCGTCGACCATCGGCAGGCGCATCGAGAACGGCTGCGCCATGCGCACCAGCGCGTCGTAGATCGACGCGTCACCGTGCGGGTGGAGCTTACCCATCACCTCGCCGACGACGCGGGCGCACTTCACGAAGCCGCGCTCGGGGCGCAGCCCCATCTCGTTCATCTGGTAGAGGATGCGGCGGTGCACGGGCTTGAGCCCGTCGCGGGCGTCGGGCAGCGCGCGCGAATAGATGACCGAGTAGGCGTACTCGAGGTAGGAGCCCTGCATCTCGTCGACGACGTCGATGTCGAGGATGCGCTCCTCGAAGTCGTCCGGCGGCGGACTCTTCGTGCTGCGGCGGGCCATCGCGCTTGCGGCTCCTTCAACGGCAGAGCGGGATCTGACGCGGACCATTGTGGCCCCGTCCACCGACAACTGTGGAACGGGCCGTCCCGAAGCGACCCCGTGAGCGGCCCCGCGCGGCCCCTCCGCGCCCCGTACCGCCGCCCCGCGAGCAGCATGGGCGCGACCTTGGCCCGACCTTTGCGTGACGGGAACTTCGCCAGATGTCCGTGCGGTTGCATACAGTGACAGAAGCGCTCATCACGCGGTTCGCACGCGCTCCATCACGCGATCGAAGGGACGTACATGCCCATGGGTCACACGGCCACGCAACAGGCCGGCTCCGGCGGCCTGAAAGCGACCGAGCACCGTCTGGCCAACGGCCTGCGGGTGGTGCTCTCCGAGGATCACCTGACCCCGGTCGCCGCGCTCTGCCTCTGGTACGACGTCGGCTCACGCCATGAAGTCAAGGGGCGTACCGGCCTCGCCCACCTCTTCGAGCACCTGATGTTCCAGGGCTCGGCCCAGGTGACGGGGAACGGCCACTTCGAGCTGGTCCAGGGGGCCGGCGGCTCGCTCAACGGCACGACCAGCTTCGAGCGCACCAACTACTTCGAGACGATGCCCGCCCATCAGATCGAGCTGGCGCTGTGGCTGGAGGCGGACCGGATGGGGTCCCTCCTGACCGCGCTGGACGAGGAGAGCCTGGAGAACCAGCGGGACGTCGTCAAGAACGAGCGCCGCCAGCGGTACGACAACGTGCCGTACGGCACGGCCTTCGAGAAGCTCGTCGCCATGGCCTACCCCGAGGGCCACCCGTACCACCACACCCCGATCGGCTCGATGGCCGACCTGGACGCCGCCTCCCTGGAGGACGCCCGGGAGTTCTTCCGCACGTACTACGCGCCGAACAACGCGGTGCTGTCCGTCGTCGGCGACATCGACCCCGAGCAGACGCTCGCCTGGATCGAGAAGTACTTCGGCACCATCCCCTCCCACGAGGGCAAGCGGCCGCCCCGCGACGGCACGCTTCCCGACGTCATCGGCGGGCAGCTGCGCGAGGTCGTGGAGGAGGAGGTCCCGGCCCGCGCCCTGATGGCCGCCTACCGGCTGCCGCACGACGGCACCCGGGAGGCCGACGCCGCCGATCTGGCGCTGACCGTCCTCGGTGGCGGCGAGTCCTCCCGGCTGCACAACCGCCTGGTGCGCCGCGACCGCACGGCCGTCGCCGCCGGGTTCGGCATGCTGCGGCTGTCCGGCGCGCCGTCGCTGGGCTGGCTGGATGTGAAGACCTCCGGCGGGGTCGAGGTGCCCGGCATCGAGGCCGCCGTCGACGAGGAGCTGGCCCGCTTCGCCGAGGAGGGCCCGACGCCGCAGGAGATGGAGCGCGCCCAGGCGCAGATCGAGCGCGAGTGGCTGGACCGGCTGGCCACCGTCGGCGGCCGCGCCGACGAGCTGTGCCGGTTCGCCGTGCTGTTCGGCGACCCGCAGCTGGCCCTGACCGCCGTGCACCGGGTGCTGGACATCACCGCCGAGGAGGTGCGGGCCGTGGCCGCGGCGCGGCTGCGCCCCGACAACCGCGCCGTGCTGGTCTACGAGCCCGTCCAGGGCGCCGAGGACGCAGACGCCGCCGAAGCCGCCGACACCGACGCAGAAGGGGAGGCGGCCCAGTGAGCGACGCCGTCACCGCCACCATGACCTTCCACCCGCAGCCGCAGGGCGGCGCCCCCAGGCCGTGGGCGTTCCCGGCGCCGGAGCGCGCCGAGCTGTCCAACGGGCTCACCGTGCTGCGCTGCCACCGCCCCGGCCAGCAGGTCGTCGCGGTGGAGATCAATCTGGACGCCCCGCTGGACACCGAGCCGGCCGGTCTGGAGGGCGTCGCCACGATCATGGCGCGCGCCCTGTCCGAGGGCACCGACAAGCACACCGCCGAGGAGTTCGCCGCCGAGCTGGAGCGCTGCGGCGCCACCCTGGACGCCCACGCGGACCACCCCGGCGTCCGGGTCTCCCTGGAGGTGCCGGTCTCCCGGCTGCCCAAGGCGCTCGGGCTGCTCGCCGACGCCCTGCGCGCCCCCGCCTTCCCCGACGGCGAGGTCGAGCGGCTGGTGCGCAACCGGCTGGACGAGATCCCGCACGAGCTGGCCAACCCGGCCCGCCGCGCCTCCATGGCCCTGGCCAAGGAGCTGTTCCCGGCCGAGTCGCGGATGTCCCGGCCGCGCCAGGGCACCGAGGAGACCATCGAGGGCATCGACGCCGCGGCGGTGCGGGCCTTCTACGAGGCGCACGTCCGCCCGTCCACCGCGACCGCGGTCATCGTCGGCGACCTGGCCGGGGTCGACCTCGACCGGGCGCTCACCGACACCCTGGGCGCCTGGACCGGCGGCCCCGCCCCGCAGCGGTCGGTCCCGCCGGTCATCGCCGACGACACCGGCCGTGTGGTGATCGTCGACCGGCCCGGCGCGGTCCAGACCCAGCTGCTCATCGGGCGCGTCGGCGCCGACCGGCACGACCGCGTCTGGCCCGCGCAGGTGCTGGGCACCTACTGCCTGGGCGGCACCCTCACCTCCCGTCTGGACCGGGTGCTGCGCGAGGAGAAGGGCTACACCTACGGAGTGCGCGCCTTCGGCCAGGTGCTGCGCTCGACGCCGCCCTCGCCGGCCGGCGGCGGCTCGGCGGGTGCCTCGCTGCTGGCGATCAGCGGTTCGGTGGCCACCGAGGTCACCGGCCCGGCGCTGGAGGACCTGTGGAAGGTGCTGCGGACGCTGAAGGAGGAGGGGCTGACGGACGCCGAGCGCGATGTCGCCGTGCAGAACCTCGTCGGCGTCGCGCCGCTCAAGTACGAGACGGCGGCCGCCGTCGCGGGCACGCTCGCCGACCAGGTCGAGCAGCACCTGCCGGACGACTTCCAGGCGCAGCTGTACGCCCGGCTCGCCGAGGCGGGGACCGTGGAGGCGACCGCGGCGGTCGTGAGCGCCTTCCCGGCCGACCGGCTGGTGACGGTGCTCGTCGGCGACGCCTCGAAGATCGAGGAGCCGGTCAAGGCGCTCGGCATCGGAGAGGTGCGCGTCATCACCGGCTGAACCCCGGCCCGGCCGGCCCGATATGTCCCCGGGTCCGGCGCAACGCACCATCGGCACAAGGACCCTGGCGTCGCACAAGGCGCCGGGGTCCTCCCATATGCCCGATTCGTGGGGTGTTTGGTTTGTGGCGAGAACAACAAAAACCCGTAACCGTTTGGTGATCGAAACGCGGCCCGTTTAGCGTCAGTGCGGCTGTTCGCCGGATACCCGCCGCACCCGCGGCACGGACAGCCATCGCCGAGTCCCATGGTGCGAGTGCCAGGGGAGCCGGGGACCCAAACGTCCCTGGGGTGAATCGGACGCCTTCCCCGGCCGGGGGAGGGGCCCGTAGGAGACCTTCCTGCTCCGAACCCGTCAGCTAACCCGGTAGGCGAGAGGGAAGGAAAGGAGTGCGCCACCACATGGCGTTCACCCGTGCCGCCGGGAAGCACCGACGTCCCCGCCAAGCCGCCGTCCGCACCGGCGCCAACATCGCGGGCATCACCACGGTCGCCTCGGGCGTCGTCGCCGGCATCGCCGGCCCCGCCCTCGCCGCGACCGGCGAGACGCCGTCTCCCCAGGACACCGGTCTCCGTCAGGCGATGGTGATGGGCGACGGTCTCTCCGACCAGATCGACGCGCAGGCCCAGTCCCAGCGGGACGCCGCCGAGACCGCCGCCGCCAAGGCGAAGGCCGAGGCCGTGGCCCGCCAGGAGGCCGCGCGGAAGGCCGAGGCCGCCGCGAAGAAGGCCAAGGCGGAGCGCCAGGCCAAGGAGCGCGCCGCGCGTGAGGAAGAGCGCAAGCGCCTCAACACGTTCGTGTCGCCCATCAGTGGCTCCTACGTCTCCACCGGCTACGAGGCGTCCAGCGGCCTGTGGTCCTCCGGCAGCCACACCGGGATCGACTTCCACGCCTCCACCGGCACCTCGGTGCACTCGGTGGGCTCCGGTGAGATCGTCGAGGCGGGTTGGGGCGGCTCGTACGGCAACAACGTCGTCATCAAGATGAACGACGGCACCTACACCCAGTACGGCCACCTCTCGTCGATCGGCGTCTCGGTCGGCCAGAAGGTCACCCCCGGCCAGCAGATCGGCCTGTCCGGCGCCACCGGCAACGTCACCGGCCCGCACCTGCACTTCGAGGCCCGCACCACCGCGGAGTACGGCTCGGACATGGACCCGCTGTCGTACCTGCGCTCGCACGGCGTCAATCTCTGACGCACCGCCGCTCTGTCGAAAGGCCCCGTCCGCCCCGGGCGGGGCCTTCGGCATGCCGTCGCCGCCGTGACCGGCACCGTGACCGCCGCCGTGACCGTCGCGGTGACCAAAAAATAACCCCGAATTGACTTTGCCCATCGGAAATCCCGGCGGCTTCGAATAGAGTCGCTGAATGCGCGTCAATGGGATGCGTTTCGCGGCGGTTGAGGCGGAGGTTCGACAATGCGGGACCGGAAGTGAACGGGGATACGGCCGCCGTCCAGGGCGGTCGCCGGATTTCGGCACACGCGGTGTGCGCGGCGATCCGTGACGACATCATCTCCGGTACCTATCCGCCCGGCGCCCGGCTGGCCGAGGAACTGCTCGCCCGGCGCTACGGGGTCTCCCGGGTGCCCGTCCGCGAGGCGCTGCGCACCCTGGAGTCCGAGGGCTTCGTCACCACCCGGCGGCATGCGGGCGCGTGCGTCGCGCAGCCGTCCGAGAAGGAGGCGGCCGACCTCCTGGACATCCGGGCCCTGCTGGAGCCGCTGGGCGCCGCCAGGGCCGCCCAGCGCCGCACCGAGGCGCACGTGAAGGTGCTGCGCGGTCTGGTGCGGCTCGGTCAGGAGCGGGCGCGGCACGGCCGGCTGGGCGAGCTGCGCGCGCTGGGCGACTGGTTCCACGAGACGCTCGCCCAGGCGTCCGGCAGTCCGAGCATGACGGGCCTGCTGGTGCAGCTGCGGCGCAAGACGGCGTGGGTGTACGCGGTGGATCCGGCCCGTGTGCAGGCCGGGCCGGGGGCGGCCGGGGCCGTGGACCTCTCGGTGCGCGCCGTGGAGTCCTGGGCCGAGCACGGGGCGATCGTGGACGCGGTCGCGCGCGGCGACGCCGACCGGGCGCGGGCGCTGGCCGCCGCGCACACCGAGCGCTCGCTGTCCGAATACCGAGTGCGAAAGGAATCCCCGGTGAGAACTTCGAAACATTCCGTAAACACGGTGGGCGGCCGGAATTAACAGCCGCCCGGTATAAGACTGAGCGGAATTCCCGGCGCAGAAAAACAACGGGGCCGCGGTGATCCGAAATGGTTCACCGCGGCCCCGCCGCGCCGAAATGTGATTCGGGCGGAATCAGACGGTCTCCGGAAGCTCCTCGAGACCCTCGGCCACCAGCTTCGCCAGACGGTCGAGCGCGGCCTCCGCGTCCTCGGCCTCGGAGGCGAGCACGACCTCGTCGCCACCTTGAGCGCCCAGGCCGAGCACGGCGAGCATGGAAGCGGCGTTGACCGGGGCGCCGCCCGCCTTGGCGATCGTGATGGGGACGCCGGCGGCGGTCGCCGCACGGACGAAGATCGACGCCGGGCGGGCGTGCAGGCCCTCGGCCCAGCCGATGTTGACGCGGCGCTCAGCCATGGTGATGCCCTTCAGATCTGCGGGTGCTGTTGTCTAGACCAGATCATACGGTGTCCGGTCTCGCCCGGGTCGGGCCCGAGTGGGTCCGGTCATGTCCGAACAGGTCCGATACGGACTTTCCCTCGACACCCCCCGTTCACGCAAGGGTGTCCGTCATGCGGACCTCTCCGTCCCGCACCCGAGCCCGTACCCTGTCCCCATGCCGAGCCCGTCGGACCATCACGCGTATCCCACCCACTGGGAGGCCGACGTGGTGCTCAGGGACGGCGGCACCGCGCAGATCCGCCCCATCACCCCCGATGACGCGCAGCGCCTGGTCAGCTTCTACGAACACGTCTCGGACGAGTCGAAGTACTACCGCTTCTTCGCGCCCTACCCCCGGCTCTCCGACCGCGACGTCCACCGCTTCACCCACCACGACTACGTCGACCGGGTCGGCCTCGCTGCGACCGTCGGGGGCGAGTTCATCGCCACCGTCCGCTACGACCGCATCGACGAGGACGGCCTGCCCGCCCACCTCTCCGCGGCGTCCCCGGCGGGCGCCCCCGCCGACGAGGCCGAGGTCGCCTTCCTGGTCCAGGACGCCCACCAGGGCCGCGGCGTGGCCTCCGCGCTCCTCGAACACATCGGCGCCGTCGCCCGTGAGCGCGGCATCCGGCGCTTCGCCGCCGAGGTGCTGCCCGCCAACACCAAGATGATCAAGGTGTTCACGGATGCGGGCTACACCCAGAAGCGCAGCTTCGACGACGGCGTCGTCCGCCTCGAATTCGACCTCGAACCCACCGAGGCCTCCCTGGCCGTCATGCGCGCCCGTGAACAGCGTGCCGAGGCCCGCTCCGTGCAGCGGCTGCTCACCCCCGGCTCCGTCGCCGTCATCGGAACCGGCCGGGCCCCCGGCGGCGTCGGCCGCACCGTACTGCGCAACCTCCTCGACGGCGGCTTCACCGGCCGGGTCCACGCCGTCAACCACGCCTTCCCCGAGGACTGGACGCGCCTGGAGCCCGACGGCGTCCCGGCCCACCGCTCCCTGCGCGAGGTCGACGGACCGGTCGACCTGGCCGTCGTCGCCGTTCCCGCCGCGCAGGTGCCCGCCGTCGTCGCCGACTGCGGCGAACACGGCGTCCAGGGGCTCGTCGTCCTCTCCGCCGGGTACGCCGAGAGCGGTCCCGAGGGCCGCGTCCGCCAGCGCGACCTGGTCCGCCAGGCCCGCACCTACGGCATGCGGGTCATCGGCCCCAACGCCTTCGGCATCATCAACACCGCCGAGGGCGTGCGGCTCAACGCCTCCCTCTCGCCCCGGCTGCCCCTCCCCGGACGCATCGGGCTGTTCACCCAGTCCGGCGCGATCGGCATCGCCCTGCTGTCCGGACTGCACCGGCGCGGCGCCGGACCCACCCGGCCCACCGGCCCCGAGGGCACGGCGGGGCTCGCGGATCTCGCGGGTCCGGCAGATCTGGCAGGTCTCGCAGGTTTGGCAGGTTTGTCTACGTTTGTCTCCACCGGGAACCGCGCCGACGTCTCCGGCAACGACCTCCTCCAGTACTGGCACGAGGACCCGCAGACCGATGTGGCCCTCATGTACCTCGAATCCATCGGCAACCCCCGCAAGTTCACCCGGCTCGCCCGGCGCACCGCCGCCGTCAAGCCCGTCGTGGTCGTCAAGGGCGCCCGGCACAGCGGAAGCGCCCCCACCGGCCACGCCGTCCCCACCACCCGCATCCCCGACGCCACCGTCTCCGATTTGCTGCGACAGGCGGGCGTCCTGCGCGTGGACACCGTCACCCAGCTCACCGACGCCGGGGTCCTGCTCGCCTCCCAGCCGCTCCCGGACGGGCCGCGCGTCGCCATCCTCGGCAACTCCGAATCCCTCGGCCTGCTCACCTACGACGCCTGCCTCACCGAAGGGCTGCGCCCGCTGCCGCCGCGCGACCTGACCACGGCCGCCTCCCCCGAGGACTTCCACCGCGCCCTGACCGGGGCGCTGGACGACGACGCGTGCGACGCCGTCGTCGTCACCGCCATCCCCTGGGTCGGCGACGCCCACGCCGCGGACCTGGCCGCGGCCATCCGCACGGCCGCGACCGGGGCGCCCGGGCGCGGCGCGGCCAAGCCGGTCGCGGTGGTCCACCTGGAGATCCCCGGCCTCGCCGAGGCCCTCGCGGGCGCCGGCGACCCGGCCCCGGCGCCCGGCGCCGAACCACCGGACGGGACCCGCCGCATCCCGGCCTATCCGGCCGCCGAACGCGTGGTGCGGGCGCTCGCCGAGGCCGTACGGTACGCGCGCTGGCGGCGGGAGTCCGCGGAACCCGGCCGGGTGCCGGAGTACGACGACATCGACGAGGCCGGGGCCGCCGCCGACATCGAGGTGCTGCTGGCCCCGCCCCGGGGAGCCCCGCACCAGGAGACCCCGCCGCCCGACGCCCCCGGGCCGGACGGGCCCGGCGTGACCGGTATCGAGCTGTCCGCCGCCGACACCCAGCGCCTGCTGGCCCGCTACGGCGTCAGCGTGCTGCCCGCGCTGCCCGCGCCCGACCCCGACAGCGCCGTACGGGCCGCCGGGCGCCTCGGCTACCCGGTGGCACTGAAGGCCACCGCCCCGCAGCTGCGCCACCGCACCGACCTGGGCGGGGTGCGGCTCGCCCTCGGTGGCGAGACGGAACTGCGCCGCGCGTACGCCGAACTGACCGCCCATCTCGGCCCCGCCGAGGAGCTGGGCCTGGTCGTGCAGCGGATGGCGCCGCGCGGCGTCGACACCGTCGTACGGGCCGCGATAGACCCCGGCGCCGGAGCCGTGCTCTCCTTCGGGCTCGCCGGCGCCCCGTCCGAACTGCTGGGCGACACCGCCCACCGGCTCGTCCCCGCCACCGACCGGGACGCGGCCGAGCTGATCCGGTCCATCCGGACCGCGCCGCTCCTCTTCGGCTGGCGGGGTTCCAAGCCGGTGGACACCGCGGCCCTCGAAGAGCTGCTGCTGAGGGTGTCGCGCCTGGTGGATGACCACCCCGAGGTGGTCGCCGTCGACCTGGAGCCGGTGGTCGTCGCCCAGCGCGGCCTCTCCGTGCTCGGCGCGTCCGCACGGCTGGCGCCGCCGCCGGTGCGCACCGACCTCGGCCCCCGCCATCTGCCCGCCTACTGACGGCCCGGGGCCGGGGCGGGCATGGGAGCCGGTGTCGGCGCCGCCCCGTAGGATGGTGTCCATGGCGAAGACCGGTACGACGACCCAGGGGCTGCGCGCGGCGATCGAGCGCAGCGGCTATTACCCGGCACTCGTGGCCGAGGCGGTGGAGGCCGCCGTGGGCGGCGAGCCGATCGTGTCGTACCTGGTCCATCAGGAGACCACGTTCGACGCCAACGAGGTCCGCCGTCATGTCACGGTCCTCGTCCTCACCGGCAACCGCTTCATCGTCAGCCACACCGACGAGCAGGCCGCCGACGGCACCTCCCCCTCGCCGTACGCGACGACCTCCACCGAGTCCGTGAAGCTCCAGCGGATCTCGTCGGTCGTGCTCAGCCGGGTCGTCGCCAACCCCGAGTCGTACACCCCGGGCACGCTGCCCCGCGAGGTCGTGCTGACCATCGGCTGGGGCGCCGTCAACCGCCTCGACCTGGAGCCCGCCGCCTGCGGCGACCCCAACTGCGAGGCCGACCACGGCTACACCGGCTCGTCCACCGCCGACGACCTGAGCCTGCGGGTCAGCGAGGCGGGCGACGGCCCCGACACCGTCCGCCAGACCCTCGCCTTCGCCCAGGCACTCTCCGAGGCCACCGCGGCCACCCCGGACGCCGGCCGCTGATGCCCGGCTCCGCCACCGGCCCGACCACCGCCGCCGACTCCGTCTGGCCCGAGCCGGACCCGCTCGACCCCCGCACCGCCCCGGTGCCGCGCTACGGCACCGGTTCGCTCGCCGATCTGCTGCCCGCGATCGCCGCCGGCCAGGAGGTCCCCGGGCTGACGTCCGGGCTCGCGCTCGCCCCGGCCGACCGGGTGTGCGTCTTCCTCGTCGACGGCCTGGGCTGGGAGCTGCTGCGCGCCCACCCCGCCGAGGCGCCCTTTCTGACCTCGCTGCTGGCCGGCTCGCTCGGCGGCACCGGTGCCCCGCTCACCGCGGGCTTCCCGTCCACCACCGCGACCTCGCTCGCCTCCGTGGGCACGGGCCTGCCGCCCGGCGCCCACGGGCTGCCGGGTTATACGGTGGCCGACCCCGCCACCGGCCGGCTGATGAACCAGCTGCGCTGGCAGCCCTGGACGGATCCGCACGCCTGGCAGCCGTATCCCACGGTCTTCCAGCTGGCCGACGCCGCGGGCGTGCACACCTGCCAGGTCTCCGCGCCGACCTTCGCGGAGACCCCGCTCACCAAGATCGCGCTGAGCGGCGGCACCTTCCATGGCCGGCTCTCCGGCGAGGAGCGGATGGACCTCGCGGCCGAGCAGCTGGGCGCCGCGGACCGCTCGCTCGTCTACACGTACTACAGCGAAGTGGATGGCAAGGGCCATCGTTTCGGCGTCGACTCCGATGAGTGGCGCGCCCAGCTTCGCTACGTCGACGGGCTGGCCCAGCGGCTCGCCGAGCAACTCCCGCCCCGTGCCGTGCTCTACGTCACCGCCGACCACGGCATGATCGACATCCCCTTCGACCCGGAGTCGCGGCTCGACTTCGACACCGACTGGGAGCTGCGGGCGGGCGTCGCGCTGCTGGGCGGCGAGGGCCGCGCCCGCCATCTGTACGCGGTGCCCGGCGCGGCCGGTGATGTGCTCGCCGTATGGCGCGAGGTGGTGGGGGAGCGGATGTGGGTGGCCAGCCGCGACGAGGCCATCGAGGCGGGCTGGTTCGGGCCGCCCGGCGGCACCGGCGGCGTGGACGAGCGGGTCTACCGGCGCATCGGCGACATCGTGGCCGCCGCCCGGGACGATGTCGCGATCGTCGCCTCGGAGACCGAGCCGAAGGAGTCCGCGATGGTCGGGCTGCACGGTTCGATGACCCCGGTGGAGCAGCTGGTTCCGCTGCTCGAAGTACGCTCCTGAGCGACCGCGCTCCCGCGCGCCGCAGCCCGCACCGCCACCCGTCCCGTACGAAAGGCCCCACCACCCCCATGCCCGAGCTGGTGTTCTTCTCCGGAACCATGGACTGCGGAAAGAGCACCCTGGCTCTGCAGATCGAGCACAACCGCTCGGCCCGCGGGCTCCAGGGGATGATCTACGCCCGGGACGACCGGGCGGGCCACGGCAAGCTCTCCTCGCGCCTCGGGCTGGTCACCGAGGCCGTCGAGGCCGTGGCGGACCTGGACTTCTACGCCCATGTGGTCGGCGTGCTGACGGCCGGGGGCCGCGCCGACTACGTCATCGTGGACGAGGCGCAGTTCCTCACCCCGCAGCAGATAGACCAACTCGCCCGGATCGTCGACGACCTGGCCCTGGACGTCTTCGCCTTCGGCATCACCACCGACTTCCGCAGCAAGCTCTTCCCCGGCTCCCAGCGCCTGGTCGAACTGGCGGACCGTGTGGAGGTGCTGCAGGTCGAGGCGTTGTGCTGGTGCGGCGCCCGGGCGACGCACAACGCCCGTACGGTCGGCGGCGAGATGGTCGTCGAGGGCGCCCAGGTCGTCGTGGGCGACGTCAACGGACCGGAGAGCGAGGTGGGTTACGAGGTGCTGTGCCGCCGCCACCACCGGCGCCGGATGACGGCCGCCGCCGCGCGGGCCGCCAGTCTGTCCCCCGATGTGCTGCCGGTCGACACGCCCGCCGGTCCGCCGGTCCCCTAGGGGGTGTCGTGTGGATCATGCCGGGCTCCCGACGCCGCTGTGACATCAGCCGCTGCCGCGGCGGGCGGCACCTCGCGGCCCCGCGCTCGT